>CAKUAQ010000016.1 GCA_934636435.1 uncultured Eubacteriales bacterium
ACTGCTGGGTGGCGGCGGTGTGGACGGCTGCATTCATCGCGCTGCAGGACCGGAGCTGCTGGCAGAATGCGAAACGCTCCACGGCTGCGAAACCGGGAGCGCAAAAATCACGAAGGGCGACAAGCCACCCTGCAAATATGTCATTCCTTGTTACTCTGAGAAAAATGATGGAGATTATTTTTACATGCGGGATAAAACGCAGGACGGCCGTTATTTTATCCTGACGCTGTCCGCCATGGAAAAGCAGCTTGAGGATACCGGCTTTAGGGAGTAGCTGCGTTTTGCGGTGAAACCATTATACCAAAAGGGATGAGAGGTTCTCACCTTTCATTTAAGTTTACAATACGCGCTGTGTTGCAGAAATTCAGCTCGATGGAACACTTCAAGCGGGAATTGATCGAATATCTGGATTATTGCAACAACCGCAAAGTCAAGGCAAAGCTTAAGGGCTTGCTGCCTGCAATTCACAGACAGCAAACCCTTTCGGCTGCTTGCAGAATTTTTATCCCGATTCTTTGTCTGACTTTTTGGGGTTACTTCAGTGCCGGGGGATCTTTATTCACTGTCCGTTTTGATGGGTACAGTCCACATCCGTTTCTCCGGGCCGCTGCTTTTTATGGGTACCGTTTCCTCTCCGGACTCCCGCCGACTATCTCCGGATGCCGGGGTTCAAACCTTAATCGGGGAACCGCAGGTTGGCGTAGTAGGCGATGGTATCCACCGTCTGGTCGATACCGGTCTTGAGGCTGTCAATGACCAGATCGTAGCTTTCGATGCTGCCCCAGCGGGTATCGGCGTAGAAATTGTGATAGCTGGCGCGGCGCTTATCCGTGCGCACAATCTCGTCCGCCGCCTTTTTCTCCGTGGTGCCGGGATGCCGCGCCAGCGCCCGGGCCACCCGACTCTTGATATCCGCCCGGATGAACACGTTGATGACCTGATCCCGCTTTGCCAGCGCATAATCGGCACAGCGCCCGATGATCACGCAGCTCTCGCCCTTGTCCGCCAGCTTCTGGATGGTGTCGAACTGCGCCAGAAAAATTTTCTGGTGGATGGGGATGTCGTACTGCCCCATGGAGATGCCGTAATTCCCCAGCGACAGCGAATACAGCAAGCTGCTGGTGGGCACCTCGTCGTACAGCTCAAAATTCTCCGGAGCCAGCCCGCTCTCCTCCGCGGCCAGCTTCAGCAGCTCCTTATCATACACCGGAATACCCAGCTTCTCCGCCAGCTTCTTGCCGATCTCGTGGCCGCCGCTGCCGCTCTGCCGTCCGATGGTAATGATGGTTCCGTGCTTCATGGTTTGTTTCCTCCTTACTCGGTGTTGACCCGATGTTTCCTATATAACTATACCAAATTTATGCGCATTTGTACAGGGCTATTTTATAAAATTCGGACATGTTTTTGATTTTTGTGAAAAACGGCAAACTGTCGATGCAACAAATATCCATTTTGCCGGAATAAAAATCCATTGTCAACACCCCGACAACGGGATACAATACCATTGGCTGTATAGGATCTGTGTCCGGTAAAGAACGCCGAAATCCGTTCTCAGACGGCATTTCCCGGTCTCTTTTGCGTTTCTTGAAACAGGCGGGCGACAGTCCCTGACAATAAATACACGAGACAAAGGAGCAATGCACCATGAAGAAGATTGCTGTGCTGACCAGCGGCGGCGACGCCCCCGGCATGAACGCGGCCGTGCGTGCCGTGGTACGTTCCGCCCTCCATGAGGGTATGGAGGTGTTCGGCGTTGTGCGGGGGTACAACGGCCTGATCAAGGGGGAGCTGATCCCCATGAATCTGCGCAGCGTATCCGATATCATTCATCGGGGCGGAACCGTCCTCTACACCGCCCGCAGCCCTGAATTCTGCACCGAGGAGGGCATGCAGAAGGCGGTGGATAACTGCCATAAACACGGCATCGAGGGTGTCGTGGTCATCGGCGGCGACGGCTCGTTCAAGGGCGCCCGGGACCTGACCGCCCATGGGATTCCCTGCATCGGTCTGCCCGGCACCATCGACAACGATATTTCCTGCTGCGACGAGACCATCGGCTACGACACCGCCATGAACACCATCGTGGAGATGGTGGACAAGCTGCGGGACACCTCCCAGTCCCATGACCGGTGCAGCGTGGTGGAGGTTATGGGCCGCCGGGCCGGGTGGCTGGCGCTGAACGCCGGCATCGCCGTGGGTGCCACCAGCATTCTGGTGCCGGAGGTTCCCTACGACTTCCAAAAGGATATCGTTGACCGGATGCAGGCCACCGCCCGCACCGGCAAGCATCATTTCATCATCATTGTGGCCGAGGGCGTCGGCCATGTGCAGGAGCTGGCCGAGAAGATCGAGGAGGTCACCGGCGTCGAGGCGCGTGCCACCGTGCTGGGACACGTGCAGCGGGGCGGTTCCCCCACGGCGCGGGATCGGGTGCTGGCCAGCCGGATGGGCAATTATGCGGTGCGTCTGCTCCAGCAGGGCAAGGAGAACCGCGTAGTCGCTATCCAGAACGACCATGTGTGCGACTTCGACATCACCGAGGCGCTGGCTATGAAGAAGGCCTTTGATCTGGATCTGTATCGGGTATCCACGGAGATATCCATTTGATCTCTCTCCGATGTCCGATGTATGTGTGTGCCCCCGACGGTCGGTCGGGGGCACGCTTTTTGCGTCGAGTTGTTCGCCTCTGACGAACATTTCGGGAAATTTCTATAAAGCCTGTCCTTTTTTCTTGTCAACGGTTGACAAAGATTTGCGGGTACGCTACAATACTGTTTAACGGACTTTGCAACGGACGTTTGTCCGCGTATCGGACGAACAGCTGTCCGCTGCAGCCGAATGATTTTATCGGAGGAATGAGACATGGCAAGAGTATACAATTTTTCCGCAGGACCGTCCATGCTGCCGGAGAGCGTGCTACGCCGGGCGGCAGACGAAATGCTGGATTATGAGGGTTCCGGACAGTCTGTGATGGAGATGTCTCATCGCTCCAAGGTGTATCAGGGCATCATCGACGGCGCCGAGGGACTGCTGCGGGAGGTCATGGGTATCCCGGATAACTATAAGGTGCTGTTTTTGCAGGGGGGCGCTTCCTCCCAGTTCGCCATGATTCCCATGAACCTGATGACCGGCAGCGGCAAGGCCGATTACGTGGTGACGGGTCAGTGGGCGAAAAAGGCCTATAAAGAGGCCGCCCGCTACGGCAAGGCCCGGGTGGTGGCCAGCTCCGAGGATAAGACCTTCTCCTATATTCCCAAGCTGGATTCCGCAACCTTTGATCCGGAGGCGGACTATTTCTACATCTGCATGAATAACACCATCTACGGCACGGTGTACCACACTCTGCCGGATACCGGCAAGGTGCCGCTGGTGGCGGACGCCTCCTCCTGCATCCTGTCAAAGCCCATCGACGTGTCCAAATTCGGCATTCTCTACGCCGGCGCTCAGAAGAACATGGGACCCGCCGGTGTGACGGTGGTCATCATCCGGGAGGATCTCATCGGCCACGCCATGGACATCACCCCCACTATGTTCAACTATCAGATCCATGCCGATAACGGCTCCATGTTCAACACCCCGCCCTGCTACGCCATCTATATGCTCAAGCTGGTGCTGGAATGGCTGAAGAACGACATCGGCGGTCTGGAAAATATGCAGGCCATCAACGAGAAAAAGGCGGCGCTTCTGTACGGCTTTCTGGATCAGTCGAAGCTGTTCCGCGGCACGGTGGAGCCGGAGGACCGGTCGCTGATGAATGTGCCCTTTGTCACCGGGGATGCCGACGTGGACGCCGCTTTCGTAAAGGCAGCCACCGAGGCGGGCTTCGTGAATATCAAGGGGCATCGCTCCGTGGGCGGTATGCGGGCCTCTATCTATAACGCCATGCCGGTGGAGGGCGTGGAAAAGCTGGTCGCCTTTATGAAAGAATTTGAGGAGCAGCACGGCTGAGCCGAGCTGCAAGTGAGGGAGCAAGCATATGAAGATTTGTACACTGAATAAAATTGCCGCCTGCGGCACCGGGCGTTTCGGCGCCGGATATACCGTCGGCGAGGAGCTGGCCGACGCGGACGGCGTGATGGTGCGTTCCGCCGCCATGCACGATATGGCGCTGCCGGACAGCCTGTGGGCCATTGCCCGGGCGGGCGCCGGGGTTAACAACATCCCCGTGGACGCCTGCAGCGAAAAGGGCGTTGTGGTATTCAACACCCCGGGAGCCAATGCCAACGCCGTAAAAGAGCTGGTGCTGGCGGGGCTGTTCCTGTCTTCCCGGAAGATCGTGGACGGCGTGCAGTGGGCCAAAACCCTCAAAGGGGAGGGCGATGCCGTCGGCAAGCTGGTGGAGAAGGGCAAATCCGCCTTTGCCGGTCCGGAAATTCTCGGCAAAAAGCTGGGGGTTATCGGTCTGGGCGCCATCGGCGTGCTGGTGGCCAATGCCGCCACGGCACTGGGTATGGAGGTCTACGGTTACGATCCGTTTTTGTCGGTGGATGCTGCGTGGAAGCTGTCCCGCTCCATCCATCATGCCGCCACACTGGAGGAGATCTACACCGCTTGCGATTATATCACCGTCCATGTGCCGCTGACCCCGGACACCAAGGGGATGATCGGCAAGGACGCCTTAGCCGCGATGAAGGACGGCGTGCGGGTGCTGAATTTTGCCCGGGGCGGGCTGGTGGACAGCGCGGCCATGCTGACGGCACTGGAGAGCGGCAAGGTGGCTGCCTATGTGGTGGACTTCCCCAGCGATGATATGCTGGGCGTGACGAATGTGATCGCCATTCCCCACCTGGGCGCTTCCACCCCGGAGAGTGAGGACAACTGCGCCGTGATGGCAGCCGACGAGCTGATGGACTATCTGGAGAATGGCAACATCACCCATTCGGTCAACTTTCCCGATATGAAGGTGCCCCGCAGCGGCGACACCCGCGTTTGTGTGCTGCATAAGAATGTGCCCAATATGCTGGCGCAGATCAGTGCCGTGGTCTCCGGCGCCGGGGTGAATATCGCCTCCATGACCAATAAATCCCGCAAGGATTACGCCTATACCGTGCTGGATATCGAGGGCGCGGTCAAGGATTCCGTCTCCCGGGATATTGCGGGCATCCGGGATGTCATCCGGGTGCGGGTGCTGTAAGCGCCCCGCCGCCCATGACCGGATTTCGCACACGGGCGACGGGCGGCTTTCACCTGCGCCTGCATCGAGTGAAGGAAACGGCACCCTGTCAAAAACAGGGTGCCGTTTGGTATATTCGGGTGTTTGTTTTTTGACGCACCGGAGACGGCCGGAAAACGGTGGGTATTCGAGCGCACATAGGCTTCTGCTTGTCGGAGCGGGTGTGGTGCACCTCCGGAGAGGGGGCACGGTCTGTTTTTGTGGGATTTACGCCGTTTTCCGCGAGTGCTCGACGGAGACAGCCAACGGCGCTGCCTTGCAAAGGGTAACCGGGGCATTAAGACGGTTTTTCCTGCGGGCGGTTTGGCTTCGGGGTATAGCGGTTTTGACGTCCCGGGATCGCTTTTGATGACCTTGAGAGCGGGACTCCCTTTCCGGCGTGTGCGGTTTTTGTCGAAAACGGCGACCGAAAAAGCAGCTGGGCAGCGAAAACCGGTTGACAGCCGCCGGAAAACTGCGTATAATGAATCTGTATCCACGAGACACGGGGGCGTAAAGGTTTCGACGGGGATCGTGCGATACGGTAAGCGAGTAGCGGCGCCGACCCGCTATAAAAGCGGCAAACCTGAAAGTAAACGACAACAATTCTGTTGCCCTGGCGGCCTAATTAGGCTGCCCGTCCTTCCCCGGAATACCGCGGCCGGGTGCGGGGCGTCGATGAGCGGTGAACGTGAACGGAGAGGTGCCACCCTCCCCGTCACGGCGTAGTGGCTACCGTAGCGAGCTGCCTGTCTGTCGGCGGCCCGTGAGGGGAATCCTCATAGACTGACTGCACTCGGAGAAAGCCGTATCAAGTGGTTTTCGGACGCGGGTTCGATTCCCGCCGCTTCCACCAGAATGTGGAGAAAAAAAGATATCTCCTGCGAAAAGCCCGAACATATCGGGCTTTTTTGCTACCCAAACGGCGAGTTTTCTCTGTACCAAAGCACAAGTGTATGGTGGCGAATCACAAAAAAAGTTTTGACACCCCATATGGCAAACGGTATGTAGATCAATATTCTAACAAGGTCGGACATGAATCAAAAGTTGGATATACATCTGCTACAGATTTTGTAAAAACACAAATTGATAAAGATGTGTATTTAATTAATAACGGGGATATGGACAGTGCGCATTGGCATTTCTTTGAAAGCCCTGTTACAGGAAAGGCTGGAGCTTCCCAACCATTAAAAGATTATCTGGACTAAGCAAATATACTAACAGGTGGAAAAGTAACATATACCATCGGGAAATAGGAGAAAATATGAAAATTCATTACCAATACATGATACCACCGTTTTTCAAGCCGTATCATGAGATGACAGCTAACGAGGCTAAACAATATTTTGAATATTATATTTCGCAGATTCCAAATCGGATTAACTATTTGCAAGAATTTCTTGAAAGTAATGCAAATAAACTGATTGAATTAGACTTTACGAAAAAATCGTTAGTTGAGTTTTGGGATTGGTATGAGAATTTGCTGGTTGAACAGAAAGAAACAAATTACACTGATGGGACTCCTCTAAATCTTTCTTACGATGTATTAGGCATTAGTTCGGATTTTGCGATGTATTTGGGAGAAACATTTGTCAGAAATCATTCTTCAATTTATTGGGGATATAAGAAGAAACCCAAAAACAATTTCTATTTGAATTGGCCAAGTCTATTAGGTTTTCAAAAAAACTTAGTGCATTGTCCCGAAAATTCAATAAGTATACTTGTTTCTCGATCACTCGAAAAAAAAGATAAGAATGCTATATTAAAATTATATAGCACATGGGAAGAATGGATATAAGCTGACAGTATTGTAACTATATATTACATGGGTTCAAGTCATGACAGAGAAAGCACAAAAACATCTCTATTGTCCTGCCTCCACCAATAAAAAAAGGCCCCTTCGGGGCCTTTTTTTGTTGGCGAAACGGTTGGTGCGGAGGAAACCGCCTACTTTTCCCCTGTTGAGCCAAACAAATTTCAAATTCTCTCTTGACTCTATATCTATTGCAGAGTTTATAATGTAGAAGTAACAAAACGCAAAGAGGGAACAAACACAATGGAAAAGAACTTAACCACCGGCAGCGTATTCAAAAATGTCATTCTGTTCTCGCTGCCGTACTTACTCTCGTATTTCTTGCAAACACTCTATGGCATGGCCGACCTGTTCATCATCGGTCAGTTTGAGGGTGTTGCCAGCACCACCGCCGTTTCCATCGGCTCGCAGATCATGCATATGCTCACGGTGATGATCGTCGGGCTGGCGATGGGAACGACCGTCAGCATCGGACAAGCCATCGGTGCGGGCGACCGCAGGCAGGTGGCAAAGGCTGTGGGCAATACGGCGACACTCTTTATGGCGGTGTCCGTCACGCTGATGGCAGTTTTGCTGGCGCTGGTGCGCCCCATCGTTTCTGCCATATCCACGCCGCCGGAGGCGGCTGACGGCACAGCGGCATATTTGACCGTCTGCTTTATCGGCATTCCCTGTATCACGGCCTACAACATCATCAGCTCTGTCTTCCGGGGGATGGGCGACAGCAAAAGCCCGATGGTTTTTATCGCCGTTGCCTGTGCCGCCAATATCGGTCTGGACTATCTCTTTATGGGTGTGTTCCGCCTGGGCCCTGTCGGAGCGGCGCTGGGCACCACGGTATCCCAGGCGATCAGCGTAGTCGTGTCCCTGGTTGTGATTCTGAAGCGAAAGAGTATCGTGCTGGAGAAATCCGACTTTAAGCCCCGTCAGTCGGTAACGGGAAAGCTCTTGAGGATCGGCGTCCCCATCGCCTTACAGGATGGTTTGATTCAAATTGCCTTTATCGTCATTACCGTCATTGCCAATCAGAGAGGTCTGAATGACGCTGCGGCAGTCGGTATTGTCGAAAAAATAATAGGCTTTCTGTTCCTGATCCCGTCCTCGATGCTCTCCACGGTTTCGGCGCTGGGTGCACAGAATATCGGCGCAAGCAAGCCGGAACGGGCCATGCAGACGCTGCGGTATGCGGTCATGCTCGCTGCGGGCTTCGGCATTCTTGCTTCGATCACCGTTCAGTTTACAGCAGAGCCTATCGTTGCCATGTTCACAGACCAAACCACGGCCGACGGTGCGGAGGTTGTTTGCCTCGGCGGTCAGTATCTTCGGGGCTATATTTTTGACTGCATTTTTGCGGGGATCCATTTCAGCTTCAGCGGCTACTTCTGCGCCTGCGGAAGATCCGGGCTGTCGTTTCTGCATAATATCCTCGCCATCGCACTGGTACGTATCCCCGGTGTCTATCTGACCTCGCAGTTTTTCCCGGCAACGCTTTTCCCGATGGGCCTGGCAACGGCGGCAGGCTCGCTGCTGTCCGTCGTGATCTGCGTCATCGCTTTTGCCGCGATTCGTCGGAAAGACCGCAAGCCTGTATTCGGAGGTTAAGGGTATGAACAGAAAAAATCTTTTTCCCATCGGGGAGGTGTCCAAGCTGTTCCGTATCAGCGTCAGCAGTCTGCGGCACTATGAGCGTATCGGACTGCTGACCCCGGCATATATTTCGCCCGATTCCGGCTACCGCTATTACGGAGCGGAACAATTTGAGGTGCTGAATACCATCCGCTATCTGCGGGCATTGGATATGCCGCTCTCTGAAATCGAGGACTTTCTGAAAAACAGGGACATTGACCGTATCGAAGAAAAGCTCCGGCAGCAGAAGCAGGCGGTGCTCAAAAAGCAGCAGGAGCTGAGACGCATTGAGCAGAAGATCGACCATCGCCTGAATTGGCTGACGGACGCAGAAGCCACCCCGCTGAATACGGTTTCCCGGATCCGTCTCCCCGCTTGCCGCATTGTGTGGATGGACGAGCCGCTGAAGATCGACGGCTCCGCCGATATGGAAGCACCGATCCGAAGGCTGGATCAGTCCGATGCCGAGGCCGTTGTCTTTCTCGGCAAGGTCGGATTGGGCATTTCGGCGGAGCACCTGCAAAAGGCGGAAACGGCGCGGTACGACGGTATCTTTCTGATCTTGGATCGGGAGGATATTTATACAGGTGAAACACGGGAGCTGCCGGAGATCCTCTGTGTGCGGCTGCGCTTTCGGGGCAGTCATAAGGAGGCTCCGGCGCACTATCAAAAGCTGCTGGGCTATATCGACAAGCACAAAATGCAGATCGCCGGCTTTTCCCGCGAGATCACGCTCATTGACTACGGCGTTACCAACGATACGGAGAAGTTTGTGACCGAGATCTGCATCCCGGTCCAATGCGAATGATCGGAGGAACGGAATATGAAATTTCTTGTGGAAAAAGAGATTTTTGAAGAGCTGCCGAACGACCGCTGCGGCGTTGTGATGGCAAGGGGCATCGACAACCGCCAGGCGTACCCGCCGCCGGATCTGGCAACAGAGCAAACACGGAAAGATCACGCCGCCATCCACGGATATTTTCTTTCCCGCTGACGGCTTTACGGACCTTTACCCGCGAGCGGATGCTTGCCGCGCGGGACGCGCTGCGATCCCTTGTAGAGAAGATTTTCGGCGGTGAAGCGGCGGTCGGCTTTGTGGATGCCGACCGCCCGGAAGGGGAGCTGTAGGTGATGGACAATGATGCGCCCCCTTAACGGGTTTCCGATTTCTGTTAAGATCACGGTTTTGAGGGCGAACGGTGTAGCCCTGCGCCGCAGGCACATACCCCTTTTGCGCCGACAAAAATAGCACGGGCGAAACACGGCATAGCATAAAACCGAAAAGCCGCCCCCTGCAAATACGGAAATTTTACGGGTCTTTTCTTGACAAATCCCAACAAACTCTGTATAATACTGTCGAATTGAACAAATGTTCTTTATTCTGCCGCGATTTCGGCGGCACAACGGGACATACTAAGCGACAGAATGCGGAAAAACGCCAAGGAGAGAGCAGGATGGCTGAGCTGAAAAAAATATTGGTGAAAGGTGCGCGGGCGCACAATCTGAAGAACGTGGACGTGGAGCTGCCCCGGGACAGTCTGGTGGTGTTTACCGGGTTGTCCGGCAGCGGCAAATCCTCGCTGGCCTTTGATACCATCTATGCCGAGGGGCAGCGGCGGTATGTGGAGAGCCTGTCCTCCTATGCCCGGATGTTTCTGGGGCAGATGGAGAAGCCGGATGTGGACTATATCGAGGGGCTGTCCCCCGCCATCTCCATCGACCAGAAAACCACCTCCAAAAACCCCCGCTCCACCGTGGGCACGGTGACGGAGATATTTGACTATCTGCGGCTGCTGTATGCCCGCATCGGTATTCCCCATTGCCCGGTGTGCGGGCGGGAGATCCGCCAGCAGACGGTGGATGAGATCGTGGATCGCATTGCGGCGCTGCCGGAGGGGACGAAAATTCAGCTGCTGGCGCCCATCGTCCGGGGACGCAAGGGGCAATACGCCAAGGAGCTGGAAAACGCCCGCACCGCCGGCTACGCCCGCGCCCGCATCGACGGGGAAATGCACGACCTGCTGGAGCCGGTGACGCTGGACAAAAACAAGAAGCACACCATCGAGATCGTAGTGGATCGGCTGGTGGTGCGCCCGGATATGCTGCGGCGGCTCAGCGACAGCGTGGAGACCGCCACGGAGCAGTCCGGCGGGCTGCTGACGGTGGATGTCATCGGTGGGGAGGAGCTGACCTTTTCCCGCAATTATGCCTGTCCGGAACACGGGGTCAGCGTGGAGGAGCTGTCCCCCCGGATGTTTTCCTTCAACAATCCCTTCGGCGCCTGCCCCCGCTGCACCGGCTTGGGCATCTATATGTCGATGGATCCGGAGCTGATCGTGCCTCAGCCGGAGCTGTCTATTCGGCAGGGAGCCATTCAGGCCAGCGGCTGGAACTATAAGACCGGGGGCACCATCGCCCAGATGTATTACGACGGATTGGCGGCGCACTACGGCTTTTCGCTGGATACGCCCTATCGGGAGCTGCCGGCGGCGGTCAAGGATGTGCTGCTCTACGGCACCAAGGGCGAGAAAATCCAGATGCAATACACCCGGGAATACGGCTCCGGCACCCACTATACCGCCTTTGAGGGTATCCTCAACAACCTCCAGCGCCGCTATAACGAAACCTCCAGTGAGGGTATGCGGGAGGAGCTGGAGGGGTATATGAGTCAGGTGGAATGTCCGGAATGCCACGGGCGGCGGCTGAAGCCGGAGAGCCTGGCCGTCACCGTGGGCGGGCGCAACATCATGGAGGTGTGCGACGATACGGTGGCGGAGCTGCTCCAATGGGTGGAGGGGCTGACCCTGACCCCCCGGGAGCATACCATCGGCGACCGGATTCTCAAGGAGATCCGGGAGCGGTTGGGGTTCCTCAACAGCGTGGGGCTGTCCTATCTGACCCTGGGGCGGGGCGCCGCCACCCTGTCCGGCGGCGAGAGCCAGCGCATCCGTCTGGCGACCCAGATCGGCTCCTATCTGATGGGGGTGCTGTATGTGCTGGATGAGCCCAGCATCGGTCTGCATCAGCGGGATAACGATAAGCTGCTGGCGACCCTCAAGCATCTGCGGGATCTGGGCAACACCCTCATCGTGGTGGAGCATGACGAGGACACCATGCGGGCGGCGGACTGGATCGTGGATGTGGGACCCGGCGCCGGGGTGCATGGGGGACAGATCCTCTATTCCGGTCCGGCGGCGGGCATTGTGGATTGCCCGGAATCGCTGACCGGGCAGTATCTCAGCGGTAAACGCCAGATCCCGGTGCCGCCGGCGCGCCGTCCCGGCGACGGGCGGCTGCTCACCGTTCGGGGGGCGGCGGAGCATAATCTGAAGCATATTGACGTGTCCTTCAAGCTGGGGGCGTTCAACTGCGTCACCGGCGTATCCGGCAGCGGCAAATCCTCGCTGGTCAATTCCATCCTGCTGCGGCGGCTCAGCCGGGATCTGAACCGGGCCCGGTGCCGCCCCGGCAAGCACGATGCCGTGGAGGGGCTGGAGCATCTGGACAAGGTCATTGCCATCGACCAGTCGCCCATCGGGCGCAGCCCCCGCTCCAACCCGGCCACCTACACCGGGGTGTTCAACGATATCCGGGAGCTGTATGCCGCCACCGCCGATGCCAAGGTGCGGGGCTATTCCGCCGGGCGGTTCTCCTTTAATGTGAAGGGGGGCCGGTGCGAGGCGTGCCAGGGAGACGGCATTCTCAAGATCGAAATGAATTTCCTGCCGGATGTATATGTGCCCTGCGAGGTCTGCGGCGGCAAGCGGTATAACCGGGAGACGCTGGAGGTCAAGTATAAGGGCAAATCCATTGCCGATGTGCTGGAAATGACGGTGGAGGAGGCGGCGGGCTTTTTCTCCGCCATCCCGAAGATCGCCCGCAAGCTGCACACCCTGCTGGATGTGGGGCTGGGGTATATTCAGGTGGGCCAGCCCGCCACCACCCTGTCCGGCGGCGAGGCCCAGCGGGTGAAGCTGGCCACCGAGCTGGCGCGGCAGGCCACCGGCCGCACGGTGTATATTCTGGACGAGCCCACCACGGGGCTGCACACCGCCGATGTGCAGCGGCTGGTGGATGTGCTGCAGCGGCTGGTGGACGGAGGCAACACCGTCATCGTCATCGAGCACAATCTGGATGTGATCAAGGTGGCGGACTATGTGGTGGACCTGGGTCCCGAGGGGGGCGATGCCGGCGGGCAGCTGGTGATCGCCGGTACGCCGGAGGAGGTGGCCGCCTGCCCCAGCTCCTATACCGGACAGTATCTCAAAAAGCTGTTGCCGACGACCGCACAGCCCGAATAAACCCACCCTGTGCCGCCGGAGATGGCTGAATAATCTCCGGCGGCACTATTTTCGATTTTGACAAATACTATTTACAATTCCGTCATACTATTCCGGGGGCTTTGCGGTATCATAAAATCAGCGATGGTCGCATCCGGAATCGGGGGGTGTTGCCGAGGTGTTCGGTTATGTGCGGCTTCACAAGCCCGAGATCACCATGGGCGAATACGAACAGTATCGGGGCATCTACTGTACTCTGTGCCGCCGGTTGGGGCGGCGTTATGGGCTGCACGCCCGTATGACCCTCAGCTATGACAGCACCTTTTTGGCGCTGCTGCAGATGGCGCTGGAGGACACCCCGCCGGATTTTCGACCGGGGCGGTGCAGCTTTAATCCGGCCAAGCGATGCCTGAAGTGCCGCAACACCGCCGCTATCGACCGGGCGGCGGATCTGGCGGTGCTGCTGACCTATTATAAGCTGCAGGACACCCGCCGGGATGAGGGATTCTGGAAACGGCTGGGCGCCACCCTGCTGCTGCCGCTGGCGGCGCTGGATCGCCGGCGGGCGGCGAAACGGCAGCCCGCCGCAGATACGCATATCGCCGCGATGATGGCGGCCCAGCGGGCGGTGGAGACGGCGCATACCGCCTCGGTGGATGCCGCAGCCGAGCCATTCGCCCGGCTGCTGGAATGGATGGCGGCGGACACCGCCCGGGATGACACGGAACGGCGGATATTGGAGCGGTTCGGTTATTGTCTGGGGCGGTGGGTGTATCTGATGGATGCCGCCGACGATTTGCCGGAGGATTTGAATAAAAGCCGCTACAACCCGTATGTTTTTGCAAGAAAAATACCAAAAGGCAATGAACAAGCCGTGCGGGAAGCCCGGGAATACGCTGCCGGCGCCTTGAATGCCAGTCTGGCGGAGTGTATCGCCGCCTATAATCTGCTGAACCCCCGCCGGTTTGACGGAATATTACGCAACATTTTGGAACAGGGGATGCCTGCCGCTATGCGGCGGGTCATCGCCGGAGAGGACAGAACGCATGAGCAGGGATCCTTATGAGGTGTTGGGCATCCGCCCCACCGCCACCGACGACGAGGTGAAAGCTGCCTACCGGGCGCTGGCACGCAAGTACCATCCGGATAACTATACGGATAACCCTCTGTCGGATTTGGCGCAGGAAAAGATGCAGGAGATCAACGACGCCTACGATGCCATTGTGCGCTCCCGGAAGGCCGGGGGCGGCGCTGCCGGACAGACCGCCGGCGGTTATACCGGCGGCTATCGCACCGGCGACAGCCGTGCCGGCGGCGCATACGCAGACGTGCGCCGGATGATCCAGCAGAACCGGCTGATGGACGCCGAGATGCTGCTGGACGGCGTGCCCGCCGCCTCCCGCAACGGAGAGTGGTATTTCCTCAAGGGCAGCGTACTGTATAAAAAAGGCTGGCTGGAGGAGGCCCATACGCACTTCCAGACCGCCTGCCAGATGGAGCCGTCGAATCCGGAATACCGGCAGGCGCTCAACCACATTCAGATGAACCGCCGCACCGGCGGCTACCGCACGGCGGACAATTCCGGCGGCTGCAGCCCCTGCGACGTATGCACGGCACTGTATTGCACCGACTGCTGTTGCGAGTGCATGGGCGGGGATTTTATCCGCTGCTGCTGACCGGTCGGCGCGCCAACCGGGCGTACACGACAAGGGGCGGAACGGCAGCCTTCGTGTCCCCGGTCGCCCCTGCCCGAGTTTCCTCCCCTCGCCCCGGTCGCTCGCTCCGCGTAACCTTTCCCACGCACTCCGACCGTTTTCTCCGCGTAATCTTTCCCACGCACTCCGGCCGTTCTCTCCGCGTGATCTTTCCCACGCACTCCGGCCGCTCGCTCTATGCAGCCTTTTCCGTGCGCCCCGGCCGTTTTCTCCTAACGACTATCTTCTAACAACTACCACCGATTTGGGGTGATTTTTATGCAAAACAAAAGCGGAAAACTGGCACTGGGCGGCGTACTGACCGCGCTGGCGCTGGTTTTTTTGCTGCTCAGCGCCGTACCGGTGACGGAGATCAGCCTGGCGGTGCTGGCGGGCATGGCGGGAGTGCCGGTGGTCATCGAGGCCGGCCGACGCGCCGGTCTGCTCCACTATGCCGCCGTCAGCCTGCTGGCGCTGCTGCTGGTGCCGTCTCTGGAGGGCAAGGGGTTATATATTGCCTTTTTCGGCTACTATTCCGTGCTCAAAGCGGCGCTGGAGGGTAGTCGGTTGCCCCGCCCCGTCGAATGGGGCATTAAGCTGGCGGTATTCGACGGCTCTATGGTGGCGGCCTACTATGTGATGCTGACCTTTTTCCATCTGGACAGCAGCGCCTTCACCATCGGCGGTGTGCCGCTGCCCTGGGTATTCCTGCTGGCGGGGAATCTGGTGTTCCTGCTGTATGACTGGTGTCTGACCCGCCTGATCGGTATGTATATGCAGAAATGGCACCGGCAGGTGCGTCGCCTGTTTCACCTCTGAGCCCGCGCCTCAGGCAAAGCCGACGGGGCACGGTCGTTCCTCGACCGAACCGCGCGGCCCCGGGCCGAATTGCCAAAACTCCCGGACCGAAAACGGGAAGATCGCTTCCTTCTGAAAGGTGAAGAATGCGCAAATACCACCTTATTTCCAGTAGTGAGACAACCGGAGCAAAAAAATATACCGTGACAGAACGGCTGGCCCCGCATCCTTTCGTCCGCCAGTCCCGATTGCCGTTTTGCAGGATGGCGATTGGGACTTGCATTTTTTGACGGCGGAGAGTATAATAGCACCCGGCAGTCCTCCGAACGGGGGACTCTCAGAGGAGTTGAGGACGATATGCGATCCAACCTGGCGGAACTGATGGCGGCGCATGAGAGCTCCTTTTCCAAGGGGCAGCGGCGCATCGCCCAATTTATCCAGACCCGGTATGACGAGGCGGCCTTCATGACCGCCGGTCGGCTGGGGCAGGAGGTAGGCGTCAGCGAATCCACAGTGGTGCGATTTGCCACCGAGCTGGGCTTCGACGGCTATCCCGGCCTGCAAAAGGCGCTGCAGGAGCTGATCCGCAGCAAGCTGACGATCGTACAGCGCATGGAGGTGGCCCGGGCACAGATGTCCGACGCCCGGGTGCTGCACGATGTAACCGCCGGGGATATCCAGAATATCCGCCGCACGCTGGAGGAACTGGATGCGGCGGACTTCGACCGGGCGGTGGAAACGGTGGTGAGCGCCCGGCAGCTCTATGTATTCGGGGCAGGCAGCTGCAAATCGCTGGCCGGATTTTTGATCCACTATCTGCAAATGCTATTGGGGGCGAAGGCGCATCAGCTCACCGCCTCCAGTCAGAGCGATATCTACGGCGAGCTGCTGGACATCGGTCCGGAGGATGCGGTGCTGATCATCTCTTTCCCCCGCTATTCCAGCAAAGCGGCGAAAACCCTGGAATACGCCCGCTCCAAGGGCGCTCGGGTGGTGGCGCTGACCGACAGCCGCCTGTCTCCCATTGCCTCCGGCGCGGATGCGCTGCTGCTGGCACACAGCGGTATGGCCTCGGTGGTGGATTCGCTGGTGGCACCCCTGAGCGTGATTAACGCGCTGATCGTGGCGGTATCTCTGCGCACACTGGAGCAAAACCGACAGAAGCTGGAGGAGCTGGAGCGGCTATGGGATGACTGTCAGGTGTATGAGCATATGGAAGAAACGGAGAAAGGTTGACCCATGCAGGTAATTGTCGTTGGCGGCGGCGCCGCCGGATGTATGGCCGCGGGGGCGGCCGGACGGCAGGGGCACGCCGTCACGGTGGTGGAGCGCAATCCCCGCCCCGCCCGCAAGGTGATGATCACCGGCAAGGGACGGTGCAACGTGACCAACCACTGCACCGTGGAGGAATTTCTGCCCCATGTGCGCCGGGGCGGGCGGTTTCTGTACAGTGCGCTGACCGCTTTCCCGCCTGCCGAAACCGAAGCGCTGCTGGAAAAGCTGGGCGTACCGCTGAAGGTGGAACGGGGCAACCGGGTATTCCCCTGCTCCGACAAGGCGGTGGACGTGGTGGACGCCCTGGTGCGCTATGCCAAAGACGGCGGCACCCGATTCGTACAGGGACGGGTCACCCGGCTGGTGATGGAGGACGGCCGTTGCACCGGCGTGGCGCTGGAGGACGGAACGACACTTCCCGCCGACGGGGTGATCGTTGCCACCGGCGGCGCCTCCTATCCCGCTACCGGCTCCACCGGTGACGGCTACGCGCTGGCGCAGCAGGCGGGGCATACGGTGCAGCCACCCCGTCCCTCCCTGTCGGCGCTGGAGTCCCCCGACCCCTTCTGCGTGGAGATGCAGGGGTTATCGCTGAAAAACTGCGGTCTGACCGTGGAGGATACGCAAAAGCGCAAGATCGTCTACACCGATCAGGGGGAGATGCTGTTCACCCATTTCGGGGTCAGCGGCCCGATGATTCTCAGTGCCAGCGCCTATCTGGACGGGATGATGCCGGGACGCTACCGGCTGCACATCAACTGGAAACCGGCGCTGTCGCCGGAGCAGCTGGATGCCCGCATCGTCCGGGATCTGGAAGAACGGCGCAATCTGGACATCGCCAATGCGCTGGGCAAGCTGCTGCCCCGGGTGCTCATCCCGGTGATGCTGCGGCTATGCGACATTCCCGCCGACCGCAAGTGCCATTCCCTCACCCGGGAGGAACGCCGCCGGCTGGCGGCGGGGGTGCAGGATATGCCGGTGCGGATCGACGGGTTCCGGCCTCTGAGCGAGGCCATTGTCACCGCCGGCGGGGTGGAGCTGCGGGAGATTGACCCCCGGACCATGGCGTCGAAAAAGCTGCCCGGCCTGTATTTTGCCGGGGAGGTGCTGGACGTCGATGCCTGCACCGGCGGATTCAATCTGCAGATCGCCTTCGCCACCGGTATGGCCGCCGGCACCCATATTGCGTGAACGGACAAGGCCGGCGGAGGACCGCCGCCTTTTCGGCCAACCCGCGGGTGTGGCGGGCTTAATAGACAAACCCCGTGATTTGCCCGGCCCTCCGTCCGGATGCGGTCGGATTTTGCCTTGAAAATCGAAGCATACGACACCGTGAATAATGGGACAAGCGCAACGGGAAAGCCGATCGGTTCCGAAACGGTCACACCCCGTGCGGTTTGTCTGAGAAATGAGGATCGCTATGACATACGCCATCGCCATCGACGGCCCCGCCGGCGCCGGGAAAAGCACCGTCGCCCGCCGGTTAGCCCGGGAGCTGCAATTTCTGTATGTGGATACCGGAGCGCTGTACCGCGCCATCGGCTACCGGATGCAGCAGGCGGGCATCGACCCTGCCGATGCCGCCGCCGTGACCGCCGCTCTGCCCGATACCGCCGTGTCCCTGCAATATGTGGCAGGGGAGCAGCGGGTATTTCTGGGGGACACGGACGTGAGCGATTCCATCCGCACCCCGGAGGTTTCCATGGCCGCCTCCGCCGTGTCCGCCATCCCCGCCGTGCGGCAGTTTCTGCTGCAGGTGCAGCGGGATATGGCCGCCCGGCATTCGGTCATTATGGACGGGCGGGACATCGGCACCACCATTCTGCCCCGGGCAGATGTGAAGATTTTCCTCACCGCCTCACCGGAATCCCGCGCCCGGCGCCGGTATAAGGAGCTGCTGGAGAAAGGCGTGGATACCACCTACGAGGCGGTGCTGGCGGATATGGAAAAGCGGGATTATGACGACGCCCACCGGGCGGCATCGCCCCTGCGTCGGGCAGCGGACGCCGTGCTGGTGGACACCAGCCACGACGATCTGGCCGGTTCCATCCGCCGGGTGAAGGAGGTCATTCTCGGCCGTCTGCCGGAGATGCGCGGATAAGATCCGGGGCCTTTGCCGCACGGAGCCTGTGCGGCAGGCGTCCCTTGTAGCTAAGGAGAAGTCTATGCCGGTTTTATTAGCCAAGAGCGCCGGGTTCTGCTTCGGCGTCGATCACGCGGTGGACGCGGTGAACGCCCTGCTGGATTCCGGCGAATCGGTCTGCACTCTGGGGCCCATCATCCACAATCCGCAGGTGGTGGAGGATTTCCGCCGCCGGGGCGTGCAGACGGTGGAGCAGGTAGGACAGGTGCCCGCCGGAGCGGTGCTGGTCATCCGCTCCCACGGCGTGCCCCGGCGCGTGTATGACGAGATCGCGGCGGCGGACATCCGCTGCTGCGATGCCACCTGCCCCTTTGTGGCCAAGATCCATCGTATCGTCGCTGCCCGCAGCGGCGAAAAAACCGCCGTGCTCATTGCCGGCGACCCGGATCATCCGGAGGTCCTGGGCATCCGGGGACACTGTTCCGGCGATGCCTTTGTGTTTCGCAGCGGGGCCGAATTGACACAACAGCTAAAAATCGCGCAGTCCGGAAATTACGATTCGTGCATAATGGTGTCACAAACCACCTTCCATACAATTGAATGGGAAAAGTGTACGGAAATCGCAAAAAAAAGCTGTACAAATCTCCAAATCTTTGATACAATATGTAATGCAACTGCAAATCGGCAGCAGGAAGCAATTCACTTGGCACAACAGTGCCGCAAAATGGTGATTGTCGGCGGTCGCGAAAGTTCCAACACGGCCAAGCTGCGGGATGTCTGTGCACCCTATGGACCCGCCTATCTGGTGGAGGATGCGTCGGAGATCCGGCGGGACTGGTTTCGTGTCGGTGAGACGGTCGGTCTTACCGCCGGGGCTTCCACCCCAGCCGATATAATAAAGGAGGTACACCACACTATGTCCGAAATCGTCAACAACAGCGAAGTCCTGGAAACCACCGCAGCCCCCGAAACTAATGAGGAGATGAGCTCTGAGGAGTTTGCCGCTATGATCGATGCAACTCTGCAGAACGCCACTGATGATAAAGTCCGTGGGTTGGTCGTGGCTATCGCGCCCAACGAGGTTCAGGTCGAAGTGGTTGGCCGCAAGCAGACGGGCTACATCCCCGTCTCGGAGCTGTCCAACGATCCCAACGCCAACCCCGCCGATCTGGTGAAGGTGGGGGATGAGCTGGAGCTGCTCATCATGCGCACCAACGACCAGGAGGGCACCATCATGCTGTCCAAGAAGCGGGTGGATGCGCTCAAGGGCTGGGATACCATCGTCAAGGCCGAAGAAGAGGGCGCCGTGCTGGAGGGCACCGTCACCGATATCATCAAGGGCGGTATGCTGGTGAACACCGAGGGCGTGCGGGTATTCGTCCCCGCCTCTCAGGCATCTCTCAACCGCATGGAGGATCTGTCCCCCCTGAAGGGCCAGACCGTCCAGCTGAAGATCATCGAGACCAACCCTCATCGCCGCCATGCGGTCGGCTCCGTGCGTCAGGTGGCGCAGGCAGCCCGCAAGGAGCAGGAGGAGGCTTTCTGGGCGCAGGCTGAGGTCGGTCAGGTCTACACCGGCACCGTCAAGAGCCTGACCTCCTACGGCGCATTCGTGGATCTGGGCGGCGTGGACGGCATGGTCCACATCTCCGAGATGTCCTGGAACCGCATTAAAAACCCCTCCGAGGTTATGAAGGTAGGGGATACCGTGACGGTATTCATCAAGGGTCTGGATGCCGAGAAGAAGAAAATCTCTCTGGGCTATCGCAAGGCGGAGGACAACCCCTGGGAGATCTTCAAGACCCAGTTCCCCGTAGACAGCATCGTGACCGCCAAGGTCGTGGGCATGACCGCTTTCGGCGCCTTTGCCCAGATTCTGCCCGGCGTGGACGGCCTGATCCACATTTCCCAGATCGCCAACCATCGGGTGGAAAAGCCCCAGGATGAGCTGAAGATCGGTCAGGAGATCACGGCGAAGATCACCGCCATCGACTATGACCGCAAGCGCATCAGCCTGTCCATCCGGGCTCTGCTGGATCCCGAGGAGGCTCCCGCTCCCGCTGCCGACGCGGCTGAGAAAGCGCCCGTCGAGGAGACTCCCGCCGAGGAGCCCGCTGAAACGGCCACCGAGGAATAATCAACCGATACCAAAACCCGCCCGGGTCGTATCGAAGTGCCCCTCAAAAAGGTAGACAAATACTTTCAGCAAAAATTGCGCAAGCAGCCGAAAGGGCTTGCCGTCTGTGAATTGCAGGCGGCAGGCCCTTTAGCTTTGCCTTGATTCTGCGATTGTTGTACTAATCCGGATATTCGATCAGCTCCTGCTTGAAGTGTTCCATGGATTGAAATTCCTGCAGATACAGCAGTTCGCTCTTGAGTAAGCCAAAGAAGTTTTCCATCATCGCATTGTCCGGACAGTTTCCCTTGCGGCTCACGCTCTGCCGGACACTCTTCTCGCGGAGCCTCCGTTGGTACTGCCAACCTTGATTGGAATGAAAAATACGGTTTGTTCCGTCCGGAATCTTTTCAAGCGCCTTGTCCGGCATGGTTGTTACCATGCTCGGCACCGGGCGGTCTGAGATCGTGTAGCTGACCGGGTCGCTGCTGTTTACATCAAATCGCCGGCATGCTTCATGATAACGCAGCTGCTCCTGCCGTATGGTTTCCACAACCATCTCTTCGGATTCCGGCGTGTATTGTTTCGTTCGGCACTCCCTTGGGCATAGAAAAACACCCCATTTATCAGTCCGGGTATTTTGCCATACCTGTCTAACAAATGGGGGCTGTTCAACTGAGTCTGCCGTCGGCTTTTTCAGTGAAAGCATCGGTGGATCCGTTCGATCGTTCTGTGTTTCAAAAGACCTCGACATCCTGTGTCCGTGTGCTTTCACACGGATGCATCCCGGGGCACAACCGCGCCGATGATCTCCAGCTCCTGCCGCAGCGCCTCGATCGGCTCCTGCCGAACCGACGTGTCCGTCCGCGCCGTGCCGCGCTGACGGCGGCAACCACACCCGCCGTGCCCGCTCCCACAACGATCACGTCGTATGCGCCGCCGCAGCCGAACTCCAGTTCCTTTTGTATATCCATCCCCGCCTTCCTCAGGCTCTTATCGGAAACGGCTCCCGCCGCTCAATGGCAATCCGGCTGAATGAATCCATACCGAAGTGTATACCATCCAAAGAACATAACACATAATAAACAGCAGGCAGGTTCAAAACACAGAACACTGCCGTGCCCTGCACGGACAGCCTTCAATCCTCCGGATGATAAATGGAATAGAGATCAAAGTCTCCCTCCGGCTGCGCCGTCCCGGCAGCCGGAGGCTCCGGGGACGGCGGGGTCGGAGGCATTTGCGCCGCCTGCTTCGCCCGGCGGTTGGGGCGGGCGACGCAGATAAGGTACACCGCCAGCAGCACCAGCCCCGCAGCGGATATATACAGCCCATACCGCAGCCCCGGAGTTTCATAATCAAAACGGATCGTCACATTCTCCCCGGCGGGACAGGCCACCGCCATAAAGCCCACATTCACCGTATGAATATCCGCCGGCTGCCCGTTCACGGTGGCGCTCCAGCCGCTCTCATAGGGCACGCTGAAAAACACCCAGTTTTCCGTTTCGGCGGAGACGGTGGCGGTGAAGCCGGTCTTATCCACCGTGAAGGCGGATGCCGCTCCCGCCTTCCGGGCGGCGCAATCCGTTTTGTAAGCACTTTCATTATAGTCGAAGTCATAGGGATCCAGGTGGGGCAGCGGCACTACGGTCGCGTCCTCATCCTCCACCACCAGCGCCTTCAATAGCACAAACTGGCGGTTATCCTCATACAGCTCCTCATATTCGCTGCGGGTGATATAGCCGGAATAAGTGAAGCCCATGGGGATATAACACTCATTCTCATAGATGCGGAATCCCTGCTGGATGCCGTAATAGCTCCAGCCGGGCATGGTGGCATTCGCTCCGTCCGCCACAAAGGCGTCCTCCGCCTTTTTGTTATACAGCTCGATGCCGCCCGCCTCCATGTCGAAATCGAACAGCCACCGTACCGACAGCAGGCTCCGCAGCGCATAGGTGCTGCTGTCCGGGCGGGAACCGACGCTGCGCTTTACCCCCACGGAATTGTAGAAATCCATCACCGAGCCGGGCACGATGCTGTGGAATGCCTGGATGCAGGGCATCTGCCAATACATCCCCTGATTATCCATGCCCTTGTGCATATCCGTCCGGCTGAAAATCTCCCCGTCCGGCAGCGCAAAGTCGCCGCCCCGGATGAGTTTATCGATCACATAGTCATCGGGATAGTTGCCGATGGATTTCCCCGCCGCCATATAACTCCAGCCGAACAGCAGCGACGCCGCCATACACACGGCGGTACACCAGCCGATGAACCGCTGCCGGTCCTGCCGCCACAGATAGACCAGCAGCCCCGTCACCGCCAGACACAGCCCCGCCGCCGCCACATAGATCCAGAACATATCCGGATACCGCTCCAGACCCCACTTGAGCTTGCCGGTCTCCTCATCCGGCTTCCAGCTTTTGGGCAGCAGTCCGATGAACACCACAAACGCCCCGGTCAAGCCACCGGCCCAGCCCAGCGCCCGTCCCCATTCCACCGGCTGCTCCTCATCAAAGCAGGACAGGGTGGCGAGGATCAGCAGCAGCACCATCATATAGTACCACCGGGCGTAATACATCTGGTTGAACAGCTGGAACAAGGCGTTGAAGCCCGGGATCACAGCACAGAAAAACAGCACCACCAGCATCCGCCGCAGCCAGTCCGTATGCCGTCGGGACTGGAAATAGGCAATCACGCCGGTGCAGCCGAATACGGGGATCCATGCCGACATGGACGACCACTTGTTGTTGGCATCCGGAAAGAAATTCGCCCGGGCGGGCAACTCCGGCGGGAACAGGAAGCTGTGGAGAATGTCATACAGCCGCTGATTGGTGCCGTAAATGAGAAAGCCGAACCCCTCCAGATACTCGGTGGAGCGGCTGTTCTGAATGACGGAATAGAAGGAGGGCAACAGCAATATTCCGGCGCCCGCCACCCCGATCAAGGCTTGCAGCCACAGGCCGAAAAAGCCTCGCACCCGATGCTCCCAAGCGCCGGAGGAGGCCCGCACCACCCAGTAGATCATCACGAAAAACACCTGTCCGATGAAGAAATAGTAGTTAGACAGGGCGCTCATGAGCACCGCCACGGCGAACAGCCCCCGCCGGCGCTCCTGCATCTGCTGCTCGATGCCCAGCAGCAGCAGCGGGAACCAGATCATCGCCTCGTGGAAGTGGTTGAAAAACACATTATAGAGCGAAAACCCGGAGAACGCATACAGCATGCCCGCCAGCACCGCCATGCGGGGCTGCAAAAAGCGCCGGGTATAGGCATAGGCGGTCAGAGCGGCGCACGCCATCTTCAGCGCCAGCAGAGGTGCCATCAGATAGGGCACCGCCGCCGACGGGAAGGGCAGCGTCAGCCAGAAAAAGGGGCTACCCAGCAGATAAAAGGAATAGGAGCCGACAAAATTCGCCCCCAGATCCGTCAGCCAGTTCCACCCGAACCGCCCGCTGCGCACTGCATCATGGGCCATCTGGTAAAAGGGAATCTGCTGGGCATTGAAATCCCCGTAATACGTAAAATATCCCCGGTCATAGATCACAAATGGCAGAAACAGCAGCACCGCCATCCCCAGCGTCCATAAAAACGCCCGGGACGCCATACTTTTCTCCCGCATCAAGCTCCGGCTCATGAGAACCCTCCTGTCCGAACAAAGATTATTGCTATTGTACCAGATTCCGGGACAAAAGAAAAGTCCTATTTTCCGCAAACCGTCCAACATTTGCCCGTCACCCCGTCCGGTCCACCGCATACTCTGTTAATGAGCGCAGACAAACCGGCCGGGGCGCAGACCTCCCGCCCGGCTTGTCCGGACGAGACAGAGGAGATGGGAAACATGGAGCATACGCAGCCTTTATGCACGCTGAAGCCGGGAGAATCGGCGCTGGTGCAGACATTATATACGGCAGACGGTATGCGGCGGCGGCTGACGGACATCGGTCTGCTGCCCGGCAGCCGGGTCGACTGTGTCGGACGCAGCCCCGGCGGCGATCCGGCCGCCTACCGGATACGGGGTGCAATCATCGCCATCCGGGATGAGGACGCCCGGCTGGTGCAGGTGCAGCGAAAGGAGGACGATCAGCCATGGGTCTGACCGGACGATCGGTGGGGCGGGGCGCGTTGGACACGGGACTGACCGTCTGTTCCTGCCGGGGAGAGCGGGTGCTGGCGCTGGCCGGCAATCCCAATGTGGGCAAAAGCACCGTGTTCAACGGCCTGACCGGTCTGCATCAGCACACCGGTAACTGGCCGGGCAAGACCGTCTCCGGCGCCAAAGGCCGCTTTTCTGCCCATGGGCAGGACTATCTGCTGGTGGATGTGCCCGGCACCTATTCGCTGGCCGCCCATTCCGCCGAGGAAGAGGTGGCGCGGGATTTCATCTGCTTCGGCGGCGCGGACGGGATCGTGGTGGTCTGCGATGCCACCTGTCTGGAACGGAATCTGCGGCTGGTGCTGCAAATTCTCGAAACCGGACTGCCCACGGTGGTCTGTATCAATCTGCTGGACGAAGCCCGGCGGCGGCACATCACCCTGGATCTGCCGGAGATCGCCCGGCGACTGGGAACGCCGGTGTGCGGCACGGCCGCCCGGAAAAAGCGCAGCCTGCGCCGCCTGACGGACACCCTGTGCGGAATACATACGACCGCCCGCTCCGCCCCGCCCGTGAGCTACGCTCCGGCGGTGGAACGGGCGCTGGCGGTGCTCACCCCCGCGGTGGAGCCGTTTCTCCGGGGCGGGCTCAGCCCACGGTTCGCCGCATTGCAGCTGTTGGCGGGGGAGCCGGGGATGCAGGCAGCGCTGAATGAATTCCTGGGGGTCTCGCTGGCGGAGGAGGCTTCCGTATGCCCGGCATTGGCGGTGGCACGGCGGCATCTGGAGCAGGCGGGGCTGGTCGGCGCCGCCCTGTCGGACAGTCTGGCCGCCAGCGCCGATGCAGCCGCCCGGGCGGTCTGCCGGGGCACGGTGACGACCCGGACTGCGGCAGATGCCGCCGACCGA
Source organism: uncultured Eubacteriales bacterium (assembly GCA_934636435.1). Lineage (GTDB taxonomy): Bacteria > Bacillota > Clostridia > Oscillospirales > Acutalibacteraceae > UBA5905. The sequence goes on from CAKUAQ010000016.1 coordinate 25,836, forward strand.
CGGATCGACCGCATCGTCACCGGCCGTTGGGGCGGCTACCCGCTGATGGTGCTGCTGCTGTTGCTGGTATTTTGGCTCACCATCCGGGGCGCCAACGCCCCGTCAGAGCTGCTGGCCGCCTTGTTTGGCCGAGGGCAGACGGCGCTGACCGCGCTGAGCCGGCGGGTCGGCGCACCGGAATGGCTCCACGGGGCGCTGGTGCTGGGGGTCTACCGGGTGCTGGCGGCGGTGGTGGCGGTGATGCTGCCGCCCATGGCCATCTTCTTCCCCCTGTTCACCCTGTTGGAGGATGTGGGGTATCTCCCCCGGGTGGCCTATAATCTGGACCGCCCCTTCCATCGCTGCCGCGCCTGCGGCAAGCAGGCCCTGACCATGTGCATGGGCTTCGGCTGCAACGCCGCCGGGGTGGTGGGCTGCCGGATCGTGGATTCCCCCCGGGAGCGGCTGCTGGCGATCCTCACCAACAGCTTCGTCCCCTGCAACGGGCGGTTTCCGACTCTGCTCACCCTGCTGACCCTGTTCTTTGTAGACAGCGGCGCCGGAGGCAGCCTGCGGGCGGCAGCCCTGCTCACCGGGATCATTCTGCTGGGAGTGCTGATGACCCTCCTGATGACCCGGCTGCTGTCCGCCACGGTGCTGCGGGGCATCCCCTCCTCCTTCACGCTGGAGCTGCCCCCCTACCGCCGCCCCCAGATCGGGCAGGTGCTGGTGCGCTCGGTGCTGGATCGCACCCTGTTTGTGCTGGGACGGGCGGCGGCGGTGGCGGCGCCGGCGGGACTGCTCTTATGGCTGCTGGCAAACGTGTCGGTGGGGGGCGCGCCCCTCCTGCCGCAGATTGCCGCCGCGCTCGACCCCTTCGGACGGGTGCTGGGGCTGGACGGGGTCATCCTGCTGGCGTTTATTCTGGGATTCCCGGCCAACGAGATCGTGCTGCCCATCGCCCTCATGGCCTACACCGCCGGGGGTACACTGCCGGAGCTGGGCGGCATAGAGCTGCTGCGCCAGACGTTGACGGCCCACGGCTGGACCGTCTGGACGGCCGCATCGGCCGCGCTCCTGTGTCTGTTCCACTGGCCCTGCTCCACCACCCTGCTCACCATCCGCCGGGAGACCGGCAGCTGGCGTTGGACGGCACTGGCCGCGGCGCTGCCCACGGCGGTGGGATTCCTGCTGTGCATAGGAGTGGAATGCCTGCACAGACTCGCCGGATAGTATATACTCAGCCAGATTGTACGCACTGTATATAGGAGCGGCAACAGAAACCCGCCCGGATCGCATGATCCGGGCGGGTGATTTACTTAGTACATTGGATTTCACCGTTTCATTCGATCGTGGATATTCTTGCTCGAACTCAACTGTGCATCGGACTCACCATTTCTCCTTGGGGTGTATTTTGGTCGGGTTACTTCGTTAGTAAATCTTCGGACTCATTCCCTTCTGTATCAATTTTCTGTTGTGAAACGGGCGGATCATCATTGACCATGGGAATCAGTCCTCCTTTTCTCCCATCTGCTTCATGGGTTTCTGGTTTCTTCCGTCTCTGCGATTACAGTATATCCCATCGGGGAGCTTTTGTCCATTCGCAAAACCGCCAAGGAAAAAATGAAAATTTCAGTGAGGATACCACTTGAAATGGCCGGGGCATTTGTGCTATACTAATGGTTGTTGGGGTGTTCGGGAGCGGCGGCTTTCGACACCTTTTTTGCTTTTTACGGGAGGAGATCGGGATGAGGAAACCGTTTCGCTGGCGCAGTCTGCTGTGGTGTCTCATTCCGGCGGGGATCGCCGCCGGAATGTACTGGATACTACCCTATTTCCCCCGGTTCACGGAATACGCCGTGACCCGGGGACTGTTCCGGGCGGTGTCCTACCCGGTGGAGTGGCTGCTGTCGCTGGTGCCCTTTTCACTGACGGAATGGGTGGTGGTGCTGGGCATCCCGGCGGGTTTGGGGCTGCTCATCCTGTGGATCGTGCGGCTCATCCGCCGCCCGAGACGCCGGGAACGGCTGGGACGGGGCTGCCGGGTGCTGGCATGGGGGTTGTCTCTGGCGTGGCTGGTGTTCATGGTGATGGACGGCGCCAATTTTTCCCGCCTGCCGCTGGCTACCCTCATGGAGCTGCCGGACCGGCAATATACGGCCCAGGAGCTGTACGCCCTCACCGCCGATCTGGCGCAACAGGCGACGGATGCCCGGGCGCAGCTGTCGGAGGACGAAAACGGCTGCATGGTGCTGTCCCGGCCCCTGCCCCAAGCGCTGCGGCAGGGGGATGCCGGGTATGCCGTGCTGCGCCGGACCTATCCGTATCTCGTCACCGGCACCCGGCGGGTGAAGGCGGTGGCTCTTTCCCACCAGTGGTCATATACCGGCTACACGGGGGTCTACTGCCCCTGGCTGGGAGAGGCGAGCGTCAATGTGGACATGCCCGACTGCGAGCTGATGCACACCGTCACCCACGAGCTGGCGCACACCATGGGCTTTGCCAAGGAGAACGAGTGCAATTTCCTCGGCTATCTGGCGTGCGTCGCCAGCGGACAGCCGGAGCAGGTCTATTCCGGGGCTCTGAGCGCCTATATCTATTGCAGCAACGCCCTATATAAAGCGGACAAGACCCTGTGGAAACAGGCGTATACCCGGCTGAGCGACGGCGTACAGCGGGATCTGCAGCAGCGGCGGGACTACTGGAAGCAGTTTCAGGGGCAGGTGATGGAATCCTCTCAAAAGGTGAACGACGGGTTCATCAAGGCCAACGGGGTCGATAGCGGCGTCATCAGCTACGACGAGATGGTGGAGCTGCTGCTGCGGTATTATGACCGGGAGGGGCGGTTCGCCGCGGCAGCGTCGGAAAAATAACAAAGCGGCCACCGATTTTTCACAGCTTGGACATATTTTTCTGACATACTACAAACATGAGATTGCAGAACCGAAGGAGGGGATCCCGATGGCGGAAGAAAAAACGATCCTGGTGGCAGACGACGAGGTACGCATGCGCCGGGTGGTGCGAGACTATTTGCAGATCAAGGGCTATGCGGTGCTGGAGGCCGGCGACGGCATAGAGGCGCTGGAGATCCTGTCCCGTCGGGATGTCGATCTGGTGCTGCTGGACGTGATGATGCCCCGCATGGACGGATTCGAGACCTGCCGTCACATCCGGCAGACCTCATCGGTGCCGGTGATCATGCTCACCGCCCGCTCCGAGGAGGAGGACGAGCTGCAGGGATTTCAGCTGGGGGTGGACGAGTATATCGCCAAGCCTTTCAGCCTGAAGGTGCTGCTGGCGCGCATCGAGGCGGTGCTGCGCCGGGGGCAGCCCCAGGCGGAAACGAAACAGGACAGCGCCCCCGGTCTGACGGTGGACACCGTCGGCCGGGTGGTGCGGGTGGACGGCAAGCCCGTGGAGCTGACCTATACGGAATATGAGCTGCTGCTCTATTTGATGACCAACGCCGGGGTTGCCCTGTCCCGGGATCGGATCCTGGATAGCGTATGGCGGTTCGATTATGAGGGAGACGCCCGGACGGTGGACACCCATGTGAAAAAGCTGCGCAACAAGCTGACCCCTTACGGCGACTACATCTGCACCGTCCGGGGCATCGGCTATAAATTCGACCCGAAAGCGGGAGGCGCGCTGTGACCCGCCCCCGCCTGCACCGCTCGGTGGTGTGGAAGCTGTTTGCCAGTGTGGCGGGGTGCGTGGCGGCGGTGCTGGCCGCCGTGCTGCTGCTCAACACCTTTGCGCTGAAAAACTACTATGTGGGACGCAAGAAGCAGCAGGTGGTGCGGGCCTTCACCACTATCAACGCCGTGTGCGGCGACAGCGCACGGCTGCAAAGCACCCTCACGGATCTGCAGGATTCCGGGTCGGTGGCCACCCTCCTGTGGAGCGACCGGCAGGTGCTGTACAGCACCCTCAATGCAGACCGCTTTGTGATCCACGGCAACCGCAGCTATGCCCCCGGCACCTATGAGGTGGCCGTCACCGGAGAGGATGTCATTCTGGCGGACTCCCCGGTGGGAGAACAGGCGATCCTGCTGGTCGGCTCGCTGAGCAACGGCTGGCACATCTACCTGCGCTCCCCGGTGGCGGCGATCGAAGAGAACGTGGCGGAGACCAATCGCTTTCTGCTGTTCGCCGGTGCGGGGGCGCTGCTGTTGGGGCTGCTGCTCACCTGGCTGGTGGCGCGCTCCTTCACCGATCCGCTGCGCCAGCTGTCGTCGCTGGCGGATCAGGTGGCACAGCTTGATTTCAGCGGCCGCTATACCGGCAAGCAGCAGGACGAGATCGGGGCGCTGGGGGATAGCATCAACGCCATGTCGGCGGCTCTGGAATCCACCGTTACGGAGCTGAAAAATGCCAATGCCCGGTTGCAGGCGGACATCCGCCAGCGGGAGGAGCTGGACAATTCCCGGCGGGCATTCATCGCCAATGTGTCCCATGAGCTGAAAACCCCGCTGGCCCTCATCGGCACCTATGCGGAAGGTCTGCGGGAGGATGTCGACGGCGGCGGCGAGAACCGGCAGTATTACTGCGAGGTCATCGAGGACGAAGCACATCGGGTCACCCAGATGCTGCGGCGGATGACCATGCTGATGCAGCTGGAGGGCGGCGGCAGCCAGCTGGAGATCTGCCGCTTCGATGTCGCCGAGCTGATCGGCAATCTGCTGGAACGGGAGCGGGTGCGCTTTGCGGAAAAGGGCGCGACTGTGGAATGGGAAAATCCCGGCACGGTGAATGTATATGCCGACCCCTTTCTGATCGAAAATGTGCTGACCAACTATCTGTCCAACGCCCTCAACCACGTGACCACCGGCGGGGTAGTGAGGACTGCCGTCACCCGCCCGACGCCCCAGCGGGTGCGCATTACGGTGTTCAATACCGGCGAGCCCATTCCCCCGGAGGAATTGCCCCGCATCTGGGAGAGCTTCTATAAGGTGGATAAGGCACGCACCCGGGCTTACGGCGGCAGCGGCATCGGATTGAGCGTGGTGGCCGCCATCATGAAGGCCCACGGGATGCCCTACGGTGTTGAAAACACCGCCGGCGGCGTAACGTTCTTTATCGAACTGGAGAGCCGCTGAGCGCAGGCAGCCGAGCCCCGAATGAAAATAAGCGCCGCTGCGCTATTGTGATTACGCAGAGCAGCCGTGCGACCCCCGAAGGGAGATCGCACGGCTGCTGTTGTTTTTGGTTCTATGTCAATCGTTGGGGTAGAGATAGAACGCAAATAAAACGGGTCGTGTCGGAGCGAATCGGTCCGGCACGATTTTCATGTATGACAGAACAGGATTCTTTTAAGGATTCTATCTCTATGCTCAACCTTTTTCTATTGCTAAGGGGTCAGGTTCATCGCCTGACCCCCAACATTTATTATAGAACCTTTGCAATATACTATGTTTTTATGGTGGGGGTAAATGTATGTGCAATTTTAGAAAGCTACTTTGCGTGATGATCTGACCTCGGCAATCAAACGATGTCTCCATTTTATGACAAAGCAACGACTTATAGTATCTCACTTCGACGTTGCTCCGAATCGACAAGCAACGCAAAAGCCATCGCTTATGTTTTAAGGCAATGGCTTTTGTGCACACTTATTTTCAATCGTTCAGTAAAGTCTTTACGGCATCAAATACCCGGTCATACTCCGCTTTAAGCCCCGGAAAGATCTTTTTCGCTCCGTCAATATCTCCGCTGCGCAGCAGTTCGGTCACAAAAGACGCTTTCTCAAAGAGCTTGTCAAATCCGAGATTCAGGCAAATGCCTTTAAGCGTATGTGCCGCACGGAAAGCGTTCTCCGTTTCATTCTCCTCCAGTGCCGCTGTCAAATTTTTGAAGCTGCCGTCTTCGGCAAACCTCAAAATAAACCGTCTTGTCATTTCCGTATTGCCACAGAAACGCTCAATCACCGTTTCTGCGTCGGAACCGATCGTGATATAAAACAGCTCGAGCTTATTCATTATGCTTTTCTCCCCTTAACCTGCTGCAAAATCGTTGAGAGAAGCTGTCCGATATTCAGCGGCTTTGCTAAGAAGCCGGTCATTCCGGCGTCCTTGCAGGCTTTTATATCCTGCTCAAACAGATTGGCCGTCATGGCGATGATCGGGACCGTCCTTGCGTCCGGTCGGTCAAGCGCACGAATCTGCCGTGTTTCCTCAAGCCCGTCCATATCCGGCATGGTAATATCGGTGAGTACAACATCAATTGAACCGACATCGGAACCGGCAAACACATTCACCGCCTCCTTGCCGTTATAAGCCTTAAAAACCTTTGCTCCGGCATTGGTCGCCATATATTCTGCAATCTCCATATTCAACTCGTTGTCTTCAACCAGCAGTACGGTTAATCCCTCAAGGGAAATATCTTTGTCCGCCTCTGTCTTATTTTCGATCGGCTTGTTGGCATATTTATACGGCAGGACGATTTCAAAACGCGTACCTACGTTTTGCTCACTGTCAACACAAATTGTGCCGCCGAGAATATCAACGAATTTCTTCACGATCGAAAGTCCGAGTCCCACGCTGCCGAATTTACCGAATCCGCCGACACCCTCCTGTGCAAACGGCTCAAACATCCTCTTTTGAAATTCCTTGCTCATACCGATACCGTGATCCTCACAGACAAAGCTAATCTCGGCAAAGCCCTCCGTGTCGGGACGCGGCGCCTGCGACACCGAGAAATGAACACTGCCGCCCTTGTGGCTGTATCGCGCTGCATTGGAAATGACATTCATCATAATCTGCCGCAGATACAGCGAGTTGCCCTCAAGCGGTTTCCTTTCAATGCTTAGCGTAGGCGGCTCAAGCGTAACGCCGTAAGGCTTTGCCCGCTCACTCGCCACAAGGTACAGTCTGTTCACCTCATCGGCAAGATCAAACGAAGCTGTATTTTCGGGTTCTTCCGCGCCCCCGGCATCCGCCTTGTTCATGGTCAGGATATCATTGACAAGCTCCAGCAGATATTCCGCCGCAGTCTTGCTCTTGTTGCGGCAACTTTGCAGAAGCTCCGCATCATTCGGATTGCTGTCGGAAATTTCAAGCATACCGAGAATCACATTGATGGGTGTACGGATATCATGGCTCATTCGGCGCAGAAAATCCGTCTTGCTCTGATTGGCAAGCGCCTCGCTTCGAAGCGCTGTTTTCAGTCTCTCCTGATATTCAAGCTCCAACTTCTTCTGCTCGTGAATATCCTTTCTTGCCAATATGTAGGAGTGATAATTCCCGTTTTCATCCCGCTCCTGCGGAATAATCTTATCGTTGAGCCATTTCCCCGATACATCCTGATAATCGTATTCCACATATTCGGAAGCACCGAGCCGTTCCTGTATTGTTTCTGGATTTATAAACGCAAGGTAACCGTCACGGAATTCCTCGCCGACATAGCTGAGAAACTTATTAAAGAATGCTTTATCGGCAACACCCGATGTTTTTATCTTTCCCCATTTTTCCGGGTATTTCAGTATGGTATACCGCGGACCCTTCATATCCACAATAGACGTCAGCAGATAGATATGGCTGATGGAGTGAATAATCTCATTTTGCCGGCTTATTTCCTGATTATGATACACTCGGTTTCTGAAATAAAAGGCTATGACCACAACGGCAATGAGCACATACAGGAAAAAGGCAAAAAGCAATGTGATACGGCTGTCGGCAAAAACCTCGCTTGCCCGGTAAAATGCATATATGCTGTAACTGCGATATCTGGCGCTGCCGCCGTAGTAAAGCGTGTCGTTACAGCTGAATTTTGTAAGGGTATCCCCTTTTTTCTTTGCAATAAGCTCCGTTAACTCGGGTATATCGGACAGGCTTGCGGGGACGTTTTCCCGATTGGACGCAACAATATCATCCCCTTCGGCAATATACAGCGTTCCGCCCAGTGCAGTTTCGTTTGTCGCCAGCAGATTGCGCACGGGGGAATAGTGCGTCACCAGTTTTTCGCCATTTTGCAGCATCGCGCAAAACACAATTCCTTTCGTATCGCGCCTTGCCGCTGCGGCGATATCATAGATTTCTCCGTCATGGCTTGTGCGCGCCGAATAAATCTTTTTCGGATAGGATAGCATCGAGGTGATTGCCGTACCTGAGAGAATCTCTTTCCACTCCCGGTAATCGGTTCTGCCGGAAATAAATCGGTTGTCCGGCATCATATTTTCGTCAAGTACCAGAATAAAGTCGAGCCTTTGACTGTCGCAAAATTCATCCAGATACGTTTTCTTTACGTCATCCGAAAGAAACCTCAGTGTTTCTCCTATGTCCTCCGCCTGCTCGGTCAGGCGAACCAGGCTTTTTGCTTCGTCCGCCGTTAAAAAATCAATGTACTCATTGCATTGCTTTTTTAGATCGTCGACATTCCTGTTCAACGTTTTCTGTGCGGCGTTCAGCCCAAAAGTCATACTGAAATACAGCGTTATAAGCATTACCATAATGCCTACGGAAATCAGAACAACGAAAAGTAAAACGGTTTGCTTTGGCGGTCTTTTTGAATTATCGGAGGTTTTCATCAATCTGCGCCTCCCGTCATTGCAAATTCAATATCCAAATCGTATTTTTCAAGAATTTTCCGTATTGTGCCGTCTTTTTTCATTTCTTCAAGCACGGCGGTCAGTCTCGCCGCATTTTCGGTACCGTTTTCCTTGTAAAAAGCAACTCCCAAATCGGCTTTCAGAAGGACATCATCAAGTATCCGATAGTCTCCGTTAATGTTTTTCATATAGTCACGGCAGGCAGTTTCGTGCCCGGCACAGGCGTCCACATAGCCCTTTTTCAGCGCCGCGAAAACGGTTGGCATCGAAGCAAAGCTGTATACCTTTTTAACCGAAACGCCCGGAACGGAATCGGTAAGGAAAAGGGCTTCCGGCTTTGAAGCATTCTGTACGGCAACACACTTCCCGCTAAGGTCGCCAAGAGTGTATATATCGCTCGACGCATTCACCGCAACGACCTGCCTGCTGTGCATATACGGTCCCGCCCATGCGTACTCCTCCTCGCGACCATTCATGGAGAAGCTACCCCACAGGCAGTCTACGCTTCCGTCGACAAGAAAGGAGTCCTTATTCTGCCATACGATCTGCTTGAATTCCGGCTTCATATCGAGCCTGCGGCAAGCCTCGGTGGCAATCTCCACATCAATGCCGGCAAAACCGTCGTTGTCATCAAGATAAAAATAGGGCGAGTAGATATCGCTGCCGATAGTGAGCGTTCCGTTTTTCGGTTCTTCCGTCTGCGTTTTATCCCCCGCACACCCGGAAAAGCAAAGGCACAGGATCGCAAGTGCCGATGCACCGATTCGTTTTATGGTATTCCTCATAACGGGGCGCCTCCTTAATTATCCGTATTTTATGTTTTATTGCGAAGGTAACTATAAGTATTTTCATTGTACTATATTTTTCGTTCTTAAACAAGTCCGATATATACCGAAAAAGAAATGCCCCCGAAGCTTTCCGGAGACACCTCTTGAAAAGATTTACTTGTAAATATCACGGGTGAGCTTTTCAATGATTTCCGAAAGACACTCAATCAGAATCGGGTTAAAGCAGCCACATTCGCCGTTTTTTATCATTTGCATAGCCTCTGCCGGAGTATATGTGCCTTTATAGCAGCGCTTGCTCACAAGTGCATCGTATACATCCGCAATGCCGGCAACCTGCGCGGCAATCGGAATATCCTCGCCGGAAATCCCGTCAGGATAGCCCCTGCCGTCAAAGCGTTCATGATGCATACGGCAGATCTGCACGGCGGTTTTCAGCAGTGGCTCGTCCTGAAATTCCGATAAATCTCCGCTTTTCAGAATACGCTCGCCTATCCGCGTGTGCGCCTTCACAATCTCATATTCCTCCGGCGTCAGCTTGCCGGGCTTATTCAGAATTGCCGGGTCAATACCCACCTTGCCGATATCGTGCAGCATAGCCGCGGTAGCTATCAGCTCGCAGTCCTTCCAAGCAAGACCGTAGCGGTCGGTTTTCAAGATCAGCCGCTCCAGCAGCATTGCCGTAATCTTTTTCAGGTGCTGTATATGCTCCACGCTCTCACCGTTGATATACCCTACGGCATTGCTGAGAATATCGATCATAATGCGGCTGTTGTTTTCCTTTTCGCGGGTCTGGTCGGTCAGCATGGTCAGCATGCGCCGCTGCTTGGCATACAGCTTGACCGTATTGCGGATGCGCTGCTCCACCACCTTCGCGTCAAACGGGCGATGAATATAATCCGTAGCGCCCATTTCAAAAGCACGGCGTATATTGGTAACGGTATCGTCCGTCGATATCATGATAACCGGTATATCTTCAATGAGCCGCTTTTCTTTCATTACCTTCAGCACATCAAAGCCGTCCATCACCGGCATAATTATATCCAGCAGCACTACGGATATCTGCGCTCCGTAACGCTCCAATACCGCCATGCCTTCCTCGCCGTTCGCCGCCTCCGTTATATCAAAGCTACCCTCAAGCAGTTCGGTTAAAAGGCTGCGGTTAAAATCAGAGTCGTCTACAATGAGCACCTTTTGCTTTGCAGTCTTTTCCTTCAGCGCGTTTTCGTTATCCTCAGCAAGCTGCCGCTCAGTCAATAGCGCATTCTTCCGCTTTTGGGCAAGGTGCATAATGCGGTCTGCGCGGTAAGCCGCGTCGGCAACGGGCTCGTTCTTCACCGTAACGCCGCCTATGCTGACCGAAAGATGAAAATTACCGAAGCCGCCGTGTTTCACAGCGCCTATTTCCGTTCGTATTTTTTCAAGAATGCAAACCATCCGGTCATTGGAGCAATCCGGCAGAACAAGTAAAAATTCATCTCCGCCGAACCGCACCAGCGTATCCTTGCCGCCCATATTGCGGAAAATGATCCGTGCTGCTTCGGTTAGGGTAAGATCGCCTATATCATGGCCATAGGTATCGTTGCACAGCTTAAAATCATCAATGTCTATTATAGCAACGCTGCCGGTCACTCGCCTGTCGCGCAGCTTAAATTCATAAAAGTTTCGGTTAAATGCTTTTGTAAGGTTATCCCGATAGTTCTCTTTTTTGAGATTATCCAGCTTTTCGTTATAATGCTCCGCAATGCTGCCGAAATCCATACAGTAAAGCGTAGCATACCGTTTGTTGCCCTCAGGGATAAAGGTAAGCATTTTATACCCCGCAGGCGTTTTGCGCGCCGTATCGCCGAACACTTTACAGCGGCCGTTTTGGCAAAGCTCGGTTTTCACCCGGTCAAGCTCCAGCGCCGCTTTCAGTCTTTCTTTTTCAGCATCCGGGTATCTGTCTGTAAATTGTTTTACAAACTCGGCATAGGGCATCTCGCTCTTCGCATTTGAATCTTCAGCGGACGGCAATACCGCCGTGCAGTTCCCCGAATCCAGGTCAACCCTCAGGACCGAATCAAACGCATCTTTTGCAAGGCTGCAAAGTATCTGTTCTTTGTTATGTATATCCAGCATAGCTCACCTTGCTTTCTCCTGAAAATCTCGAATTTGCCCGGCAGACAAAAACACCGCCAATCTGCAATTTTCCCATTAGCCATTATACTTCCCCTTTGGCAAAAAGTCAATTTTTCTGTTGTATACCCACGGAAATCAATTTTCAAATCACGGGAAAAGCGGAATGCTGTAGGCATGGACAAGAACAACACTCATCGACTTCTTTGAGGAAATCGAGACGACCGGGGAGTACAATGGGTACTTTTGCAGCATCGCGGAAGCCATCGGAATCGTGGTGCCGGACAGCCTGTGCGGGTTCAGGAACGTGAGCCGGATCCGTCATTGGGCGGAAAATGCGTGAGTGAAGGAATGCTTGAAGGAGAAATTCCAAATTGCGTATATTCCGTGCTGCTTTTGGCTGTTGACGCTCTTGAAAATGGTAAAGCCTGACACATTGAACGAATGTATGATGAAATGGGCTTCGCAATTCATGCCGGAGAATAGAAATGGAACAACCATTTCACCGGACGGCAAGACGATTCGTTCTACTGTCGGCAGGAAAAGCATGGATAGCCCACGGCATATTATTAGTGCGCAAATCTGTGAAATTGGCGTTACGCCGGCTTCCGAAGCCGTCGAAGGCAAGAGCAACGAAATCCCGGCGGTGCTGTTCGCCGCCCGGCTGGCTGCAAAATCAAAAAATCCGAATTTCTGTCCGGGTCAGATGTACCATGCTGCTTGACCCTTTCAGAAATGCGGATTTTTGGTATACCGGGAACCTTTTGCCTGAAATTGTATCCCGAGATAAAATCAGTCTCTTTCGATTACCGTGGAACAATCGGTGCGAATATTCCGGGAATGAGCAGATAGAATCTGCATGGTATCGGGAGAGCTGTTGCCGGTAAAGGTGAATCCATTCAGGTGATTCAACTCCGCCACAACACCGCCGTGATCGAAACGGCAATTTTTTACCGTAATATTTTTGTGGTAAAATGGGTATTCCTTCGTAAACTCCACTTCGCCGAACACATAGAAATACGGGCCCGCCTGATTGACAAACGCGCAGTCTTCCACCGTCAGATCCTGCACGGGACCGGATTCGTACCAATAGGTCGTATCTCCGGTGAACAGCATAGCTGCACCGGGATTATAAAAGCGGCAATTCCGGATCACCGTCTTGTTTCGGCTTTGCAGCCGCATTGTTCCCCGGAAGATTCCGAAGGTGTTATTCTCCAGTAAAATTTCCGGCTGTGCCGACCGGTTTTCCATCGTATCCCCCGCGGCGATCTGTGCTGTATCGCCCGTCACGGAATAATAACGGATCCCTGTTTCTTTGTCAAATCGGATGGCATTGACCACCAGCTCTGCCACCGGCTTCTGGGTTCGGCCGCGATAAACCGTCACCGTATCCCCCTCGTTAAAACAGCGGAGAGCGAGCTTTTTGTTGGGGCCGTTCATCACCATCCCGAGGGTCTGACCGTTCACGCTGTCCACTGTGTAATAATTGCCGTGGATATTCACCGTGTCGTCCAGCAAGGCTTCCATCTCACAGTTTCGGATCACGATGCGCCCCTTGCAATTAAAGCAGTGCACCGCATCGGCGTTGCAGGCCACCATCCTCCCGTTGCCGTGATAATTGCGATATGCGTTGAATCGGTCGAGTGTGATGTTCTCGCAGTGCATCCCCATAAATCCCATGCCCGCACAGTGCACGAGCGTACAGCTTTCAACGGTAACATTCCGGCACCCCACAGCGGTGATTGCCTGCTTATCGCGAATCTCGTGGGTAATCAGCAGCGTCGTTTTTTCACCGATTTTGTGCCAGTTTGGTGGGAAATATCCGCGGATGCTCAGATGGTCCTCCTTTTCCTGCACCGAAAGCTGATGGATTTCCATCGGCGGATTTTCGTTGGGGAACACCTCCGGACCGAACAGCGCCAGCATAATATCGTATTCGGCATACCCTTCCCGCTCAAAAGGCCAGAGCAGACAATCGTTCCGATTCAAATTCTTTTCCCAGCCGCATCCCTTTGCTATGAGATACCCGTCTTTTACCGCATAGTCAAAGCCGTCGCACATGCGGATCTCCATTTCTTCTCCGTTAAAGGAGAGAATATCCGCCTGGGAATAGAAAGGACGGTCATAATCAATGGAAAAGTTTTTCAGCGTGATATCTTCACAGTTATCCAGCACAAATGGCACGATCCGCCCGTGAAAGCAAAGGGTAGCTCCGCCAAAATCAATGGTCACATGCTTCAGGTTTTCAAACCAGAAACCAATGGCGCACTCGTCGGCTGCGACCTTGCAGCCGGCTGTATATTCCGCCCGGTCGCTATGGGTGGCGTCGGAAGGTAAAATGTCGATTCTTCCACCGGTATACCGATAGGTTTGACCGCTTACAATGGTATCGCCCAAAATACTGTTGTGCATACTCTCTCCGCCTTATGTTATAGTGTTAGAAACCAAGCATCTTATTCCGACCGGCAAAAATCACCGAATGTAAGAATCAGCGGATAATCCTTTACCGGTATATTCTTAAAGGTGACCAGGGTATTCTGCTGCCTTGTCATGATATCCTCGGGCAGCGCATAGACGCAGCCGTCCATCGGGTCGATCAGCCGAACCTCTCCGCAGACTCCGGACAATTCAAAGGAAACGGTGGATTCATAGTCCTTCACGGTGATCATATCGGTGGAATTCCAGTAAACAAAAGCAGCGGCGTGGTTTGCCTTTTTTATTCCTCCGTAGATCAACTCCTTGGTGGCGCAATCCGATCCGCCGATTCGTATGGACTCTCGGGGAGTGAAGATCACCGGAATGTCGGTCGCCGCCACCTTTTCATCGAAAACCGCACACAGATTCTGAAAGGCATAATAAGAGGGCTTTTCATAATAGTCGCCGATGAGACGACCGGTCTTTTTATCAAATTCCGCCCCCAACAGACCGAAGTATCCGCAGGTGGCGATCGGCTCCCCCTCTTTGGCATCCAGATTCTCCGCCATATCCACGCAGGAAAAAACAGATGTGAACGCAACGCCTGCCAATATATCCGCGACGGTATGGCGAAGGAGCTGCTTTGCCTGCATCCGCTCATCGGTTCGGATCCACCCGAGTGCGCCGCTCCCGCCGGTTTTAGATTGAGAGCCCGATTCACCCTGAATGATCTCGGCGTCGCTGCCATAATAGGTCAGAAGTCCTCGCAAAGCCCGCACCCGCTGCATAGACATACGCTCGTCATACTGATAGGAATGGTACGATACCGCATCCGATACATCCAACGTTCCCCGCGAAAACTCCGCATCGAAGAATTCCATTGAGTCCTGATAATGGGAACCGGTAATGATCCGGGCTGTGCGGTCGGCTTTGCTGATTGCCCGGGCGGTTTCGATACAAAACCGGGCGTATTCTGCGGGATCCGGTGCGGGTCTCCATGTCCAACCGCCCTCCGGCTCGTTCCATATCTCATAATATCCGACCCTGCCCGTAAAATGCTCCACGGTTTTTTCCACATATTGCAGCCATGCGCGATATGCCGTCTCGGTTCGGATCGGAGGACAACCCACCGCCCCCTGATACTGTTTCGCCAGCCCATCGTAAAGCGGATTGCCATAGCA
>CAKUAQ010000017.1 GCA_934636435.1 uncultured Eubacteriales bacterium
TGCGCGAGGCTTCGCCACGTGGCGGGTACCCAGTGGGGCAACAAGAAATACATGAACATGAAGCACTTAGAGGCGGCGCCGGACGACGTTTCTATTGCCGGCTGACCTCATTCAGCCGGAGCCTGCAAACAATTTTGCGCATAAAGCTTGACACTACCACGTTTAGCAGCATCCTGCGGGATGGCAGAGGATCCGCCCGCATACAGCCGCCTTTCACTTTCTAACGGCTGCAGTATTTTGTCCATAGGCACTTGACAATTGCCGTGCGTATGCTATAATAAACGAAAGAATACGAAAGGAAATGAAAGCATATGCCAAATCGTGGAATGCCGGCCCGGGGATGCTCCCGGTTAGCGGCTTGGGGTTCCTTGCCGCGGATGGATGCTCACGCCGACATCCGTTATGAGGGGAGTATCTCCAAATGCGGCGATAACGCCGACTGGGATTGGGGCTTATATCCGGATGAAAACGGCGAATGGGTGCTGATGGAAGCCGACGGCCCCGGCTGTATTTTCAACTTCACCCAGCACCGTTATCCCACCAGCGCCGTGCCGGTGTTCCGGTTTTACTTCGATCATAGCCCGACCCCTCAATTCGAGATCACTCCGGCGGAATTCGGCAAAAAAGAGCCGTTTTTGTCGCCGCTGGCGGATATTTTCGTCGGTCCGGAGGATGGGGGACGGGGACCCATCTGGGTGGTGCGCAGCTTCGTGCCCATGGAGTTCACCACCCACTGCAAGGTGACCTCCAGCATCCGGCTGGAGGGAGCGGACAAAGCCAAGGGCGAGGGCGGCTGGGGGCACATCACCTACCAGCTGTATGATTCCGCCGAGGGGCTGACGCCCTTTTCCCCGGCGATGGATATCGCCCCGCTGGCGGAGCGGTATCGGCAGCTGCCGATGCGCCCCGTTCCGGCAGCGGAGCGTGCACTGACTCTGCCGCCCCACGGCAAGGCAGAGCTGTTCACCGCCGCCGAGGAGGGCTGTCTCGCCGGTATCGCGCTGGATGTGCCCGGGTTCACCCCGGCGCATTTGAGCGGGCTGTGGGTGGAGATCGCTTTTGACGACGCCGCCGAGCCGCAGGTGCTGGCGCCTCTGGGCACCTTCTTCGGGTGCGAGTTTGGGCGCACCCCGGCGGCGCTGCATACAGCGCTGCTGACGGCGGATTTTGCAGGGGAAACGGCGCATTTCTTCAACGGATTTCCCATGCCCTACCGCCACCGCTGCCGGGTGCGGCTGGAAAACCGGCTGGATACGCCGGTGTCCCTGCGGGCGGGGGTGGCGGAGGACGCCGCCTGCCGCTGGCAGAAGGACATGGGGTATTTCACCGCCTCGCCCTATTATCCGCCCACCGACAATACGCCGGGGCGCAACTCCGTCATTGCCGCCATCACCGGTCGCGGGCATATGGTTTACGGAGTCATCTCCGGCTATGATATTCAGTGCGGCTGTGAGGGGGATGTGCGGGTATTTCTGGACGGTGTTTCCTCCCCCGCGGTGGAGAGCGACGGCAGCGAGAGCTGGGGCAGCTACGGTTGGGGCTTTGTTTGCCCGCCTCAGTGCAATCCCTTTTCCGCTTATAACGGCATCCCCGGCGACAACAACAACTGGTCGGAGCTGCGTCTCGCCTATACTGACATCTATCCCTTCCGCAGCAGCCTGCGGTTTGAGCTGGAGCACGGCTGCCAGAACGACGGCGGCGGGCAGCATAGCGGGCAGGTGTTCTACTACGGTATGCCGGAGGCGGCGGAGGTGCTGTGCGCCACGGTGACGCCGGACAGCCCCGCGTATACCGCCGACGGACGGCGGGAAACGGGAGAGAACCGGTTTGAAAACGGCATCCATGAGCAATATCAGTCCTATACCTGCGTGCGGGATATGCGCCGGTCGCAGTTCACCGTGCCGATCCCGGCGGATAACCGGGGGGTCGTGCTGAAACGGGTCTCGCTGCAGGATCGGGGGCGGCAATGCGCCACGGTGTACGTCAACGGGCAGCGGGTCACCGAGCGGCAGTGGCTGTTCGCGGATTCCAACCCCATTTACAGCCTGCTGGAGGACAGCTTCACCGTTCCGGCGCATTACACCGCCGGGGTTGAGCAGCTGACCGTCACCGTCGAACCTACTGACGCCAATTGGTCGGAATGCGGCTATCGTATTTTTGCTATCACAGAGAAAGGGGAATCCTTATGACACACGAAAAATTCCATATTGCCCTTATCGGCGCCGGGCGGGCGGGTATGATCCACGCCCGGAACTTCAAGACCTCCGTCCCGTATGCCCGCATCACCGCCGTCTGCGACCCGGTGGGCGACGCTGCCGCCGTGGCGGCCAAGGAGCTGGAGCTGGACAAGGCGTATACCGACTATCGCGACGTGATGGCGGACGACACCATCGACGCCGTGATCATCGCCACCCCCACCAAGTTCCACTGCGAGATCGCCATCGCCGCCGCCAACGCCAAAAAGCATATTCTGTGCGAAAAGCCCATGGCCATGACCGTGGAGGAATGCGACCGCATGGAGCAGGCAGCCCGGGACAACGGGGTGAAGCTGCAGATCGCCTTTATGCGCCGATTCGACCGCTCCTTCGCCGAGGCGAAACGGATGATCGACGCCGGCTCCATCGGGGACGTGGTGATGGTGCGCTCCAACACCCGGGGCCCCAGCATCCCCAAGCCGTGGATGTACGACATCTCCAAATCCAACGGTCCGCTGGCGGAGGTCAACAGCCACGATATCGACACTCTGCGCTGGTTCACCGGCAGCGATTTCAAGACCGTGTTCGCCATCGGCGGCAATTTCCGCTGCCCCGATGCCAAAAAGGATTTTCCCGATTTCTATGACAATGTGACCCTGAACGCCTCCTTTGTCAACGGCTGCCAGGGCATCATCGACGGAGCGCAGGGGGTGCTGTACGGCTATGACGCCCGCTGCGAGATTCTGGGCACCCGGGGCTGCATCTATCTGGGAAACACCCGGGAAAATTCCGTGACCCTGTGCCAGAGCGATATGCACCGCACGGAGGAATACATCAACAGCTGGAAGAATCTGTTCGCCGATGCCTATTTGCAGGAGGACCGGGCGTTTGCCTGCGCCATGGCGGAGGACAGCCAGCCGCTGGTGACCGGCTACGACGGCAAAATGGCGGTGCTGACCGTCAATGCCGGAAATCTTTCCATCCGGGAAAAACGGATCGTTGCAATTGACGGCGATCAGCTGGTATAATAGGAGGTAGAAACCGATGTTAGCTGCAAGAATGTACGGCATCGACGATGTACGGCTGGAGGAGGTCCCCACCCCGACCCCGGCGGCCGGGGAGCTGCTTCTCCGGGTGAAGGCGGCCGCGGTGTGCGGCACGGATGTGCGGATGGTCACCTACGGCGCCAAGGGCATTGACAGCACCCATCCCCGCACCCTGGGGCATGAGATCGCCGGAGAGATCGCCCAGCTGGGCGACGGCGTCACCGGCTATCGGGTCGGGCAGCGGGTGGCAGTCGCCCCCAATATGGGCTGCGGCATCTGCCCCCAGTGCGTGGCGGGGAACAGCCATCTCTGCCCCACCTATCAGGCGCTGGGTATCAATCTGGACGGCGGCTTTGCGGAATACTGTCTGGTGCCGGCGCAGGCGGTGCGGGCAGGCAACGTCTGCGTGCTGGAGGACAACGTTTCCTATGAGGAGGGTGCTATCAACGAGCCCCTCTCCTGCGTGTGCAACGGCTTTGAGCGGGCGGATATCCACCCCGGCGACAATGTGCTGGTGATCGGCGCCGGTCCCATCGGGATCATGCACTGCGCGCTGGCGCTGATGGCGGGGGGCAAGGTCTATCTTAATGACCTGTCCCAGCAACGGCTGGAGGCTGCCCGGCAGCTGTATCCGGCGATTGAGCCCCTCACCGGGGATCTGACCGAGGAGGTCCGGCGGGTCACCGGCGGCATGGGTATGGACGCCATCATCACCGCCTGCCCCGTGCCGGCAGTGCAGTCGAACACCACCCGGCTGGCAGCCATCGGTGCCCGGATCATCTTCTTCGGCGGCGTGCCCGCCTCGGCGGGCAAGGTGCCCATCGATACCAACGCCATCCACTATAAGCAACTGATTGTCTCCGGCACCACCCGCGCCAGCCTGACTCAGTATCGCAAGACTCTGCGGTTCATTTCCTCCGGGGTCTTGGATGCGCAGCCGCTGGTGACCGCCCGGCTGCCCCTGAGCGACATTGCCGAGGGGCTCCGGCGCACCAAACAGGGGGTCGGGCTGAAAAACGTCATCATTATGGAATAACGGCAGGTGAAGCACAATGAGCACTCCCCTCTTTCTCGGCACCGACATCGGCACACAGGGCACCAAGACCGTGCTGACCGACGCCGCCGGGCAGATCCTCGGCAGCGCCTTTGTCCCCTCGGCACTGCTGCGGGGGGCGGACGGCTCCGTCACGGAGGACCCCGCCGCCATTTTTGATTCCGTGATCCGCTCGGCGCGGGAGGCGGTGGAAAACGCCGGACTGACCCGCCCCATCGTCGCCGCCATGGGCATCGACGGACAGATGAGCGGTATCATGGGGATCGACGCCGCCTTTGACCCGGTGGGGCCGCTGGATTCCTGGCTGGATAACCGCTGCGCTCCGGATGCGACACTCATCCGGGAGCAGGCGGAGGAGGTGTGCGTCCGTCAGAGCGGCGGACAGGTGATCCATTCTCACGCCGCCCGGATGCTGCGTATCCGGCGGCAGGAACCGGAGCGGTACGCCCGCACCGCCAAATTCGTCATGCCGAACGGCTTTGTCGCCGGGCGGCTGTGCGGGCTGCGGGCGGAGCAGGCATTTATGGATTATACCTATCTGCATTTCAATAACTTCGCCGATACGGTGCACCGGTGCTTTGACGGGGCGCTGCTGGCGCATTTCGGGATAGCGGCGGATAAGCTGCCCCGCATCTGCGCTCCCACGGAGCGTATCGGCACGGTGCTGCCGACATATGCGGAGGCGATGGGGCTGGGGAATACCCCCGCCGTGATCGCCGGGTGCGGCGACACCGCCGCCTCCAGCCTGGGGGCCGGTATCGTGGAGCCGGGGCTGGCGTACGATGTGGCGGGCACCGCCTCGGTGTTCGCCTGCTGCACCGATGGGTTCGCCCCCGACACCGCCCATCGCACGGTACTGGTTTCCCGCAGCGTGATCGACGGGCTGTATCTGCCCCTCTCCTATGTGACCGGCGGCGGACTGACCCTCCCATGGTTCTCAGAGCTGGTGCATACCGATCTGGCCGAGCTGGATCGGCTGGCCGCCGCCGCCGACGGTCGGGTGCTGTTCCTCCCCCATCTGTCCGGGCGCACCTTTCCGCCGGAGGAGGGGTTGGACGGCGTATTTGCCGGCATCACCCCCCAGACGGGCAAAGGAGAGCTGTTCCGGGCGGTGATGGAGGCGATCGCCTTTGAATATAAGAGCTATCTCGCCGTGATGCGCAGCACCGGCTGTATCGACCGGCTGAAATCGGTCCGCTGCGTGGGCGGCGGGGCCAGGAGCGCCGTGTTTTGCCGGATCAAAGCGGATGTGCTGGGGGCGGACTACCACGCCGCCGGAGCCTTGCGCTCCGCGCCCCAGACCATGGCGCTGCTGGCGGCATACGCCACCGATCACACAGAGCGGGATCTGGCCGGGTTGTTCGCCTGCCCGGAGGATGCCGCCCCCATCCGCCACGATCCTGCCCGCTACGCAGCATATGAAAAGCAATACAGCCGGTACACCCGGCTGCTGGAGACCTATATCCGGTATCAAAAGGAGGATGTCTGATGACCCACGATGAGCCTATGTTTGCCGAAGAACGGCAGCGAAAGATCGTAGCGGAGCTGCGCCGCAGGAACAAACTGCTGGTGACGGAGCTGTGCGCGCAGTTCGGCGTTTCCTCCGCCACCATCCGCAACGACCTGAATCAGCTGGAAAAGCAGGGGCTGCTCAAGCGTACCCACGGCGGCGCCATCTCCGGAACGAAAGCCGGGTTTGAGCCCACCTCGGTGCAAAAGAGCGCACTGAACCGCCCCGAAAAGGAGCGCATCGCCCGCCGGGCGGCGCAGCTCATCGAGGACGGAGACACCGTCGCCCTCGACAC
Organism: uncultured Eubacteriales bacterium; assembly: GCA_934636435.1. Lineage (GTDB taxonomy): Bacteria > Bacillota > Clostridia > Oscillospirales > Acutalibacteraceae > UBA5905. The sequence continues at coordinate 6,101 of CAKUAQ010000017.1, forward strand.
CGGCACCACCGCCCTGTGCCTGGCACAGCAGCTGGCGGGCAAAAACCACGTGACGGTGGTGACCTCCGACATCCGCATCGCCTGTCTGCTGGAAGAATATGCCGGTATCACGGTGGTGCTGGCGGGCGGCGCTCTGCGGCGGGGCTTCTCCTGCACGGTGGGCGCCATGACCAATGCGGCGCTGCGCTCTCTGCGGGTGGATAAGGCGTTCCTTGCCACCAACGCCGTCAACGCCGACGGGGAGCTGTGCACCCCGGATATGGAGCAGGCGCAGGTGAAAAAGGCCCTCATAGATATGGCGTCCTCGGTGGTGCTGATCTGCGATTCCTCGAAATTCGGCGCCGAGAGCTTTGCCAAGTTTGCCACGCTTTCGGAGGTGGATACCCTCGTCACCGACGACGGACTGGACGCCGAGACCCGCAGCAAGCTGGAATCCGTCCCGGTGGAGGTGATCGTATGCTGAATCCCGTCGGTATCTACTACGCATTCTGGGAGCGGGAATGGTCGGCGGACTATTTCCCCTATGTGAAAAAGGTGAAGGCGCTGGGCTTTGACGTGCTGGAGATCGCTGCCGGGGCGTTGCCGGATATGTCCGCCGCCCGGCGGCTGCAGCTGGCGGAGGCCGCCCGGGAGGAGGGGATCAAGCTCACCTATTGCATCGGACTGCCAGGGCAGTATGACGTATCCTCCCCCGACGAGACGGTACGGCAAAGGGGGGTGCAGTATGTCGGCACCCTGCTGGACTGCATCCATGAAATGGGCGGCGACACCCTCGGAGGGATCATTTATTCCTGCTGGCCCATGCAGCTGCGCCCCGACTACGACTATAAATGCCGCAGCCGGGAGCAGGCGCTTCGCTCTCTGCGGGAGCTGCTGAAACAGGCGGAGGACTATGGCATCAACTACTGTCTGGAGATTGTCAACCGCTTTGAGCAGTGTATTCTCAACACCGCCGCCGAGGGGCGGCAGTTTGCCGAGGAGCTGGACAGCCCCCGGGTCAAGCTGCTGCTGGATACTTTTCATATGAACATTGAGGAGGACAGCTTCACCGACGCCATTCACACCGCCGGGTGCTATCTGGGGCATTTCCATCTGGGGGAAAACAACCGCAGAACTCCCGGCACGGGACGGCTGCCCTGGGCGGAGATCTTTGGGGCGCTGCGGGATATCGACTATACCGGCGCGGTGGTGATGGAGCCGTTCATCAAGATGGGCGGTCAGGTCGGCAAGGACATCCTCGTGCTGCGGGATATCAGTCAGGGCGCCGATGAGGCGCAGATGGACCGGCTGGCGGCGGATGCCGCTGCCTTTGTGAAGAAAGGACTGAGGGACGCATGAAAAAGATCCGGGTCGGACTGCTCACCATGTCCGACGGACGCATTTATATCCACAAGGAATACGAGGCGCTGAATTTTCAGAAACAGCACGCCATCCGGGCGGCGCTGGAGGCCACCGGCATCTTTGAGGTGGTGGAGGGTGAGCACGTCATCAACTCCAATGCGCTGGCAAAGCGGGAGGGCACCCGTCTGCGGGAGCAGGGGGTGGAGGTGACGGTGTTCAACTACACCATCTGGTGCTATCCCCAATACACCATGGTGGCACAGAATTTCGCCCCCGGCCCCTATCTGCTGTTCTCCAACCTGCATCCGTCGGAATGCGGCATGGTGGGGATGCTGGCGGCCGCCGGATCGCTGGATCAGATCGGCGTGCAATATGAGCGGCTATGGGGCGACATTGCCGACCCCGCCGTGCTGGAGGCGATGACCTCTTATCTGAAAGCCGCCGCTGCCGTCAGCCGGTTAAAGGGGCTGACCTTCGGCAATTTCGGCGGGCGGCCGCTGGGTATGTATACCGCCGCCGCCAATCTCACCGATTGGCAAAAGCTCTTCGGCATCGACGTGGAGAACATCGAGCAGGACGACATCATCCGGGCGGGGGACAAGGCAGACCCGGCGGAGGTAGAAAAGGCGTTTGCCTGGCTGACCGAGCATGTGGGGCGCATCGAATACGACGGACAGGGGCTGACCCCCGACAAGCTTCGCACCCAGATCCGCTCCTATATCGGGCTGCGGGACATCATCGCCGCCCGGCAGCTGGATTTCGTGGGCATTAAAGCCCACGGCGATCTCACCGACCGCTACTGCACCATGGATATCGCCGAGGCGCTGCTCAACGATCCCTACGACTGGGACGGTCCGAAGGAGCCCACCGTCGCCGCCACCGAGAGCGACATGGACGGCGCCCTCACCATGCAGCTGTTCAAGCACCTCACCGGCAAGCCGGTGCTGTTCGCCGACGTGCGCCATTACGATAAGGAGAACGATGTGTGGTATTTCTCCAATTCCGGCACCCACGCCACCTATTTCGCCGGCGCGTCGGAGGATTTCCGGGAGAATCTGAAAAATGTGAGCCTGCTGCCCGAAACGGATTATTACCCCGCCGGGGGCGCATCGGTTCACCACTTCGCCAAGGCGGGTACTGTGACTCTGGCCCGGCTGGCGCGTAAAAACGGACAGTATTACCTCACGATCGTACCGGCGGAGCTGGTGGAGTTTGACCGGGAGAAGATGCTGCGGATGGGCAGCACCACCACCCCCGCCTGGCCGGTGGCGTTCGCTCGGCTGAAGGTGTCCGCCGATCACTTCATCCGTCATTTTCCCTGCAACCATATCCACGGGGTCTACGGCGACCATGTGGAGAGCCTGAAGAACATCGCCAAAATACTGGATATTCCGGTAGTTGTATTTGAATAAAGGAGAATGGATTATGTCAACAACACTCACCCCTGCTTCCCTCGCCAAATATTTTGACCAGACCCTGCTCAAGCCCTATGTCACCGAAGAACGGCTGCGGGAATTTTGTCTGGAGAGCGACCGCTACGGTTTCGCCATGGTGGCGATCAACTCCGCTCCCGTGAAATTCTGCCGGGAGGTGCTGAAAAACAGCGCCGTCCATGTGGGCGCTGCCATCGGCTTCCCGCTGGGACAGACCACCGTGGAGGACAAAGTGTTTGAGACCCGGCAAGCGATTGCCGAGGGCGCCGATGAGATCGACTATGTGGTAAATCTCGTGAAGCTCAAATCCGGCGATCTGGCGTTCGTGGAGGATGAGATGCGCCGCATCGTGGAGGTGTGCAACGAGCACGGCAAGATCTCCAAGGTCATCTTCGAAAACTGCTATCTGACCGACGATGAGAAAAAGACCCTGTGCGAGATCGCCCTGAAGGTGCGCCCCACCTTCATCAAGACCAGCACCGGCTTCGGCACGCCGGAAAAGGGTATCGCCGTAGGCGCCACCGTGGAGGACGTCCGGCTGATGAAGTCCATGGTGGGCAATGCCGTCAAGGTGAAGGCTGCCGGCGGTGTGCGCACGCTGGCGGATGCTCTCGCCATGATCGAGGCGGGCGCCGAGCGCATCGGCACCAGCGCCGGCGTGAAGATCGTGGAGGAGCTGAAGGCGCAGGGCTGAGTCCCTGCGCCTATGCCCCGATCTCCGATCCCCGGATCCCCCAATTCCCGTAATTGGGGGATTTTTTGCCGAAAGACATTTTCGTTTGTTTTCATTTTGTTTTAGTTTGCCGAATGATTTTCTGCTTTTACTTTCGGTTTTTGTGCATCTTCGTATCTTTTCCTTATAAGTTATCAAAAAATCGAAAGCATTTTGGGCATATTGCGTTTATAATACAGATATGGACGAAATAAACTGTCTGCAATGCTGTCCGTCCGCAGCCGCGGGATGCACCCGCCGGACCGTCGGAAAAGCACCGGAGCGGACAGAGCGTTTTGCCCACCCCAAAGTCTCAGGAATTTAGGAGGTTTTGATATGACAGTCAAACGACAAGCGTACCGGCTGCTGTCCGTGCTGCTGGCGGTCCTGCTGATCGTCTCGACGCTGCCGCTGGCGGCGGGCGCCGCGGAAGAGACGGAATTTGTCTCGGAGAATATTCTGCGCAAGGAAGGGGTCATCGACACGGATGCCTCCAAGGGCAGTATGTACATCACCCCCAAGAACCCCGCCGGTACGGCTGCCGACAGCACCCGGCTGACGAGCAAAAATCTGCTGACCACACTGACCGACGGCGTATTCTCCTATGCGGAGGGTGCTCCGGACATCATCGCCTACGGCAACACGGACTATCGCCTGTTCGGCGCACTGTTTGCGCTGGATCAGGCCTATTATTCCGATCACATCACCGTCTACGGCGGCACCGACAATCTAGTCGACTACTATCGGGTATACGCCTCCGATGCGCTGGACACCCTGTTCCGCAATGAGAATCTCACCATTGTGGAGGGGAACGGCTCTGCCGCCGGTGCGGAGGTGCCGCTCAACAAGGATGTGCGGTATATTGCGTTTGTGTACGATCATCTCAAGGTCTATCAGGACACCGGACGGGAGGATGCCTCCAACGGCCGTCCCAAGGAGCTCGAGCTGTGGAGCGGCGACGAGAGCCGGCGGTTCGAGCCCGAGAACCTGCTGACCTCCGATAAGCTGTCCGAGGCCAAGAGCGTCGCCGTCAAGAGCGCCGACGGTTCCGTGATGGATTATACCGGCAATGCCGGCAAGATCACCAATGTGCTGAACGGAAAATCCGATTACAGCCACACCGATATGAGCGTCTATAACGACGGCAATATCGGCTTCCAATTCAAATTCGACAGTCTCTATTATATCGGAGAAGTGGTGATCGACGCCGGCATCTACTGGTCGGAGACCACCAACTACAATGAAAAATACAGTGTTTATGCCGCCGATTCGCCGGAGGCACTGTATACGGATGCCGCGCTGGTGGCGGCTGATGTTGCCTGCAACAACGCTGCCGGTGCCCGGGTCACGGTCAACCGGTATGCCCGGTATGTGGCGGTCATCAACACCGATCATCCCGGCGGCATCCGCATCCGGCAGATTCAGGTGAAGACCGCCTCTGATGCGGATGTGGAGAAGCCCTTTGTTTCCGAAAACGTGCTGCAGACCCAGCTGGAAAAGGCGGAGCCGATCTCCTACTATCCCTCCAACGGCAACGTCGTCTATGAGACGGTGATCACCGGCGAAAAGCTGGCGGCGATGACCGACGGCAACACCACCAGCCATGTGGATTTGAACGCCACCCAGAGCTGGGATCCCGCCCGCTCCATCGGCGCTCAGTTCACCCTGAAGCAGGCGGCGTATATCGGGCATATCTCTCTGTACGCCGGCTATGTGGCTTTCCCGGAGACATACAGCATCTATGCCTCCGATGCGTTGGACACCCTGTATACGGAGAAGAACCGGGTGGCGGAGTCCGCCACCGCCACCGAGGTTTCCACCGTTACGGCCACTGTGAACCGCTCCGTGCAGTATATCGCTTTCATCTGTGATTCGTACAACGGCAACCCCCGCTTTAAGGAGATCGAGGCATGGACCGCGGAGCCGGAGGACGTATTCGTCTCCGAAAACGTGCTGCAGACCCACCTTGCCGAATCCAAGGGTGTGGATATGTTCAAAAATACCGGTGTTGTGGTAGACAGCACAAACTTTAAGGCAGCCAATATCGCCGCCATGACCGATGGCGACACCGTCACCCACGTGGATCTCAGCGGTGGCGGCGCGCCCACCTGGACGGATAATCCCCGCTATGTCGGAGCCTTGTTCACCTTGGATAACGCTTATTTTGCCGCAAGCGTTTCCGTGTTTGCGGGTATCAGCGGGTATCCGGAGAGCTGGCGGGTATATGCGGCGGATTCTCTGGATACGCTGTATAATGAGGCCAACCTTGTGCTGCAGGCGAACGATCTGACCGGCGCAGAGGCAACCGGAACGGTCAATAAATATGTGCGGTATATTGCTTTCTTCTGCACGGCAGACAGCGGCAATGCCCGTCCCCACGAGTTCCAGCTGTGGACCGGCGACCCCAACGCCCAGCCGGAGCCGGATGTGCCGGATTCCCTCAAGGTGCTGACCATCGGCAACAGCTTCTCCGAGAACACCTCCGTGTACGCCTCGGAGATCGCCCGCAGCAACGGGAAGAGCCTGACCTTCGGCTATCTGAAATTCCCCTCCTGCACCATCGAGATGCACTATACGGCGGCGGTGGAGAACCGCGCCGTGTTCAAGTTCGACGTGACCTTCCCCGACGGCACCCACGACACGGCGGCGCAAAAGGCGGCGGCCAGCTCCTTTGATGCCGTGGACGGCGGCGGTGCCACCGTGGAGTATGCGCTGAACTATTGCGACTGGGATGTGATCGTGTTCCAGCAGGAATCCAACAATTCCCGGAATGCCTCCTCCTTTGAAAAGCTGGGCGATCTGATCGCTTATGTACAGGAGAAAGCGCCTAACGCCCGGCTGGCAATCCACGAGGTGTGGCGCTGGGGCGATTGGGATGCCGACCAGTTTGCGCTGATCCAGGCGAATACCCGAGCGGCAGCGGCACAGTATCAGCTGGAGTATATCCCCACCGGCACGGCGTTTGAATACGCCCGCTCGGCGCTGGGCAGCGACACCATCGTCAACGACAACGACGGGCATCATCAGCACGCCAACGCCTACGGTCAGTATATCGCCGGCAGCTGCTATGTGGCAGCGCTGTTCGGTGTTCCGGTGAGCGAGGACACCTTCACCTCCCATCCTTATGTGAACGACAACGGGCAGGTGGCGGTCCTGACCAAAGCCGCCAATGACGCCGTCGCCGCCCGACCGGTCTACGGGCGGGCAGGCGATATGGACGGCAACGGCTATCTGGATGCTGCCGATGTGACCGCCTTGCGGCAGGCGCTGCTGGAGCTGGTCCCCTGTGAGACGGCAACGGCGGACGCCAACGGGGACGGCGCCGTGGATATCCGGGATTTGGTATTTTTGTCCGAGAGTATCGCATAATTGCCGATCGTATGGTATAATTGACCGGACGTCCGACCATTGCCGGGCGTCCGGTTCGACTTTACAGGAAGAAATGGAGGGTTCTTATGCCTGCAAAAACCCTGGATGCGGTGGAACGGGAGTATTTCGCCCCCGGCCCCGCTCACTTCGACAGCCCGGCGCAGCCGCTGGAGGAGACCGCCGCCTTTTCGCTGCCGCCGGAGGAAACGACCCGAATCTCCCTGAACGGGGAATATCGGCTGGCGGACGGCGGCACCGTCGCCGCCCGCACCGCCCCCGACGGAGACTGGTCGGACGCTATCCCCGCCCATGTGCCGGAGAGCGTTCACACCTCGCTGTATAACGCCGGGCGCATCCCCGACCCCCTGTTCGGAAAAAACGACAAGACTGCCCGGGAGGAAAGCTACAAGACCTGGTGGTATAAGCGGGAGTTTACCTACGATTTCTCACTGGAGCACCCGATGCTGTGCTTCGACGGAGTGTGCTACAATGCCGTGTTTTGGCTCAATGGGGTGTTTCTCGGCGGGCATATCGGCATGTTCGGAGGGCCGTTCTTCGATGTGTCCTCAATCCTGCGGGAGCAGAACACCCTCATCGTCAAGGTGGAGAATGCTCCCGCCGACCCTCGTCCGTACTCCGCCTACGCCGACCATGACGAGGGCTGGAAATACGGTGTGGTGGTCAACTGCGTCTATGGCTGGCACTATGCCTGCATTCCCACCCGGGGCATCTGGTCGGAGGTGTATCTGCGCGCTCGTCCGGCCGTGGAGGCGGAGCGCCCGTTTCTGCTGACCCACGACTATCGGGACGGCACGGTGGATGTGTGCATTGCCCTCAGCGCTCCGGCCGCCGGCACGATGACGGTAGCGGTTACGCCCCATAATTTTGCGGGAGAGCCCCAGTATTTCTCCGGCGATTTTGCGGATACCTGGCAGCTGCATTATCGGCTGGCGCTGCGGGATGTGCGGCTGTGGTGGCCCAACGGCTACGGAGAGCAGAACCTGTACAATGTGACCGTGTGTGTTCACCCGGCGGGCAGTGCACCCCAGATCTTCCATGAGCGGATAGGGGTGCGCACGGTGGAAATGCGCCCGGAAATATCCGGCGCGGACGAAAAGCGCTATTGCTGGCGGTGCTTTGTAAATGGGCGGTATATCTTCCTCAAGGGCACCAATTGGTGTACGCTGGACGCGCTGCTGCGGCTGCCCGCCGAGCGGTACGACCGATTTCTGTCGCTGGCGCAGCACCAGAATCTCCAGCTGCTGCGCGCCTGGGGCGGCGGGATCCCGGAGAGCGATTGTTTCTATGAAAAATGCGACGAGCTGGGACTGATGGTGGCGCAGGAATGGCCCACCTGCTGGGATTCGCAGAAAATCCAGCCCATGGAGGCGCTGGAGGAGACCGCCCGGCTCAATACCGTCCGGCTGCGCAATCACCCCAGTCTGCTCTGGTGGGCGGGGGGCAACGAATCCGCCCAGGCGGACGGGGAGGCGATGGACCGGCTGGCCCGCATTGCCTTCGAGCTGGACGGCACCCGCCCGTTCCGGCGCACCTCCCCATACGGCGGCTCACTGCATAATTACGACACCTATTGGATGCTGCAGGACATGGACAAGGCGCTGACGCTGGATGCCGTGTTCATCGGAGAGTTCGGTATGGCGTCCGCCCCCAATATCCAGAGCGTATACCGCTATATTCCGCAGGAGGAGCGGAATGTTTGGAATCCGGCGGCGAAAAGCGCCCTCAACTACCATACCCCTCGCTTCAATGAATTTCGCTGGCCGGAGCAATACAACGACATGGATCATCTGCTGTACCACGCCGCAGCGTTCGGCACCATCGACTCGCCGGAGACGTTCGTCACCAATACCCAGCTGGCGCAGACGGTCGCCATCCGGCATACACTGGAGCGTATGCGGGCGGACAGCCCCCGTACCACCGGTGTGTGTTACTATAAGCTGACGGATGTATACCCCGCCTGCTCCTGGGCCACGGTGGACTATTACGGTGTACCGAAGATTCCCTATTACGTGTTCAAAAACGCCTATGCGCCCCTCCATGCCATGCTGCGAATCACCTCTGTCACGGCGACGGCGGACTATCCGGTGGTGCTGCTGGACGATACGCTGCAAGCCGCCGGAAAGCGCTGCCGCATTTGTGTGGAGTTCTACGACCGGCAGCTGCGGCGGCTCTGCCGGGAGGAGTCGGCCTGCACCCCTGCCGCCGCGGTGACCCCGGCGGGGACGATCCGGCTGGAGGAGCCGGTGCGGGCGGCGCTGCGGCTGGTCAGCGTCCGGCTGTATGTGGAGGACTCCCTCTGCGACAGCACCTTTTATCTGCTCAATTACCGGGAGGATGTGGGGTTCTTATACACGTTGCCCGCCACGGCGGTGACGCTGACGGCGGACGGAGACACCCTCACCCTGCGCAACACCGGCGCGTACCCGGCGGTGGGCGCTTTTGTGGAAAATCTCTCCTGCGACACCGCTTTTACCGTGTCGGACAACTTCCTGCTTCTGGAGCCGGGAGAGGAGCGCACTCTGCGGGCGAATCGGACCCGGGGGGCCTCGGTGCGGGGCTTCAATTTTCCCACAGTAACCGCATAAGCATAAAGGACTGCCCGAAAGGGCAGTCCTTGTCTGTTTCAGAGTGGCGAAACACGCCGTCATTTCCAATAATGCAGATTGCTGTGGACGGTGCGGTATTTGGAGGGGGTGCAGCCGTATTTCTTTTTGAAGATGGTGATGAAATGGCTCAGCGACGAAAATCCCAGCCGCATGGAGATGGACAGGATGTCAAAATCACTGGTGGTGAGCAGATTGGCGGCGTATTGCAGCCGCAGGTCGGTGATGAACTGCTTGGGAGTCATGCCCATCTCGCTTTTCATGATCCGGCACAGGTGCCCATGGCTGAAGCCGGAATAGCGGATCAGCGCCGGCAGCCCCTCCTCAATGTTCTCCGGGGTATTCATCTGCTTGAGCACCGTTTGGAGCAGCTTTTCGTGATTCTGCTGATTCTGGGCGCGATATTCCAGAATGAAATAAGACAGCACATCCACCGCCAGGGTCTTAAACAGGGCGATCAGCTCATCCCGGCTCAGATTGACGTTCAGCAGATAGTGCTTTTTCTTGATGGCGATGAGACGGGGCTGGGACAAAACAATGGTGGGCGGAAATTCCGCCGCCAGCATATCGTCGATGACCGGATTGGCAAAATACGCCCGCAGCGCCTCAAAGTAACGGGCGGAAAAGCTCACGTTGATCATCTTGCAGCTCTGCTCCTCTGAGGGCTGGTAGCTGTGCAGGTCGGCGGGGCGGATCAGCACTGTGCTGCCCGCCTTCAGCTGCTGCTGCCGGCCGTTGACCTGATGGACGATCTCGCCGCTGGTGATGATAAAGTATTCGTAGTAATTGTGGTCGTGCGCCTCGGTCAGCACGGTCTTGCTGTCAAGAAAACGATATGCCAGCCCCAGATCCATGTCCATATAATCGTAGTCGTGTATCGTCTGGGTCAAGCGCTCCACCTCCCTTGATAAAATGTCGGAAATTTAACGAGCATATTCTTCCCAACAGACGAAAGCTTCAGAAAAACCGTCAAAACCTGTACGTTTACTTCCATAATACCGCATTTGAGCGAAAAAATCAATAGTAGTTATTCAAATACCTTCATCATTTTTTGTGTTTTGTATGAATCTGCCCAATTGGGAAAAATCCCCCTGTTTTTTCGATTTTTTCACACACTTTTTGCAGGTATCTGCCATTACATCAAGGAAAAGAAAGACATTCCGCCGTTGTCGTGTTACAATACAGACAGAAACCGTGGAATTTCACAATCGGGCGGAGGTACACAGATGTTTGACGAAGCCAAAGAAGCCGTTATGCGGCAATATGAAGAGGCCCTTGCGCGCAAAAACAGGAAAGCGCCGTTCTATAACGGAGTTTTTGACCGATATAGCGACCCGGTGCTGACCCGGGAGCATATTCCGCCGTTCTGGAAATACGACTTCAGCCGGGAGCAGAACCCGCACTTTATGGAGCGGCTGGGCATCAACGCGGTATTCAACGCCGGCGCCCTGTACCGGGACGGGAAATACTATCTGATGGCCCGGGTGGAGGGCAACGACCGCAAATCCTTTTTCGCACTGGCGGAGAGCGACAGCCCGGTGGACGGATTCCGGTTCCGGGATTATCCCATGGAGCTGCCGGATCTGTACCCGGAGGAGACCAACGTCTACGATATGCGTCTGACCCGGCATGAGGACGGCTACATATACGGCGTGTTTTGCAGCGAGAGCAAAGAGACCGAAAAGAAAGATCTGTCGGCGGCAGCGGCCCAGGCGGGCATCGTCCGCACCCGGGACCTGGTGCATTGGGAGCGGCTGCCCAATCTGGAGACCCGCTCCAAATATCAGCGCAACTGCGTGCTGCACCCGGAGTTTGTGGACGGTCAGTATGCGTTCTATACCCGCCCGCAGGATGACTTCATCGACGCCGGGGACGGCGGCGGGATCTGTCTGGGACTGTGCGCAGATATTCTGCACCCCGCGGTGGCCGAAGAACGGCTGCTCAGCCCCCGGCGGTATCACACCATCACCGAGGCGAAGAACGGTGCCGGTGCGGTACCCATCAAGACCGAGCGGGGCTGGATCCACATCTCCCACGGGGTGCGGAATACGGCGGCAGGGCTGCGGTATGTGATCTACGCCTTTGCCACGGCGCTGGACGATCCTTTCCGGGTCATCGCCGAGCCGGGCGGATTTCTGATCGCCCCCCGGGGGAAAGAACGGGTGGGCGACGTGTCCAACGTGGTGTTCACCAACGGCGCCGTCGTCAACGAGCGGGGCGAGGTCTATATTTACTACGCCTCCTCCGATACCAGGATACACGTCGCCTCCACCGATCTGGAGCGGCTGACGGACTATGTGTTCCACACCCCGCAGGATCCCCTGCGTTCGGCGGATTGCGTGAAGCAGCGCTGTGCGCTGATCCGACAGAATTTAGCCTTGATGGAGGAGCAGAAGTGATGTTTGAGCTGTATCGGGAAGAAAATCGGGACCTGGAGCTGCACGTAGAGGGCAATCAGCTCCTCAATAAAAAGGGGGAGCGGGTGCTGCTCACCGGCGTTAACTGCGCCTCTCTGGAGTGGCTTTCGGCGCCGGAAAAGCTGAAACCCACCGTCATTCACGCGCTGGATGTGTGGCACGCCAACACCATCCGGCTGCCCCTGTCTCAGGACCGGTGGTTCGGCTTCGGCGGCGATCAGGTAGGCCGGGACGAGAGCGGCGAGAACTACCGCCGCATCGTGGACGAGATCGTCACCGAGATCGCCGCCCGGAAGAAATACGTCATTCTGGACCTGCACCGGAGCAATTGCGGCTCCTGGGGCGAGTTCATCAGCGGCAATATGCCGGACATGAACAGTCTGGTGTTTTGGAAATCCATCGCCAAGCGCTACGGCAACCATCCGAATGTGCTGTTCGGCATCTTCAATGAGCCGTTCAAGGTTTCGTGGGATTGCTGGCGGGACGGCGGTGAGATCACCGTGGAATACGCCCCCCAGAATGTGGGCAATCAGATCATGCGGGACGAATCCGGCGAGCCGGCACTGGAAAAGATCACCTTTCAGGCTCCGGGATTGCAAAAAATGGTGGACACGGTGCGGGCGCTGGGCGCCAACAACATCGCCATCATCGCCGGATTGGACTGGGGCTATGAGCTGGACGGCATCGCCCGGGGCTACACCATCGACGACCGGGGCGGCAACGGCATCATGCTGGATTCCCACGAATATCCCTGGAAGGAGCTGGATCGCTGGGGCGAGCTGGTGGACGTGGTGAAGGAGCAATACCCTATCCTCATCGGAGAATGCGGCCACTACGGCGAGGGCGTGCCGGTGTACGAGGGTCCCCAGCGGGAGACCAGCGACAAATGGGTGCCCCGTCTGCTCAACTGGGTCGAAAAGAATGAATACCACATCACGGCGTGGGATTTCCACGATACGGCAGGTCCCTCTCTGATCAAGGATCTGGATACCTTTGAGCCCACGCCGTTCTGGGGTGTGTACTTTAAGGAGTTTCTGAAGAAACGCAACGGCTGAACCGCCGCGGCGTGGGGAAAGGAGAAACGGGTATGAACCGTTCCATCGGGCAAAAAATCGGATCGCTGGCGGCGGCACTGCTGCTGGCGGTGGCTGTTCTGCCCCAGAGCATGGCGGCGGAGACCGCAGCGATGGACGGGACGGCGGCTACGGCCGGCGTCTCTGTGGGCAGCGGCACCGATTATGCAGCGTACCGGGACCGGTATGCGACCGCAGAACGCCCGGCGGAGACCGTTGCGGCGGAGCTGCAATCTGCCGCCGACATCATCCGGACGGAGAGCGGCGGGGTGACCGGAGCGGAGCTGTCCGCCCGGCAGCCCCAGCTGACCTATACCGTTTCCGTTCCCCGGCCGGGCGCCTATCGCCTCGGCATCGCCTATTGCCCCCTGCCCGGGAAGAACAAGGACATTGTGTTCTCCGTCCGGCTGGACGGGACGCTGCCCTTTGACGAGGCGGCGTCGGTGAGCCTGTCCCGCATCTTCCGGGATGCCGGGGAAATACAGCAGGACGCCAACGGCAACGACCTGCGTCCCTCCCAGCAGGAGGTCTACCGGCTCAACGAGCGGCAGCTGATGAACGGGGACGGCTATTACGACGACCCCTATGGCTTTGTATTCACCGAGGCGGGGCAGCATACGGTCACGCTGGGCTACGCCGAGGAGTCGATGGCGGTCGTTCGCCTGACGCTGGAGCCGGTAACGGACCCGGTCAGCTATGAGGAATACAGCCGGGGAGCGACCCCGGCGGCGCAGACCCTCCAAATCTACGAGGCGGAAAAATCCTACGAAAAATCCTCCTCCATGCTGTACCCCACCTATGACCGCTCCAGCCCGGCCACCAGCCCCAGCCACTATTCCAAGATGCGGTATAACACCATCGGACAGACCAACTGGGCGCAGCAGGGGCAATGGATCAGCTGGAAGGTGGAGGCGCCTGCCGACGGTTGGTATTCCGTCAGCCTGAAGGCACGACAGAACTATCAGCAGGGGGTCAACGCTTACCGCGCCCTGTATATCGACGGGCAGATCCCCTTTGCCGAGGTGAAGAACATTTGCTTCCCCTATCAGCTGGGCTGGTATCCGAAAACACTGGCGGACGAGGACGGCACACCGTACCTGTTTTACTTGACAAAAGGGGAGCATCAGCTGCGGCTGGAGGTCGCCGCCGGTCCCATGGGAGAAACGCTGAAAGCCCTCAGCGACAGCGTGCTGGAGCTGAACGAGCTGTACCGCAGCATCATCATGGTGACCGGCACCACCCCCGACCAGTACCGCACCTACTACTTGGAGGAGTCGGTTCCGGATCTGTTTGATCGGATGAAAGCCGCCCGCACCCAGCTGGAGGAAATTTACGCTGCCATCACGCAGATCACCGGCGCCACCGGCTCGCAGGCATCCTCCATCCGGGAGATGACCGGGATGCTGGGGGATTTTCTCGATAAGCCCCTGCGAATTCCGGAGCGTATCTCGGCATTCAAAGACAATATCGAGACACTCGGCTCCCTGATCCTCTCCTTCAGCTCCCAGCCGTTGGAGCTGGACTATATCGTGCTCTACTCCGCCAGCGAGCTGCCGGCGGTCAAGGCGACCTTCGGCGAGGGCTTTCTGTATGGGCTGAAAGGGTTCATCGCCTCCTTTACGGAGGACTATAACTCGGTTGGTTCCGCCGCCGACGCGACGGCGGTGGACAAAGCGATCACCGTCTGGATCTCTAACGGTCGGGATCAGGCGCAGATCCTCAAAAACTACATCGACAACCAGTTCACCCCCTCCTCCGGTGTCGGCGTCAAGCTGAGTATCGTTGCCACCGCCGCCGGCACCTCCTCCTCAACGCTGGTGCAGGCGACCCTCGCCGGAAAGGGACCGGATGTGGCGCTGTTCACCCCCAAGGATACGCCGGTCAATCTGGCGATGCGGGGTGCGCTGACGGATGTGTCCCGGCTGGAGGGCTATGACCAGCTGCGCAGCCAGTTTTATGACTCCGCCTGGATCCCCTATGAGTATGAGGGCGGTGTCTACGGCGTGCCGGAGACCCAGAATTTCGAGATGCTGTTTTATCGGACAGACATTTTCGCCCAGCTGGGGCTGTCCGTCCCCCAGACCTGGGAGGAGTTCTACACCACCATCGAGCTGCTGCAGAAAAGCAACCTGAGCGTGGGGGTGCTGGAGACCAACTCCGCCAACGCCGGTATCTCCTCCGGCATCGCCTTCTTCGAAAAACTGCTGCTCCAGCGGGGCGGCACCTATTATAACGATGCGCTGACCGCCACCGCTTTCAACACCCAGGCGGCCTATCAGGCCTTTGAGGACTGGACGGAGCTGTATACCGAATACGGGCTGGATCGCTCCTTTGATTTCTTCAACCGATTCCGCACCGGCGAAATGCCCATCGGCATCATGAGCTTCACCACCTATAATCAGCTGTATGCGGCGGCGCCGGAGATCCGGGGGCTGTGGGCGATGACCCCCATCCCGGGCACCCACCGGGAGGACGGCTCCATCGACCGGTCGGAGACCTCCTCCGGCACGGCGGCGATCCTGCTGAAGGGCTGCGGGGATGTGCCGTCGGCGTGGTCGTTCATCCGCTGGTGGACGGGCAAGGAGGCGCAGACCGCCTACGGCACCGAGCTGGAGGCGTCGCTGGGAGTGGCGGCCCGCTACGATACCGCCAACAGGGAGGCATTCACCGGCATGGGCTGGAATGACGCCGAGGCGGCAGCGATCCGCGCTCAGTGGGACAGCGTCACCGATGTGAAGCAAATCCCCGGGAACTATTTCATTTCCCGCTGTCTGACCAACGCTTTCCGCACAGTGGTGGATTCCGACGCCAACCCGGTGCGGACGCTGAACACCTACAATAAAGACATGAACGCCGAGATCACCCGTAAACGCACGGAGTTCGGGCTGGATGAGTAAAGAGGTGAGATGACCGTGAAGCAGAAGGATAAAGAGCTGTTGCCCCTGCGGCAGCGGATATGGAACGCCCGCTCCAGCTATGTGCTGATGTTCCCGTTTCTGCTGCTGTTTCTGGTGTTCGTGGCGATCCCCATCCTATCCTCCGTGGTGCTGAGCTTCACCTCCTTTAATATGCTGCAGATGCCGAAATTTGTCGGTTTTGATAACTACATCCGGATGTTTCTGGAGGACGATATTTTCGTCAAGGCGCTGAAAAACACGCTGGTGTTTGCGGTGTTGACAGGACCGCTGGGATATATTCTCAGCTTTGTGGTGGCATGGCTCATCAATGAGCTGGGACGGGGCGTGCGCTGGCTGCTGACCCTGATCATGTACGCTCCCACGCTGGCAGGAAACGTCTATTACATCTGGACATTCATTTTCAGCGGCGACAGCAAGGGACTGGTGAACGCCACTTTGGTGCGGCTGGGCATCATCAATGACCCCATTCAGTGGCTCACCAACAGCGACTACAATGTGACCGTAGTGATCCTTGTCATCATCTGGCTGAGCCTCGGCACCGGATTCCTCGCCTTTGTGGCAGGCTTCAATGCGCTGGATCGCAGCTATTTTGAGGCAGCCGCCATCGACGGGGTAAAGAACCGGTTTCAGGAGCTGTGGTATGTGACCCTGCCCCAGATGGCGCCCCAGCTGCTGTTCGGCGCCGTCATGTCCATCTCCAGCGCCTTTGCGGTGGGGTATGCCAATGCCGCCATCACCGGGTTCCCCAGCTCCAACTATTCCACCCACACGCTGCTGCTGCATATGCTGGACTACGGCACCATCCGGTTCGAGATGGGCTATGCTTCAGCGATCGCCGTGGTGCTGTTCGCCATTATGCTGCTTTCCTGGGCGCTGATCAAAAAAGCGATCGGGAAGCTGATGTGACAGGAGGGGTGAACCGATGACATCTGCAAAGCCGCACACCAAGCGGGGAAAAAGCGGCGTCAAGCTCTCCCGCTCCCTTGGCGGCACGGTGGCGATCACCCTGTTTCTGCTGGTGATCGGCGTCTTCATGGCGCTGCCCATCGTGTATTCGCTGGTGCAGTCTGTAAAGCCGCTGGAGGAGATCTTCGCCTATCCGCCGAAATTCTTTGTGAAGAACCCCACCTTTGATAACTATGTGCAGGTCTATCAGCTGTGCCAGAACCTATGGGTGCCCCTGTCCCGGTACGTGTTCAACAGCCTGTTTATCTCCGTGGTGGGCACGGTGGTGTATGTGTTCATTGCCTCCGCTGCTGCTTTCCCTCTGTCCAAGCACAAATTCCCCGGCAAGGCCATCATCGCCGCCGTGATCGTCTGGGCACTGCTGTTCCGTCCCGAGGTGACGGGGGTGGCGCAGTATATGATCATCTCCGGACTGGATATGATTGACACCTACTGGTCCATGCTGCTGCCCCCGCTGGCGGGCACCTTCGGCGTGTTCCTGATGATGCAGTTTATGGAGAACGCCATCGCCGACTCGGTGCTGGAGGCCGCCCGCATCGACGGGGCGGGAGAATACCGCATCTTCTACCAGATTGCCATGCCGGCGGTGAAGCCGGCGTGGCTGACGCTGGTGATCTTCACATTCCAGTCTTTCTGGAATGTGACCGGTGTTTCTTATATCTACGATGAGAGTCTGAAGACCCTGCCCAGTGTGCTGAGCAACATTGCCTCCGGCGGTCTGGCGCGGGCGGGTGCCACCTCGGCGGTGGCGGTGATCCTGCTGATTCCCCCCATTGTGATCTTCATTGCCTCCCAAAGCTCCATGACCGAAACCATGGCGCATACGGGACTGAAATAATTGTACAGGAGGAAACGATATGAAAAAGTGGACTTCTCTTTTCTGTCTGCTGACCGTGCTGGCGCTTCTGTTGGGGCTGGTGCCCGTCGGCGTGGCGGCGGAGGATGCCGCCGACCCGACTCTCCATACCGAGGGCAACCAACTGGTGAACGGCAGCGGCGAGGCAGTGCGGCTGCTGGGGCTGAACATTCCCTATATGACCTGGAGCGACCAGAACGAGGCAAAGGTCATGGAGGTGCTGGATATCTCTCTGGACGAATGGAATTCCAACGCCATCCGCCTGGGGGTCACCCCGGAGCTGTGGTTCGGAAAAAACGCGGAGAGCTACCGCAGGACCGCCGACCGGCTCATCGAAAAGGTGGCGGCGCTGGGAAAATATGTGATTCTGGACAACCACTCCTTCTATCTGCCCGATGCCAACGACATCCGCTTCTGGCAGGATGCCGCCGCCCGCTATAAGGATCATCCCCATGTGCTGTTCGAGCTGTTCAACGAGCCGGCAGGCTGCACCTGGCAGCAATACTATCAGGGCGGACGACTGACCTATAAGGGCAAAAATGACTGGGGCGAGGATGCAGATATCACCGTAGACGGCTGCGGCATGATCGAGCTGCTCAAGGCGGTGCGGGGCACCGGGGCAAAGAATGTGTGCATCCTCCCCGGCATCAACTGGAGCTTTGACCTCTCCTGCGTGACGGAGGCGGATTTTGAGGAATACGCCCGGAGCGTGGCGGAGACCGAACGCCCCGACGATATGGACGGCTTTGTGAAGGAGTTTAAGGAAAACTACTTCCTGCGGGAGACGGACGGCAACGGCATCATGTTCTCCACCCACCCCTATCCCACCAAGCCCTCCGACTGGGATCAATACCTGAAGAATGCGGCGCTCGCCTATCCGATTCTGGTGGGTGAATGCGGCCCCACCGAAAAGGCCAACGGCTTTGTCCGGGCGCTGTCGGATAACGACAAGTCCTATCTGGACACGCTGGCGGAGTATGTGGACAAATACGAGCTGCACATCACCCCCTGGGCATGGGGCGCCTGGCCCTATCTGAATCAGGAGCCGTCCAATAAGCTGTCCGCCTACGGCAGCTATATGCTGGACTATTTCAAGAAGAGTCAGGAAACCAAGGCGGTCACCCTCTACACCGGGGCGGACTACACCGGCGACAGCCATACGCTGGAGGCAGGCAGCTACGACGCCGACAGCCTGGCGGGGAAATTTGATCTGTCGAAGCTCACCTCCGCCTCCTGCAAGTCGGATTATTACCAGTATGTGATCACCCTCTATTCCGAAAAGGGACAGACCGGCAAGAGCTATATCTTCGTGCCCAAGGCGGCAAATATCGGGGCGGACATTGCCGGCTTCACCCCCGCCTCGCTGAAGATCGAGCGGACGGTTCCGGAGAATATCATCCCCGGGCATGCCTCCGTGACGGCGCCCGGCTTTGTGGAAAATATGCAGCCGGAGAATATCATCGACGGCAAGAACGGCACCTATTGGAAAAATACCGACGAAAAGGCCAACGAGATCGTCATCAGCCTCGATAAGCTGTATGCTCTCAACGGGATCACCCTGGCCCACGCCTCCGAGGCATCCATGATGTCGGTGTTCAATGCCTCGGACTATACCGTATCCGTCAGCACCGACGGGCAGAATTTCACCCGGGTGATTGACGTGACCGGCAACTCGCTGGGCCTGTGCGCCTATTCCTTTGAGCAGATCCCGGCGGCGTATATCAAGGTGAAGATCACCAAGGGCAGCATCATCGACAACGCCACCTATTATCTGGCGGAGGTGATGGCCTACGGCACCGCGTATACCGGCTCCACCGACGGCATGACCGTCCGGCTCAATGCCTATGCCGCCGGCACCGACACCGAAACGACGGCGGTCCCCCGGTGGCAGCCGGTGCTGATCGCGGTGTTCTCCGTCATCCTTGCGGCATCGGTGGCCGCCTGCGTGACGCTGGCGGTCCGGAGCAAGAAGAAACAATCATGAACCGCCACCCACAAACACAGGAAAGGAAGCGAACGGTATGCTGAAAAAATGGGTCTGCACAGTACTCACGGCGGCGCTGCTGTTTTCCGGCGCCGTGCCGGAGCTGCGGGCGGCTACCTTCGTTCCCTATCAGGGATATGAATACAACACAGAGGAGGAGTCGGTGCCCGCGCCGGTGGGCTATGAGCCGACCGTCATGCGCATCGGCACCGAGATGGGCAGCGGCGCTCTGTCCGCTCCCACCGATATGGGCGAATACAACGGCGAGCTGTATATTCTGGATGCCGGGAACTCCCGCATCGTGGTCACCGATGCCGCGCTCAACTGCCGGCGGATCATCGGCAAGCCCCAGTATAACGGGCAGGAGCTGGATTATACCGATGCCGGCGGTCTGTATGTGTGTAAGAACGGCGATCTGCTGATCGCCGACACCGCCGGGCAGCGCATCCTTCAGCTGGATAACGCCGGCAACTGCACCGGTATCCTGACCCGCCCGGACACCCCCATGATTGCTTCCGCGCTGGAATACCGGGTGAAGAAGGTCATCCGGGACGACAACGGCGTGACCTACGCGCTGGTGGACGGGCTGAACGAGGGTGCGGTCACCTATCTCAGCGACGGCTCCTTTGGCGGCTTTTTCGCTATGAATGAGGTGGAAAAAACCGCGCAGGCACTGCTCAATTATGTGTGGCGCAAATTCATGACCGAGGAGCAGATCCGCAACTCTGCCACCGCCTCCCCCTCCTCCATCACCAACTTCGATGTGGCGGATAAAGGGTTTATCTATACCGTCACCCAGTCCACCGACGGCGAGACCGGCGTGCGCCTGCTCAATTTCAAGGGCTCCAATCTGCAGGACGGCGTGGTCTACGGCGATCTGGAGTGGGACCGGAAGATCAAGGATTCCGTCTCCACCGCTTTCTGCGATGTGGAGATTGACAGCGAAAACTTTGTGCTGCTGCTGGATGCCTCCCGGTGCCGGGTGTTTGTTTATTCCGAGGACGGCGACCTCATCACCGTCTGCGGCGGCAAGGGCGACCAGCTGGGCACCTTCGCCTCGGTGACGGCGCTGGAGACCATCGGGGACACCGTGTATGTGCTGGACGGCACCCGGGGCGGCGTCACCGTGTTCCGTGCCAATGAGTATGTCCAAACCGTCCGCCGGGCGCAAACGCTGCTGCAGAGCGGTCAGTACGGCGAATCCAAGGCCTACTGGGAGCGGGTGCTGCAGCTCAACGCCAACAGCACCATCGCCTATTACGGCATCGGACTGGCACTGGACGAGGCAGGACAGTACCGGGAGGCGCTGCGGTATTTCAGGCTGGCGTATTCCAATAAGGGCTATTCCGCCGCGTTCAAGGAGGTGCGCCGGGAGTTCATCAAGGCGAACTTCCTCTGGCTGCTGGCGGTGGCGGCGGCGGTGATCGCGGGGCTGATTCTGCTGATCCGCCGTCTGCGGCGGCGGTTCGGACGGCGCAACGCCTATGAAGCCTCCGCGCTGGAGCGGAAATATACTGCGCCGCTGTTCACCATGTTCCATCCTATGGACGGCTACGACGGGCTGAAGAAAAAACGACAGTGGTCCATGGCACTGAGCCTGGGAATCCTGGCGGCGCTGTTTCTGACGCTGACGGCGTCCTGGTTCCTCACCGGCTTTTCCTTTAATCAGAACCGGGCGTCCGACTATAATCTGTTTATCACGCTGCTGCAAGCGTTCGGCATCATCGCCGTCTGCACCATCGCCAACTGGGCGGTGTGCACCCTCATCGAGGGCAAGGGGCGGCTGGTGGACATCTTCTGCATGATCGCCTATTCGCTGGTGCCGTATATTCTGGCAGAGCTGCTGTGCGTGGTGCTTTCCAATACCATGACGCTGGAGGAGGATGCCTTCCTCTCGGCTGTGCGGATGGCAGGAGTGCTGTGGTCGGCGGTGCTGATTTTTGTCGGCTCCATGTCCATCCACCAGTTCAGCTTTGCCAAAAATGTGCTGTCCTTCATCCTGACGGCATTGGGCGTGGCAATCATTCTGTTTTTAGTCATCCTGTTTGTGGGATTGATGCAGCAGGTGGTGAGCTTTATTAAAGCCATCTGGTCGGAAGCGGCCATCATGACCTGAGGAAAGGAGGAGAGCGTAATGCTGAAACGAATCGCGGCGGCAATGACGGCGCTGCTGCTGGGGGCGACCCTGCTGGTGAGCGCCGAGGAAGAACCGGCGGCAGCGGAAACACCGGCGGCAGACAATGGGACGGGCTACCAGACCGTCGCCGAGAATGACCGCTTTGTCCTCAGCGCCGATTTGCAGACGGGCGATTTCACCCTCAAGGTCAGTACCAGCGGGTACATCTGGAGCAGCGGACAGTGGGAGGTGCTGGACGAGGAGAGCGACGCCTACGCCAATACGACCGGGCGCACCCGTACGGATCTGGTGTCTCTCATCGGCATCAACTATGTGCAGAACAGCACCATCGCCAGCACCGCCGTTCCCTCCTATCAGAACAGCTACGCCTATTGCGTGAAGCGGAGCGGTGTGCAGGTGAGCCGGATCGAAAACGGCTACCGGGCGACCTTCACCTTTGCCGATGTGGGAGCGACCGTCCCCGTGGAGATCACCCTGCAGGAGAACGGCATCCGGGCGGAGATCCCGGGGGATGAAATTCAAACCGGCGACGAATACTCCATCACCTCCATCGAACTGCTGCCCGGCTTTACGGCGGCATCCTCCCGGGAGACGGGCTATCTGTTCGTTCCCTCCGGCAGCGGAGCGCTGGTGGATATCGGCGCCGGGCGGGGCGACCTGTGTACCTATTCCGCGATGGTGTACGGCGACGATGCCGCCATCGAGCAGGAGGAATACACCGGCAAGACCCAGAATATCTGTGCGCCGGTCTATGGCATCAAGCGGGGCGACGAGGCGGTGACCGCCATCATCGCCGCCGGGGACAGCCAGTCCCGGATCAACGCCGAGTCCAATTCCTCCACCTCCGACTATACCCGTATATACAGCGAGTATGTGACCGCCATCGTGGACAGCACGACGCTGTTTGAATCGGACTATTCCAACCAGCGGATCATCCACGGCATCGAAAAGCGGCAAAAGCTGGCGGATTACACCGTGGATTTCCGCTTTCTCACCGGAGCGGACGCCGATTACAGCGGTATGGCGCAGGTGTATCGTCAGACTCTGGCGCTGTCCTCCACAGCTGCGGCGCCGCAGCTGTATCTGACCCTGTACGGAGCGGGGACGAAAAAGGCATCGTTCCTGGGGATCCCCTATACAAAGACCGTTGCCCTTACCGGCTTTTCCGACGCGACGGCGCTGCTGGAGGAGCTGAACGACGCCGATATTCCCGTGGCGCTGCAATACATCGGCTGGAACAACACCGGTGTGGAGAACCAAAAGGTGCCCACCAAGTTTGCCCCGGTGCGGGTGCTGGGCGGGAAAAAGGGCTTTGAGTCTCTTTACGCCTACGGGGAGCAGCACGGCAACACCCTGTACTTTGATGCGGATTTTCTGTCTATCCGCCGCAGCGGGCACGGGTTCTCCGTGCTGTCGGATGTGAGCAAATCCATCTTCGGCACCCGCACACCCCAGTACAAATATATGCGTTCTGTGTATGTGCCGGTCAACAACGAAAACCCCTGGTATCTGCTGACCCCGGGCAATGTGCTGGAGGCGGCGGAGACCTTTCTCTCCCGCTATCGCTATGGGGGCGGGCTGTCCCTGAGCGGCGTGGGGAGCATGGTCTACTCGGATTTCAAGAATAATGCCTGCCAGCGGGAGCAGACCGTTGCCGCCTATGTCGCCCTGCTGGATCAGGCGGCGCAGGGACACAGCCTGTCGGTGCAGACCGGCAACGCCTACACCTACCCCTATGTGCGCAGCGTCTACACGCTGCCGTCCACCTCCGACGGCAACCTGATCTTCAGTCGGGATGTGCCGTTCCTGCAGATGGTGCTGCACGGGGCGGTTTCCTATGGCGCCGAGACGGGCAACAGCCTGCTGGACTGTCTGGAATACGGCGCCAACCCCTATTACGCCGGCATCACCGCCGATGACAGCACCCTGATTGAAACCACCTTTAACTGGCTGAGCGGCACCACCGCCGCCAACTGGCTGGAGGACGCCAAGACCACCTATGCCGCCTATGCGGCGGTGTACCGGGAGCTGTACGACCAGCCCATCACCGCCCATCGGAGCGAAAGCGGTGTTTCCGCCACGGAGTTCGCCAACGGAACAACGGTCTATGTGAACCACACCGGGACGGACGCTGTGCTGGATGGCGTGACGGTGCCGGCGGGCGGCTATACCGTGATGGGAGGGCAGACAAAATGAAAAAACCACACCTGACCATCGAGGGACGCAAGGCACTGTCCGGGCGGCTGTTCATCCTGCCGTTCACCGTGGGCTTTATCCTGTTCTTCCTCAAGCCGGCGCTGGAGTCGCTGCTGTTCGTCTTTAACGACGTCTCCCTGAAGGTGGGCGGCTTCACCATGGAGTTTGTGGGGATGAAGAATCTGAAATACATCTTCCTGACCGATCCGGATTTCAACAAGAATCTGGTGTCCTCCATGACCTCCCTGCTGTATAAGGTGCCGGTCGTCATCATCGCCTCCCTGTTTTTCGCCGTGGTGCTGAATGCCAAATTCCGGGGGCGCACACTGGTGCGGGCGATCTTCTTTCTGCCGGTCATCATCGCTTCGGGCGTGGTGATGCAGATCATCGACAGCGACACCTTTGCCACCAGCCTGATCTCCTCCTCCGAGGGTATGAAGTCCACCGTCACTGCCAGCTCCTACGGGCTGACCAGCCTGCTGGTGGATATGGGGGTCAGCGAAAAGGTGGTATCCTATTTCTCCTATATTTCCTCCAATCTGTATGACCTGATGTGGCGCACCGGTATCCAGATGATTATATTTCTGGCGGCGCTGCAATCCATCTCGCCGGTGCTGTATGAGGCATCCTCCATCGAGGGCGCTTCCGCCTGGGAAAACTTCTGGATGATTACCATTCCCATGATCTCGCCCATGATTCTGATCAATGTGGTGTATACCATCATCGACACCTTCACCGATTCGGCAAATGTGGTGATGGATCAGATCAACAGTGTGTTCGCTGATCAGCAATACGACCGGGCATCCGCCATGAGCTGGGTATATTTTCTGGTGATCGGTCTGCTGCTGGCGCTGGTGCTGTTTATCAGCACCCGGGGTCAGCGGGCGGAAGGGAGGCGGTCCCGGTGAAAAATGATTTGACGCTGGCAAGATCCCGGCAACTGCTGAAAAGGAACGGCACCTCGCTATTGTGGAAGGTCTTCCGGTTTTTCCTGCTGGTGGGCATCTGCTACATCTTTTTGTTTCCGGTGCTGTATATGATCAGCGTAGCGGTGCGGGGCCCCGATACGGTCAACGATCCCAGCATCGTGTGGATCCCCCGGGGCTTTTCCCTGAGCAGCATCAAGACCGCCATTGAAATTCTGGAGTATCCCCGGGCGGTGACCACCACCGCCGTCATCGCCATCGGCTCCACCATCGCCACCCTGCTGTCCTGCACGCTGGTGGGCTATGGGTTTGCCCGGTTCAATTTCAAGGAAAAGGGCTTTATGTTTGCGCTGGTGCTGCTGACGATCATCGTGCCGCCCCAGACCACCTTTATTTCTTCCTTTATCAACTACCGCAATTTTGACTTTTTCGGGCTGACAAAGCTGCTGCATGCCATCATACCCGCCATCCCGGCGCAGATCAGTCTGATCAACACCGTGTGGACCTTCATCTTCCCGGCGCTGCTGGCGTCGGGGCTGCGGGCGGGGCTGTTCATCTTCATCTTCCGCCAGTTCTTCGCCGGAATGCCCAAGGATCTGGAGGAGGCGGCGATGATCGACGGCTGCGGCGCCTTCCGCACCTTTTTACAGGTGATGCTGCCGCTGGCAAAATCCGCCATCATCACCGTGCTGCTGTTCTCGTTTGTCTGGCACTGGAACGACTATTTCCAGTCCTCCATGTATTTCAGCGATAATCAACCCATCTCGGTGATGCTCAATCAGATGCAGTCGCTGCTGCAGGATGCCAAGATATTTAACGTCGTCACCAACACCCCGGATGAGATCCGCACCTACCTGCAGGCGGGCTGCCTGCTGACGATCCTGCCCCCTCTGGTGCTGTATATTTTTACCCAGCGTTTCTTTACGGAAAGTATTGAAAGAACGGGTATTGTCGGCTAAAATACACTCAGTAAATAACAGAAAAGGAGTCGATCTATGATGAAAACCAAGCGTATCCTGGCTGCCCTTTGCACCCTTGCGATGGCATTCTGCATCACCGCCTGCGGCAACGGCGGCGCCCCCGACACCAGCACACCGAATACCGATTCCGGCTCGGCGGATTCCCTGTGGAACAAGACCTTTGAGGGGGTTACCCTCAAGCGTATCCTCTGGTATGAGCCCAGCGACAGCGAAAAGCAGCTGGTCAAGGAGTTCACCGACCGCACCGGCTGCCAGATCGTGGACGAGGTCGTGGACTATCAGAACTACAACAAGAAGATCGCCGCCTCCATCAGCGGCGGCGACCCCTATGACATCGGCTATATTTACGGGGCTTTCTTCCCCACCCAGATCATCGCCGGTATGTATCAGCCCATCAACAAGTACATCTCCTCCGAATATCTATTGGATAAATCCAAGATCGCCAACGGCGGCTTTGACATCAGCAAGATGGATTTCTATAAGTGGCAGTCCAACTACTATGGCTTCTCCTCCTACTGGGATGTGGATATGCTGGTGATGTACTACCGCACCGACCTGATCGCCGAGGCGGGGCTCAAGACCCCCAACGAGTATGTGAAGGAGAACAACTGGAATCTGGACACCTTCTACGATCTGGCCAAGAGCCTGACCAATACGAAAGCGGGTATTGCCGGCTACTGCGCCGGCGGCGAGAATACCCGTGGCTACAGCGAGTTTGTGTCCGCTTACGGTACGCAGATTGTCTCCTACGACAGCAATGGTGTCCCCTCCCAGAATCTGGGGGATTCCAAGGTGCTGGACGGGCTGAACTTCATCAAAAAGCTCACCAACGGCGCCACCTCGGTCATCAATGCGCAATCCAGCTTCCGCAAGGGCACGGCGGCGATGGCCATCGACGGTCTATATGAAGCGCCCAAGATGATGAACGATTCCAACGTGCCGAATAACGTGAAGAAAAACTGGGATATTGCCCCCATCCCGCTGGCAAAGAGCAATCAGGGCGGCGCTTATCCCACCGACTGGCTGAAAGCCATCGGGATCGTCAACGGCTCTAAGAATCCGGAGGCGGTGGCGGCATTCGCCCTCCATATGACGAAGGGCAAGGGCGACAACACCTGGGAGAGCTACCTGACCCAGGAGCAGATCGACCGCATCACCCCCTACTATGAGAACATCAACTATTCCAACTATGCCTACGGCACACTGGGCGAGGAATACATTCAGATGATGGCGAAGATCGTGGGCGGCGACGACGTGTCCCAGCTCATCAGCGAGTACAAGACCAGCTTCAAGGCCCAGATCGACAAGATCATCAACGGATAACGGCGGCAGCCCCTGCGGGTCTGCTCCTGTGCGGTTCCTGCCGCCGTATGGCGGCGGCAGCGGACCGGTCTGTTGATCCGATCCACAAATCCTTTAAGCAAAGGAGATTCGTATGGCAAAGAAACGTTTATGCAGGCTGTTGTCGGTTCTGACAGCCATTACAATGGTTTTTACCATGGTTTCGGCGGGACTGCTGTATACGGCAGCCGATGAGACCGCGACCCCGGAGAATGTGCTGCAAACCCGGCTTCAGAGCGTGCGGCCCATTATTATGTATCCCACCACCGGCACGGTGGTGGACAGCAACCGGTTCAACGCCGCCAATGCCGACGCTGTCACGATGACCACCGACGGCGACAAGGATACCGCCGCCGAGGTGTGGGGCGCGCTGGACTGGGATCCCGCCCGCTATGTGGGGGTGGAATATACGCTGAATGACACCGTTGACTGCGGCAACGCGTATGTGTATGCCCAAAGCGGCGAAAAGTGGCGGGTGTACGCCTCCGAGAGTGTGGACACCCTCTATACCGCCGGCAGTCTGGTGGATACCGTCACCGCCGCCGATAGCGGCGTCCGGGTGCCGCTGGATCGCAAGGCCCGGTATGTGGCGTTTGTCAATGAGCTGTACACCGGCTCCATCCATATCCGGGAGCTGGAGGTGTTCGCGGCGGAGCCGGATAGCGGCTTTGTGCCGGAGAATGCCCTGCGCACCAAGCTGGCGACTGCGGCTGGCGTCAATATGTTTGTCAGCAACGGGCAGATCGAGAGCAGCTCCCGGTTTGATGTAAAAGGGGCGCTGGCGGCCTCCACCGACGGCGACCGCACCACCGCCACCGATGTTTACGGAGCGCTGGACTGGAATCCTGCCCGCTATGTGGGCGCTGTCTATTCCCTGACGGATACGGTGTTTGCCGATTACATCATGATCTATTCCGGCTTCGACACCTATAAGGACACCTATCGGGTGTATGCGTCGGAGAGCCTGGATACCCTGTATAGCCCCGACAGCATCGTAGGCAACAATATTGCTTGCGGCGACGAGGGTGTGAAGATCGAGGTGGGCAAGCGGGTGCGCTATGTGGCGTTCTTCTGCACCGAGTATGTAGGCAATCAGCGGGTCAAGGAATTTGAACTGTGGACGGGCGAAGAGACTGCCACATCCAAAAATCTGTTGAAAGAATCCGTTTCCTCTGCTGCAGGGATATTCTATAACGAAAACGGCACCGTAGAGACCACCACCCGGGTGACCGAGGCATCCATCCGGGCGCTGACCGACGGGGTCACCGATGTCTGGACGGATCTGCCGGGCAGCATCGACTGGTCGCCCGCCAAATATCCCGGCGTGCAGTACACGCTGGACGCCGACTATTATGTGGATAAGCTGACCGTATATGCAGGCATCAATGCCAGCTATCCCGAGCAATGGCAGGTGTATGCCTCCGACACGGAAGAGACCCTGTACGATGCGGCGCATCGGCTGGGGACGCTCGCCTGTACCGGCACGGAACAGACTCTGACCGTGGGCAAGGAGGTGCGGTATGTGGCGTTCGTATGCGTCGCCCAGACCGGCAATCCCCGTCCCCGGGAGTTTGAAGTCTGGTCCGGCACCAAGCCGGACGACGGCGGCGAGGATACCGTGGTGAAGGTGCTGACCGTCGGCAACAGCTTTGCGGAAAACGCGTCCATCTACGCCACAGAGATCGCCGCGGCGGGCGGAAAATCCCTCACCTTCGGCTATCTGAAATACCCCTCCTGCACCATCGACCAGCACTATGACAATGCGGTCAACGATAAGGCGGTTTATAAATTTGCCCTAACGGAAAACCGGAGCGGCACGGTGGTGCGTACCACCGTCAAGGACGGCAGCAGCACCTTTGCCACCGTCCGGGAGGCGCTGGAATACACCGATTGGGACATCGTCGTGCTGCAGCAGGGCAGCACCGCCTCCTATGACTATGCTGCCTACGCCAAAACGCCTCAGCTGATGGAGTATATCCGGGGGTATCTCCCGGAGGTACGGTTCCTGGTCCATGAGACCTGGAGCTGGGCGACCTGGAGCTTAGACGCCAACCCCGCCAACGATTTCAAGAATATCGAAAAAGCCTATCATCAGATGGCGGCGGACAACGGTAATCTGACCATCATCCCCTCCGGGCGGGCGTTTGAGTTCGCCCGTCGGGACGGCATCGGGGTGAACGACGCCGATAACCAGCACGCCAACGCCTATGGCCAGTATCTGGCGGGCGCCTGCTATGTGGCGACCATCTTCGGCGGCGATATTACGGCGAATCCCTTCGGCGACGGGCATCCGGCCTTTGCCGATGTGGATATGACGGCGCTGCGCAGCGCCGTCAAGAACGCCATGAGCTACATCTACGATCCCAACAACAGCTGGGATTGGTCCGACGGCAAGGATATTCCGGAGGATACCCTGAAGGATCCGGATTCCGTCAACTTCATCGCCCGGCACTACGCCGCCCATTCCACCATCGCCATGAACCCGGCGGCAAGCATGGTCAGTGAACACACCCATTTTGCGGCGGCGAACGCCAAGGCGGTCCACATGGCCATCGACGGGCAGACCGACAAGGATTTTGAGGTCTGGGGAGCGCTGGACTGGGATCCGCCCCAGTATGTGGGCGTGATGTTCACGCTGGACGGCTCCTATAACGTGGACACCGCCGTGGTATACGGCAAAGCGGATGTGACCGTGGAGGTGTATGCCTCCGATTCCATTACCACTCTCCACGACGCTGCCAGCTATGCGGGCAAGGTGTCCTGCAACGGCGGTAAGACGGATATCCGTATCGGGCGGCAGATCCGCTATGTTTCCTTCCTCATCTCCGGCTACACCGCCGGCAGCTCCGCCCATCTGATGGAGCTGGATCTGACCGGATCGGATACCTCCGTGGTGAAGGAGCCGATCGTGTGGCCGGCGATGCCGGCGGGGGAAAATCTCCTGAAAAACGCGACCGCCACCAAGATCATCGCCCCCAACGGCGATTTCGCCGGCACCAAGGAATACACCTACGGGCTGATGGATGCCCAGTCTCCCGTGGAGCTGTCCGTCCTCACCGACGGCGATCTGCAGAAGCACTTTGACGTGTGGAGCCTGGCGAATACCGATAAGCCCGGTGTACTCTACGATCTGGGGGCCTACTACGACATCTCCCATCTCCACGCCTGGGCGGGCGCCGACGGCTCCCAGTTCCTGGTGGTGAACGGCTACCGCATTTACGCCGCGGACAGCCTGCAGGAGCTGTATAAGTCCAAAAATCTGGTCGCCTCTTACAGCAACGCCGACGACAGCACCAACGAGTATGGGCTGAACACCCGGCTCAAGCGGGTACGGTACGTTGCTTTCCTGCTAACGGATACCTCCGACGGCGGTTGGCGGATGCGGGAATTTGCCGCTGTCGGCACCAAGTCCGCGGATCAGTCCCAGCCGGTGGAGCGCAAGAGCATCATCGAGGGCATGGATGCCGAATACTACGGCGTTGCCGGAGATAATCTGGCAGACCCGGTCTATATGGGCGCCAGCAATTTCGTCTCGGCGCTCACCGACGGCAGCCGGGACAGCGTGGAATTCTGGGGCGGCTCGGACATTCAGAATACCCGGTTTGTGTTCATCTACAATCTGTATGAGAATTTCGATCTGACCGGTGCGGATATCTACGCCTTTGCCGACTCCATCGAGGAGGATTCCGGAATTCACAAGGGCATCCGCAGCGCGAAAATTTACGCCTCCCGGAAGTTTGATACCCTGTTCACCGGCACACCGGTGACGGTGAAGGAGGACTATGAGGACCGTACCCGCCCGGACGAGACCTCCAGCTTTTCTGCCGAAGCGCCCGCCTCCTGGAAGCAGGCCCGGTATGTGGCATTCGTATTCACCATCGGCGACAGCCGCTACGGCGCATGCCGTCTGGAGGAATTGAAGGTTTACGGCACCTTGAGCGCCGAGCAGGACAAGGAAGAGGAAAAGGCCAAGCTGCCCCAGTATATCGACCTGACGGCGGACAACGGCGTGGTGGCGCGGATCTTTGCCAAGGATGCCAACGACGATCTGACAAAGCTGACAGCAGCATTGCAGGCCGCCGTCAGCACCGACGCTGCCGACCTGAGCTTTGTGGAGCAGGCGCTGACCGGCTTCAAGGCATCCCGGCTGTATAAGCTCTCGATCGTGGACGAAGGCGGAGCGGCCGTGGATACCGGCGGACGGCTCATCCGTCTGTCGCTGCCTGCCGAGGATACCCGCAAGACCGTCGCCTGCGTGGACGACAACGGAGCAGAGATCGTTTCCAGCGGGGTGCTGGGCGACTGCATCACCGTGGAGACGGAGACCCTGCGCAGCTATGCGCTGGTAACGGCTGTCGACACCGGTGCCACCGGCACAGCCGGGGTCAGCCCGCTGCTGATTGTCACCATCTGTCTGGGCGTGCTGGCGTGCGCCGGTCTGGTGGCGACCGTATGTATGGCGCTGGCGGTGCGCAAGAAGAAGTAGGACACGACCTGTATGAGCCGCCCGGAATGGGCGGCTCATACGCAGTTTTGTACACAACGGAGGATATGGCTATGCAGTATACAGAATACCCGGCGGCAACGGCGGCGCAGTTTTTCGGACGCACCTATCGGCAGGGGGAGCGGATGTTTTTCAACTGGAGCGGCGCCGGCTTTGCTTTCCGCTTTACCGGCACGGCCGCCGCCGCCCGGCTTTATGGCGGGGACCCCGTACCCCGCCCGGAGGAACGGGCGTATATCGGCGTGTTTGTGGACGATTGCCCCATCAACTGCGCCCGGTTTGCTCTGGACGGGCCGGAGCGGGTGTACACACTGGTGCAGGGGTTGCCCTATGGCGTTCACACCGTGCGGGTGGTGAAGCAGACGGAGATGTACTATGGCACGGCGGCGGTGAGCACCATCCTGGCGGACGGCGCTCCGGAGCCGGCACCCGCCCGTGGAAAGTGCATTGAGTTTCTGGGCGATTCCATCACCTGCGGCTACGGCGATCTTTGCTCCCGGGAGAGTGCGGAATTCATCACCGGAGAGGAGAGCTTTTCGCTGACCTATGCGGCCCTGACCTGTGAGCGGCTGCACGCCGATCCCTGCTGCGTGGCAGCGTCGGGCAACGGCATCTACCATGACTACGGCATGAATACCGTCAACCTGATCCCTCAGCTGTATCCCTATACCGATCGGATCCATCAGGGGGATGTGCCTTGGGCTTTTGCCGCCCATCCGGCGGATGCGGTCGTCATCAAGCTGGGGCAGAACGACGGCCAATACTGCGGCGGTGCCGACCTGCCCGAGGAGCAGCGCACGGCAGCGGTGCTGCACGAGCGGCGGCAGGGCTTTCAGGCGGCGGCGGTGGCGTTCCTCACGGCTGTACGTGCCGCCCGCCCCGGTGTGCCCATCATCTATCTGGTGGAGACGGAAATGCTCCTGAAGGACGAAATTCTCGCCGCCATTGCCGTGGTGGGCGGGATCACACCGCTGCTCATCGAGCCGAAGCGCCCCCATGAGGGGGTCGGTGCCAACGGGCATTGGTCCACCGCCACCCACGCCCGTGTCTCGCTGCTGCTGTCCCATCAGCTGGCAGTGTGCGGTCTATGACCGCGGGAGCGACCTATGCTGACAATACATCACGAGATTATCGAACGGGACGGACAGTATTTCCCCTATCTGGCGGACACGGCGTGGACAATGCTCCAGCGGCTGACCCGGGAGGAAATCCTGTTCTATCTGGACAAACGCAAAACACAGGGCTTCAACGCCGTGCAGGTGTCCGCCATCTCCGAGCTGGACGGGCAGTGCACCCCCACGCCGGAGGGTCTGCTGCCCTTTGTCGGCGGCAATGTGCGCAAGCCCTGCCGCGCCTATTTTGACAAGCTGTGCTTTGTGGCGGATGCCTGCGCCGCCCGGGGCATGGTGCTGACCCTGCTCCCCTACTGGGGGGATGCCTTTAACCGTAAGTGGGGTATCGGTCCGGAAGTTTTCACCCCCGGCAACAGTGCCGCTTACGGACGCTATCTGGCGGGGCGCATCGGGCGGCGCAGCAGCATCATCTGGATGCTGGGAGGCGACCGTCCCATTGAAACACCCCTGCACCGGGAGATCATCGACGCCACCGCCGGCGGATTGCGGGAGGGGGAGTTTGTGCGCCATCCGATGACCTATCACCCCAATGGCGAAAACAGCTCCGCCTTCTTCCTCGGCGACGCGGATTATATTGATTTCCATTCGATTCAGTCGGGTCATTCCTTCGGTGGATATAAAAGCGAAAAGCTGCTGAAAAGGAGCCGGTCGGTAGGCAAGAAGCCGGTGCTGGATGCGGAGTGCTTTTATGAGGATTTCCCGCTGGCGTTTGATTTATCCTGGCAATACCGGTTCACCCCCCGGGACATCCGGGGCCGGCTGTATGAAAATCTGCTGGCCGGTACGCCGGGGCACACCTACGGCCATCAGAGCGTGTGGTGTTTCCGGGATGAGCCGGATGCGGAATACCTCTACGATTGGCGCACGGCACTGGACCGTCCCGGAGCGGAGCAGATGCGCCACATCAACACCCTGCGTCTGACCGTTGGGGCGGCATCGGCCAAGCCGGGGCAGCGCCCCCACGGCATCCGGGTGCTGGAGGGGAACGGCTTCGCGCTGACCTATCTGCCGGACACGACGCCCCGATTCATCCGGCGGCAGCAACCGGAACGGCTGCGCTATGTGACCTGGTTCGACCCGGAGAGCGGGCACTTTTCCGCCGCAGAGGAAAACAGGGTGCCGCAGTTCACCGCCATCAGCCCCTGGGAGCACGACAGTGTGTTGATTTTCTCCGAGGAACCGCTGGGCTGAAGAATTGTCGCAGTCCCGGTGTGCCGCAAAGATCGTTGGAAAAACAGAAACGATTGCCCCCTATGGACGGCGGCCATATTCTCCGGTCGAGCAGCGACCGGAGCGGCTGTATCGGGCGTACAGCCCCGGAGCAATAGATAACAGCGCGCCCCCGGCAATGCCGGGGGCGCGCTCCTCAGTCTGTCAAAGAACTACCCAAGCGGCCTCGTTTCCGGTATAATAAAGGAAACGGGGGCGTTTTCATGGAAGACAGGAGAAAAGACGCACGGCGAGAGCCGATTATGATAGATTTGGAAGGATTGGTGCCGGAAAACCATCTGCTGCGGAAAATCGAGAGGGTCATGGATTACGAATGGCTGTATGAACGGCTGGCGC
>CAKUAQ010000018.1 GCA_934636435.1 uncultured Eubacteriales bacterium
AGTTGGTGACCTCACGGGATTCCCGGGCGCGGGTGCGCTGCTTTTCCATCTCCGCTTTGAACCCGTCCTCGTCGATGCCGTAGCCTTTTTCCTCCAGAATTTCTCTCGTCAGATCCACCGGAAATCCGTAGGTATCATACAGCTTAAACACCGCAGCACCATCCAGCACCGTTTTGCCGGCAGCCTTGAGCCCATCCTCCAGATCCGCCAAAATCCGCAGTCCCTGATCGATGGTCTTATTGAACTGCGCCTCCTCATTGGTCAGCACCTTGAATATAAAGTCCTTTTTCTCCTCCAGCTCCGGATACCCGTCCTTGGAACCGTCAATGACGGTGCCGCTGAGCGCCGCCAGGAACTGTCCCTCAATGCCCAGCAGACGTCCGTGGCGGGCTGCCCGGCGAATGAGGCGGCGCAGCACATAGCCCCGCCCTTCATTGGACGGCATAATACCGTCCGAGATCATAAACGTAGCGGAGCGGATATGGTCAGTAATCAGCCGGATGGACACATCGTCCTCATGCTTTTCGCCGTAAGTCTTGTGTGCCAGATCGCAGACATGCTGACGCAGGGCGCAGAGGGTATCCACATCGAAAATGGAGTCCACATCCTGTACCACCACCGCCAGTCGTTCCAAGCCCATGCCGGTGTCGATATTCTTCTGTTTCAGTGTGGTATAATGTCCCTCCCCATCGTTTTCAAACTGGGTAAAGACATTATTCCATACCTCCATATACCGGTCGCAGTCGCAGCCCACTGTACAGCCGGGTTTGCCGCAGCCGTATTTTTCGCCACGGTCATAGTAAATTTCCGAGCAGGGACCGCAGGGACCGGAGCCATGCTCCCAGAAGTTGTCCTCCTTGCCGAACTTATAGATCCGCTCAGCGGGAATACCGATCTCCTTATTCCAGATATCAAACGCCTCGTCATCCTCCAGATAGACAGACGGATACAGACGGTCGGCATCCAGCCCCACCACCTCCGTCAGAAATTCCCACGACCAGTGGATGGCGTCGTGCTTAAAATAATCGCCAAAGGAAAAATTGCCCAGCATCTCAAAGAAGGTGCCATGGCGGGCGGTTTTACCCACATTTTCAATATCGCCGGTGCGGATGCACTTCTGGCAGGTGGTCACACGCCGCCGGGGCGGAAGCTCCGCGCCGGTGAAATACGGCTTGAGCGGCGTCATACCGGCATTGATGAGCAGCAGGCTCTTGTCGTTGCGGGGAATCAGCGAAAAGCTGGGCAGGCGCAAATGCCCCTTGCTCTCAAAAAACGAGAGGTACATCTCCCGCAGCTCGTTGACTCCGTATTTCTTTCGTTCGTTTGCCATAAATCGGTCATTCCTTTCTTTCCGGGTGGACGCAAAAAGAGCCCCATCCCTATGGGACGGAAGCTCCGTGGTACCACCCAAATTGCACCGCCGGAGGCGATGCCGCTTTTGTCCCTTTAACGCAGGGGTTACGCCGCCGTTCCTCACAGCGAAACTCGGGAGCGGCTCACCTCTTACCGACGCAAGGGTCTCTCAGCGAAGCCACAGCTCCAACCCCATTCTCTGCCCGCCGACGGGGAGGTTTCTTCTCCGTCACAGTCTTTAACAGAGATTAGTATAGAGCATTTTTACCGATTTGTCAACGAATTTTTCCAATCCGGTTGCAAAACCGTTATATGACAACTTTGTCATATTTCTTGACATGCTTCCCCTGTTTTTGCTACACTGAAGAGAGAAAAGGAGAGGATTTTATGGAGGAAAAACGAGGGGGTCGGACGACGCTTATCCGCCTGCTGCTGATTCTGTCCGGCATCGGCGCCTTATTCGAGGCGAATACGCACAACATAACTCCGCCAAAGTATCTCCAATTGGAAACCTCCCGGTTTGCCATTCAGATTCAGATTTCGGAAGCCGTCGGTTGCCTGTTTCTGTTTGCGGGCATTGTCCTGCTGTTGGTACACACATTCTATCCCGAAAAGAAACTGTGGCCGACGGTTGGCTATGGACTGATGGCGTTTCGGCTGATCCCGATGGTTATTCGGGCTATCCGGGATGTGTACCTTTACAAGACTGCCTTTTGCACGCCGGACGTGGTTTCCGATGTGCGTTTGGTGCTGGCGCTGCTTCTTGAGGGCGCGCTGGTGTTTCTCGCTGTGTTTCTGGTCGTTACCGCCTATCGGCAGCGGGCATATCCGGTTCCGGTCATCGTCATCGGCGGCTTGTGGGCTCTCTATGAGCTGATCCGCTTAGGCAATACGATTTGTACCGACATACGATGGACCCACCTGTTCCGCCACTGGCAGGATTGGGTGATCTGCGCCACACATCTTTGCTTGTTGGCGGGTGTCATTCTGCTTCAGTGGCGGCAGCAGACGACATCCAAATCAAAATAAGCAAAAAAACAAGACCTGAACACGCTTTCGTGCCACAGGTCTTGTTTTTTGCCCCTCTGACCGGTTCTGCCACATGGCTGCGGCAGGATTTCGAGGGCAAGCGCTTTATTCCTCCGGAATTTTTTCCTGTTGATAGCGCACTTCCCGTCCAAGCGCCTCGACCGGGTTCACCAGTACGTCGTCTATGGTCAGTTCCAGATGCAGGTGGGGTGCCTGGGCGCTCTCGCAGGGAATCTCTCCCAGCTTGCCGATGGTGTTTCCAACCTTCACGGTATCCCCCGGCTTCACCGACGCAATAATGCCGCAATACCGGGATACCACGCCCACGCCGTGGTCGATCTCCACCACGCCGCCCCACAAAGGATCGTCGGCGGTGACGGTTTTCACCGTACCATCTGCCAGCGCCTTAACAGCCTGCTCTTTGTCACCGGTAAAATCCACACCCTCATGCACCCGCCAGTCACCCATCGTTACAGAATATGCGGGAGCGGTACCGCTATATGCCTGCTGCACCAGATTTCCCATCGGCAGCACATACAGATCGGCCGCTTTTGGTGCCGCAGTCGTGGTGGTAGTCGACGGTGCGGTCGACGTCGTTGTGGTCGTTTTTCGCTCATCCGGTTGGTCGCTGACCACCTGCCCCACCAGCTGATCGTCGGAGGGCGTGGACGGCTCCGACGGTTTTTCACTGACGAACAGCGTTTGTCCAAATGTGGCAGCGGCGATGCCGCCTATTGCCAGCAGACACACTGCCAGCGCCACATAAAAGCCCTTGCCACTGATAAAACGCTTAAACCGGGATGGTCCCCGGAGAGGGGATTTACTTTCCATGATCACCGTGCCTCCTCTGTTTCGGTTCTTCTGTCTTTCGGGTCACAAAAAGTTTGCCCCAATCTCTGCGCTCTATGCAGATCGAAGAAAAATTGTCTATATCTGCCAGAAAATCCGGTCGAAATTTGTTGAATGAGCGTATTGAGTGTGCATCAACGTGTATAGTATACTGTACATAGATGTACATTTTCACAGGGAGGCGTGCGATATGGCTGGAAGAATGCCTATTCATCTGGATTTGGCGGGCAATAACTGTACTATTTTCGGCGGCGGATGCAATACCGTACGCCGTGCCAAAGAATTTTTGCATTTCGGCGCTAAAGTGACCGTGATTAGCCCCTCTGTCTGTCCGGAGCTGCAAGCGCTGATGGATAGTAACGATATTCGGTATATCCCCCGCAAGTATTTCCGTGGCGATTGTTCTAATTCACAAATCTGTGTGGCCGCCACCGATAATCCTGCGGTAAATATTTCCATCGCCACCGAATGTAAAGCAAAACGGATTCTTGTCAACGTCACCAATCCGGCAGAATACGGAAATTTTGAGTTTCCACGTACCGTGACCGAGGATGGTCTGGTGCTGTCTGTCGGCGGTGATGCACCCCGCCCGGTACTGAAAAACGTGCGGAATCAGCTGCGGGAAATCGTATCGACCTTGCTTGATAAAGCGCGCCGGGAGGTCCCGAAGGAATAATATTGATTGAAAGCCCGGCGGTCAGGATCGACCGTCGGGCTTTCAAGTATAAAGATAGGGTGCACGGAGCAGATCGCTCTGTGCACCCTGAAATCGTTCCGATACGGCTTATGCCTGTCGGGCGGCGATCACTTTATCCGCCACCGGCCGAGGCGCTTCTTCATACCGCTCAAATGTCAGTGTAAAATGCCCACGCCCCTGAGTGGAGGAACGCAGCATGGTGGCATAATCCCCCATTTCGCCCAACGGCACCTCCGCTTCTACGCAAGTCAGATCATCCTCAGCGGGGTTCATGCCCAGTACCCGACCGCGGCGGCGGTTAATATCGCCCATAATATCGCCGGTGTAATCCCCCGGCACAAACACCTGCAAGGTGCCGATCGGCTCCAGCAGATAGGGGTCGGCCTGCGCGATACCGGTCTTATACGCCAATGCGGCCGCTGTTTTGAATGCCATTTCGGAAGAATCTACCGGATGATAGGACCCGTCCACCAGCGTAGCCTTGACACCCACCAGCGGATAGCCGGCCAACACACCCTCCCGGGCACTTTCCTGCAATCCTTTCTCTACTGCCGGGAAATAATTTTTCGGCACGGCGCCTCCAAACACGTTTTCCTCAAAAGTCAACCCATCACTGTTATCCGGTTCAAACTCGATCCATACATCGCCGAACTGACCGTGGCCGCCGGATTGCTTTTTATGTCGTCCTTGTACTTTTACCTTACGGCGGATGGTCTCCCGATACGCCACCTGTGGCGCCGACAGCGTGACATCCACACCAAATTTCGATTTCAGACGGGATACGATTACATCCAGCTGCTGCTCCCCCATACCGGATAACAGTAACTCCCGCGTCTCCGGATTTTGCTCCACGCGGATGGTGGGATCCTCCTCCCGCAGACGTGCCAATCCGGTCGCCACTTTTTCTTCATCGCCCTTTTTCACTGTCTGCACCGCCATCGTCAGGCATGGAGAATCAAATGGCACGCCCGGCAGAGTAATGGGGCACTCCGGTGCGCACAGGGTATCCCCCGTGCCGGTGGCGGCCAGCTTTGCCACCGCACCGATATCGCCCGCCCCTACATAGGGCGTCTCCACCTGCTTCTTTCCCCGGACAAAGAAGAGCTTGCCCAGCTTTTCCAATTGCCCGGTGCGGGTGTTGAGCAGCGTCGTATCCGCCGTAACCTTGCCCCGAATCACCTTAAAGTACAACAGCTTGCCCACAAACGGATCGACCACCGTCTTAAACACCGCAGCCACTGCCGGGGCATCTTCCGTCACCTCCAGCTCCACCGGCTCGCCGGACGCATCGGTGCCGGTCTCTCCGGCCACCGTTTCCGCCCAAGGCGCCAACCACAACAGCCCGGTGAGCAGCTGATCCACCGCTTCCAGCTCCTGTGCCGAACCGCAGAATACCGGCGCGATCTCACCCTTGCGCACGCCGGAAGCGATGCCGTGAATCAACTCATCCGGCGTAAACTCCTCACCGGAGAAGTATTTTTCCATCAGTTCTTCGCTGGTTTCCGCCACCGCTTCATAGATAGCGGTGCGCAATCCCTCCAGCCGGTGCCCCATATCGGGAATCGGTACGGCTTTCGCCTGTCCGTTTTCGTATGTATAGGCTTTGTATTCCAGCAGATTGACATAGCACTGCACTTTGTGGTCCACTACATACGGCACCACCAGCGGACATACCATAGGACCAAACTTGGTTTTCAGCTCTTCAAACACCTTATAAAAATCGGCGCTTTCCCGATCCAGCTTGTTTACAAAAAATATGGTGGCGATCCCTTTTTTCTGCGCAGCGGCAAAGCCCTTTTCCGCTCCGACGGTAACGCCGCTCTTACCGGACACCACCACCACGGCGCTGCCTGCCGCGCGAATGCCCTCCCGGACACCGCCCACAAAATCAAACAGACCGGGAGTATCCAGGATGTTCATCTTGGTACCCTTCCATTCCACCGGCACCAACGAGGTAGACACCGACACCTGACGGCGCACCTCCTCCGGGTCAAAATCGCTGACGGTATTCCCATCCGCAACCCGTCCCAGCCGATCCGACTGACCGGTGAGATAAAACGCCGCCTCCGTCAGCGAAGTCTTGCCGGAACCGGCATGACCGACGAACGCTATGTTGCGAATGTGTTTTGCAGAGTAGTTTTTCATGGAGACACGCCCTTTCTGTATTTTCTCCGTCTTTGGAGAATGTATCTTCCGGTGTTTGGTACGATTATACTATATTTATTTCGCAATTACAACAGTTTTTTAGTTGAGATTTGATAATTTCGGCATTTTACCGAAAAACAGCCATTTCCGTATTTTTCCATTGACATCTCAGTAACTTTGTGATACACTAACAGCGAACAAACGTTCTTTGCGGAAAGCGGGAGTAATGCAATGCATCGGCAGATATTACACGTGGATTGTAACAAGTTCTATGCCTCCGTGGAATGCTGTCTCCATCCGGAGCTGAAGGATAAGCCTATCGCCGTGGGAGGCAGTGAAGAATCCCGTCACGGCATCATTCTGACCAAAAATGAGATTGCCGCCCGTTACGGTCTGGTTACCGGTGAGCCGCTGTGGGCCGCCCGCCGGAAATGTCCGGAGCTGATCGTGGTGCCGCCGCACTTCTCCACCTATATGCGGTTTTCTAAAATGGTGCGAAAGATTCTGTCGGATTACACGGATCGAATCGAACCGTTTGGATTGGACGAAGCCTGGCTGGAGCTGACCGGCGGACAACAAACGCCGGAGGCTGTGGCACAGGAAATCCGTCTCCGGGTACGGGAAGAACTGGGCATCACCGTCAGTATCGGAGTCAGCTTTACAAAGCCCTTTGCCAAGTTGGGCAGCGACTATGAAAAGCCGGATGCCGTCACTGTATTTACACCGGAAAATTACCGGGAGTTGGTATGGGCATTACCGGTAGAGGACCTTATCTATGTGGGCGGCTCGACCCGGAAAAAGCTGGAACAGCGCTATATCTACACCATCGGCGATCTGGCTACCGCCGATCCAACCATGCTGCGCGCGCTGCTGGGGAAATGGGGTATGTTGCTTTACGCCATGGCTAACGGTCAGGATAACCAGCCGGTCATCCCAACCTCCGAAGCCGCCGCCATCCAATCCATCAGCAACGGCATGACCTCGCCCCGGGATATGGAAAATGAACAGGACGTGCGCATCGTTCTCTATGTATTGGCGGAGAGCGTAGGACGGCGGCTCCGGGAACAGCACCTGTACGGGAAAACGGTGGAGTTGCAACTGCGCGATACCAGGCTGACTGTACAGAACTATCGCATTACCTTGGATCATTTCATCCGTTCTACCGATGATATTGCCCGGGAGGCGCTGGCACTGTTCCGCAAGCGCTATAACTGGAAACGTCCGCTGCGCACCCTTACCATCGGTGTCAGCGGACTGGAACCGGATACCACCCCCTGTCAGCTGGATCTGCTGGACAGCGCAAAACGCGAAAAGCGGGAAACGCTGGATCGGGCGGTGGACGATCTGAAAAAGCGCTTTGGGGATCGGTGCATCCGGCGAGCGGTGGTAATGGAGGATCCGGCGCTGGCTGGGCTAAGTCCCTATGAAGATCACACCATTCATCCGGTGGGATTTTCCGGCAAGGTGGAGGTGCATGACGGATGAATTATAAGGTCTATGTGGAGGTAACCGCCGTATTCGCCTCAGACGGCACTGTGTATCCGCTGGCTGTGCGCTGGAAGGATGACACCGTATATGAAATTGATCGCGTTTTAGACATCCGGCAAGCGACAGCACTGAAGGCCGGAGGCTGCGGTCTGCGCTATACCTGTCGGATCCGGGGACAGCAGACATATCTGTTTTTGGATGAGGATCGCTGGTTCGTCGAAGCGCGTCTGCCCACGTCCAACGCCGGCGCTTAAAACGGGCCGGAGGCGGCCGCCCGCTTTCGGCAATGTTTAATTCTTCCTTCTATGATAAAAAGAGCTGTAACAAAGCAACCGCTTCGTTACAGCTCTTTTTACTGTCATTGTATTAGGATTGCAGCATTTTGAAGGTATAAAACGCTCCCTGCTTGGCCATCAGTTCATCGTAGGTGCCGTACTCCACGCATACGCCCTCCCGGATCACGGCGATTTTGTCTGCATGGCGAATGGTGGACAGGCGATGCGCTACAATGAAAGTGGTGCGATCCTGGGTCAAATTGTCGATGGCCTGCTGAATCGCCGCCTCCGAAACAGTATCCAGCGCGCTGGTAGCCTCATCGAACAGGATCACCTCCGGCTGGCGAATCAGCGCCCGGGCAATGGCGATCCGTTGCCGCTGGCCGCCGGAGAGCTTGTCCCCGTGCTCCCCTACCAGCGTATCCAGCCCCTGAGGCAACGCCGCCACCACGTCTGTCAAACAGGCTGCGTCCAACACACGGCGCAGCTCCGCCTCCGATACGTCCGGGCAGCCGTATGTAATGTTATCGCGAATCGAGCCGGAAAACAGAATGGTATTCTGCGGTACAATGGCGATATGCTGACGATAGCTGCGCATATCCAGATCCCGTACATCCTGTCCGTCGATGAGCAGGCGGCCGGTGGTGGGGCGGTAATAACCCACCACAAGACTGACAATGGTGCTTTTTCCAGAGCCGGAGTCCCCCACCAGTGCCACCGTTTCCCCCGCCGCTACGTGCAGGTCAAGCCCACGCAATACCGGACGGGGATCATCCTTATAGGAGAATTCCACCTGCTCAAATACATATTCCCCCCGGACAGAGGACATTTTCTTCTTTCCGTGATAGTTCTCCACATCGCCGCAATTCAGAATTTCGCCGATGGAACCCAGTGCCTCGCCGCCCTTGGCGAATGCCGGGATCATGCCGATCACACCGGATACTCGGCTGACCAACGCTGCAAAATAGGTCTGATAGAGGGATACATCTCCCAGTGAGATCTTACCCTTCAGCGCCAGTATGCTGGATATGAACAGGCACACCATCTGAAACGACATGAAGATCACCCAGTTCACCGAGGAGAAAAAGCCTTGTAGCACATCCAGCTTATAGCCGCGCTCAGCCACCTCTTTGATGCGTCCGGTCATACGATTTATCTCCAGATTTTCCAGCGCGTGCGCCCGGGTGACAGCAACCAGCTCTTCCATCTCCATCACGTCCGAAGAGGTGGTCTCGATCTCCTGCCGAAATTCCCGATTACGCTGGCGCATTTTATCCCGAAAAGGAATCATGGCCAGCACCGCTGCCGGAACGGTCAGCAGAAAAATGAAGAAAACGTACACGTTCTT
Source organism: uncultured Eubacteriales bacterium (assembly GCA_934636435.1). Lineage (GTDB taxonomy): Bacteria > Bacillota > Clostridia > Oscillospirales > Acutalibacteraceae > UBA5905. The sequence goes on from CAKUAQ010000018.1 coordinate 9,185, forward strand.
TGTGAGGATCACCACCAGCGGAATCGCCGAATTCAGCAGTGTATCCCAGATGGTATCAAATATCTGTGAGGACAGTCCCTCTACCGCCTCCACATCCCGCATCACCTTGGATTGAATGCGTCCGGAGCGCATCTCCTTATGAAAGGCCACCGACAGCTGCTGCAGCTTACGCACCATAGCGCCCCGCAGACCGGCCTCCACATGGCGGCGGGCAATACTGAATTCTCGAACATACGCATAGTGCAGCGGTATATTCAGCAACAGCAGCGCAAGAATAAAGACCAGATTCGTGACCAGACCGCTGATGCCGCCCGGCTTTTGTCCGGCGGCAATGTCAATGGCATTGGCCGTGACCAGCGGCATGATCCATAGAGGCGAGCTTTTTACTGCACAAAATAATGCCGCCTTGATCAGCCGCCAGTAATGCGCCCGAAATAAAGCAAAAAGCAAGCGGAAAGTATGCCCCTCCCCCACAGCCGCATAGCTGTGGATAAAGGCATCTTCCTCTTGCTTGATCGTTTCTTCGTCGAAAGGAGCCGTACGGGGTGAGTCGTTCACGGTTTTCATGAGCGTTACCTCCGGGCGTACTGAGCGAGGGAATTTGTTGTACGCACCACCGAGACGGGCGCAGCCCATCTCCTGTCTGCAGTACTATAACAGATTTCCGGAAAATGTCAACCCCATTTTGAAAAAAACTTCGACAATTTTTCTTCTTTTACAAAAGCGCATATTGCCGGCTGTAATCGTCGTAATACACATTAAATTCGTGATTGCCGAACTTGACGCCGTTAAGATATTTATGGGTATCAAAGCTGTTCTGCTCCACCTCGATGACCGCTACGGCAATATTGGAACAATGATCCGAAATCCGCTCATAGTTGGTCAATACGTCGGATAAAATGAAACCGGTTTCAATACTGCATTCCCCGCTACGCAGTCGATTGATATGGTTACCGCGGATGCGGGAAATGAGTCCGTCGATCACCTGCTCCAGCGGTTCCACCCTTGCTGCAATGGCTGTGTCGCTGTTCTTATACGCCTCGCAGGTTAACCGCAGGATCTCCCGGATTGCATCGGTCAACACCCCCAGCTCCTGCTGTGCTGCGGCAGTGAACAGCACCTCTTTTTCGTGCATCTCCCGCGCGCTGCGGAGCAAATTCAGCGCATGGTCGCCCAAGCGTTCAAAGTCCCCGATGGCATGGAGCATTTTCGATACCACCTGCGAATCGTGCTGAGACAGCGACTCGGCGGATAACCGCACCAAATATGTGCCCAGCTTATCCTCGTAGGAATCCAATAATTCCTCTGTGGCGTTGATCTGCGTAGCGGTCTTTTCGCTGAAATGCTCAAACAGATCCATCGCCAGCAGGACGTTATCCCGCGCCATGAAGCCCATTTTCTTAGAAATGGAGTTGCTCTCCACCACCGCCACGGAAGGCGATTTCAGCAAGCGCTCATCCAGGAAAGGCTCGTCCCGCCCGGAAGCGGTTTTAACATCCGGGAGAATGCGGCAGATCAGCCGCTCCAGCATTTTGGTGAACGGCATCAGCAGCACCGTAGTAAGAATATTAAACACCGAATGTACCAGCGCTATGGAGAACGGTGAAGCGGCCGCCTTGGCAAAAGACCAATCCGTCAGGGCGTTTACCAGGCTGAATACACTCAACCATACCACTGTACCGATCACTTTGATCGACAGATGAATGAGCGCCACCTGCTTTGCTTTGCGATTGGTGCCGATGCAGGAGATCATGGAGGTAGCACAGGTGCCGATATTGGCACCCATGACGATAGGAATAATCATCCCGTTGGATAGACTGCCGGTCATGGACAACGCCTGTAAAATACCGATGGTCGCGGCGGAGGATTGGATCACACCGGTAAACAGCGTGCCGATGAGCATGCCCAGCAACGGGTTATTGAACTGTACCAACAGCTTGGAAAAAGCCGGAGAATCCGCCAGCGGTGCCACAGCGCCCGACATCATGGTCATGCCGTATATCAGCACGGCAAATCCAACAAACACCGTGCCAATGCTCTTTTTGCGGTCATTTTTGGAGACCATCAGCAAGATAATGCCAACCAGCGCGATCAGCGGCGAAAAATGCTCCGGTTTCAACATTTGTAGCAGAATGCTGTCGCTCTGGATACCGGACAGACTGAGAATCCAAGAGGTGATGGTGGTGCCGATATTGGCTCCGTATATGACAAACAGCGTCTGAGACAGCTTCATCAATCCGGAATTTACCAGACCTACCAGCATCACCGTGGTCGCCGACGAGGATTGCACCGCCACAGTGATGACAGCCCCCAGCGCGATGCTGATAAACGGATTGGCGGTCATCTTGCGCAGCAGATGTTCCAGCTTGCCGCCGGCCATTTTTTCCAGGCTGCCGGACATGACGTTCATACCGAACAGAAAAAACACCAGTCCGCCAATCAGATTCAATACAGAAAACAGATTCATCGGATTTCCTCCAGTTTATACGTTGTTACGGATGACGGTGTATTTGCCTCATTGACGGCTTATCCACGCATATCGGATGCTCGGCTTTCCTCCAACGGTATCGTATCCGGAAAGACGTGAAAGCAGAAAAAACCATATTCATAGTATTCTGCGCCGCTTTCTCATGCATATCCGTCAAGCAAGGACAGAACCGACCTTTTCCTGACCATATGAAATGTCATCTCTAAACAAGCCCACATTGCAAAAAGCCCATAATAAAACAGTATAATCATAGCACATGAAACATCGTGAAGTCAATGCGAAAATTGCAATTTCCCCTTTTTGGGCAGAATGACCGGATAGTGTTCACAACACTACTCATAATTTCCACATCAAACAAAAGCCAAGTTTTTCAAATGTTTATTGAAAAACTTGGCTTTTTCGCTTTCTGGGGACATCTCAGGGGGACAAATCATATTCTGTTTTTTAGCCTATACTGCATTCCCAGCATAGGGTATTTCGCCCCCGCCAGCGTGTTATAGGGCAGCTGCTCCCAGGGACTGTCGCCCACCAGCCGGCGGACAGCGCTCAAATTTTCCGGCGTGTCCGTGATGTCCGGGATCAGCGGTGTGCGGATGCAATGGGACTTGCCGCTCGCCTGCAGGCGGCGGAGGTTCTCCAGAATCGGAGCGTTGTCCACCCCGGTATACCGCCTATGCGCCGCACCGTCCGCCAATTTGACATCCATCAGGATATAGTCCACTCGCTCCAGCATCGCCCCAAATACCTCCGGCGGCGCATAGCCGCTGGTCTCGATGCACCGGTGCAGGTCGGACAGCCGGTCGGCGGTCTCCAGCAAAAACGCCGGCTGCGCCAGCGGCTCCCCGCCGGAAAAGGTCACCCCGCCGAAAGCAGCGCCCAGCGGCTCCCCGGAACGGCGCAGCTCCTGCGCCAGCGCCTCGGCGGTCACCGTCCGCCCCGCCACCGACAGCAGCCCCAGCGGACAGACCCGCAGGCACCGCCCAAAGGGCTGGCACTCCGGATGGGTACAGGGAACCCGGCAGCGCCCGCAATGGGTGCAGCGGCTCTCCCGCACCATCAGCTGAGGGGTAGCGGTCAGCCCCTCCGGGTTATGGCACCAGCGGCAGCGCAGCGGGCAGCCCTTGAAAAACACCGTGGTGCGAACGCCCGGACCGTCGTGTACCGCCATCTCTTTGATGTCGAATATGGTTCCGGTCATACGGAATACACCTGCCGTGCGATCACCTGATCCTGATATTCCTTATCCAGCTCCACAAAGTAGGCGCTCCAGCCCCAGATCCGCACCACCAGCTGGGGATACTTCTCCGGATGGAGCTGAGCGTCCTTCAGCCGCTCCACATTCACGGCATTCAGCTGCAGCTGGTGTCCGCCCCGGTCGATGAACGCCTTAACGATCTGCCCCACCTTGCGGATGCTCTCCTCGTCGGTGAACAGGGACTGGTGGAACTCCAGCGTCAGCGGTCCGCCGTTGATGGCACGCTCGAAATGGGGCTTGGTCATCGACCCGATGACCGACACCGGGCCTTTCACCCGGGCGACCAGCGACACGGAGAAATTCGTCCCCAGCGGCTCCCCCTTACGGCGACCGTCCGGGGAGGCGCCGATCTCGTTGGCGTGCCACAGGTAATACATGGCGCTGCCCGTGCCGGCCCGGTAGCAGCCGCCCCGATCATTTTTGCGCCCCGCCAGCGCATCCGCCAGCGTATCCAGCAGCGCCACGGCGATGGCGTCCACGGAATCGTCGTTGTTCCCCAGCTTGGGGCTGTCATAGCGCAGGGTGTGCAGCAGCTCCGGGTCGTGTGCGAAATCCTCATCCACCGCCTTGATGTACGCCGCTTTCGTCAGGCTCTTATCCTCATATATATATTTCCGGATTGCCGCCAGCGAATCGGCAGCGGTGGCGATGCCTGTGCCGTGGATGCCGTAGTTATTGTATTTGCCGCCGGTGTAAATGTCGCAATCCATCAGCACGTTCATAAAGGGCGACGGCACGAACCACAAATCTTTCAGTCCGGCGCAGATGCCGTCGCACTGCTCCCAGATACGGCGCTGCACGGCGGCGAAAAAGTCCGCATAGGTGGCGCAATCCGGCAGATCGTGGTGGAACGCCACGTCGATCGCCTTGGCGTAGGACACCGCGCCGATATTCGCCACGTCCGCCCCCACAAAGGGGATGATGAACTCCCAGCACGCCGCCACGGTGTAGTTGGCGGCGTCCTCGTGGGCATAGCCCAGCTGCTCCAGCGCCGGGATCACCACATCGTCGTTGGAATACTGGGGGAAGCCCAGCCCCGCCTTGGTGAGATGGGACGCCTTAGTATAGACCTCCTCCGGGGTATCCTTGCCCACCCGCAGGTTGATCTTCGGGTCGATGAGCTTATTGTTGTAGCTCGCCTCCAGACACAGCTCCGACAGGGTGCAGAACACGCTGCTTCCGTTCTCGTCCACGCCGCCCAGCATCATACTCTGCCCGTTATCCCCCTGTTGCACACCGGGATAGAGGTCGCTGTCCTTATTGAAGGACAGAAAAAAGTCCTCCAGCAACGCCAGCGCTGTGTCCCGGGTCTGCGCTCCGCTCGCCAGATCCCGCTCCAGATAGGGCCCGATGTAGCGGTCAAACCGTCCGATGGTGTTGTGGTAGTTGCCCTCCAGCCACAGGGAAAAATGCAGGATCCGGAAGAATTGCAGCGCCTCCCGGAAATTCCGTGCCGGATAGCGGGGCACCTGAGTCAGCACCTCCACCAAGTCGGTGCGCCCCTGCCGCTGCGCCTCCTCCCGGTAGCGGTCTGCCAGCGCCAGAATGGCGTCGATCGCCCGCCGTCCGTAGACATCGGCGGTCTTGCGCTTTTCCAGCAGTCCCACGGCGATGGCACCGTAATAGTTGGGGGAGAGATTGGACATAAAGCCCAATTCGTGAATATAGTGGGTCTTGCGGATGTCCGCCCACTCGTCCTCGGTGAAGATGGGCGGCAGGTTCGCCACCGTCCGCAGGTAGCAGATCTGCTCCCCCGGCAGAAGGACCGGGCGCTCCTCCCGGCACAGCCGCTCAAACCGGTCGATCATCCGCTCGATGGGCGGCAGCTTGGCGGCAGCGTATTCCCCCGCCAGATCCCAGTCCACCCTATGCCGGTATTGTCGGTTTACTTTAACGTTAATGATCGAAGCGTATAGTTCCCCGTTCATAGACTTTCATCCCTTCCGATGTTTGAGGTCGTGCAAAATCTGCATTCCATTGCCGAATGCGCTTTGCGTATTCACTTGGTACACAACTTAATTATACAAAGCGGTACCATTCTTGTCAATTGTTTCAATTCGGTTTTTGACCCCCAAACAGAATCAAGTTAAGCCGCAGCAATCGACCCCCTGTACTCCAATCCGAATGTGTCAAATTTCAAAAGAAAGGATTGCAATTTTATTTGGTTTGTGATAGTATGAATTCGTTACGTATGCGGGCGTGGTGGAATGGCAGACACGTTGGTCTTAGGAGCCAATGCTTCGGCGTGCGAGTTCGACCCTCGCCGCCCGCACCAGTAAAAAAGCACTTGCTTTCAGCAAGTGCTTTTTTAGACAACAGCAAAGGACAATGTTACGTCGTCGGCGGCTGACGGGTCACATCATACTCAACCCACTGAACCCGCACAGAGAAACGGGCACCGCCGGCTGAAAGAAACGAGTGAATCTCACACAAGGGTGCGAGCAGGTTGGGGTGGTCAAATCCTCCTCAGAGGTTTTGAAATTCACCTCATAGCTGAGAGGTGTATCCTCCACCACTGTGATCACCGGTGTTTCTCCGTTTTCTCCCTTAGACCCTTGGACACCCTGTTGCCTTGGGAACCTTGGACACTTTGCTCGCCTTGATGGCCCGGGCAACCACGGTCGCCCTGCACGCCCTGCGGACCGATCTCTCTCTGTGGCTCCTGCTCTCCGATGGGTCCCTGCTCACCGCGAACACCCAGCTCGCCGCGCGGGCCCTCCGGGCCCATAGGGCCGACCGGTCCCTGCACAGTTACATACGTTCCGCAGGCTTCAGACGGACAGTTGTTGCCACGGCAATTTCCTCCGTGATAATTATTCACACACACCACTCCTTGTAAAAATTGTACATGCCGTTTCAGCGTGTGTGATATGGCAAAAACTGTGAACCGGAAAGGAGATACACCCCATGGACATTACCTACACCACCGATCGAAAAAAATTCAACTACCGTGTCGCCGGCATTTTCCTCTCCGACGGCAAACTATTAGCCATGCGCAATGAGCGACTTCCTTATTTCGCGCTGCCAGGCGGCAGGGTTCAGTTGGGCGAAACCGCTGAACATGCAATTCTGCGAGAAATAAAGGAGGAACTGCAAATCACCCCCACGATTATCCGTCCGCTGTGGCTCAATCAAAGCTTTTTTACTGAGGACGTAGACAAACTGCAGTATCATGAGCTATGTCTATATTTTCTGATGGACGGTTCAGCCGGTGGTTTGACCGCAAAGGAAAATTGCTTTACATATCGGGAGGGCGATCGGATGCATGCGTTTGAATGGCTGAAATTGGAGCGACTTCAGAATACATACTTTTGAAGACGGCTATTTCCCACTTACCCGATCACCTGGAACTGCGTGTTGAATATGAATAGTGGTTATTTCGCTCTATATATCTGTCGATTGCAAAAGGGACTCACCGAAGCACTCCGGTAAGTCCCTTTTTTTGCAGCTTATTAACCTTTACAGATGTTACAGAATGATCAGTTCATGGGGGCTACCGGTCAGGTCAATACAGCCCTCCGGCGTCACATACACCATATCCTCAATGCGCACACCAAACCGATTTTCCAGATAGATACCCGGCTCCACGGTCATAACCGTTCCGGCTTTCAGCACCGTATCGCAGCGGGTGTTGAAATTGGGGCGTTCGTGTATCTCGATGCCCACGCTATGCCCCAAGCCATGACCGAAGCATCCCTCATATCCGGCACCGTAAATAATGTCCCGGGCGATCTTATCCACATCCCGGCATACCAATCCCGGCTTTACAGCGTCGATCGCCGCCTGCTGCGCCTGTCGCACCGTTTCATATACCCGGCGCTGCTCGTCAGAGACCTCTCCCACCGCCACGGTACGGGTCATATCCGAGCGGTAGCCGTCTACTACGGCGCCGAAATCCATCGTCAAAAAATCGCCCCGTTCCACCTTCTTGTCCGTGGGAACGCCGTGGGGCAAGGACGAGTTTTTACCGGAAACCACAATGAAATCAAAGGACACGCCCTCCGACCCGAGCCGCCGCATATAAAATTCCATATCCAGCATAATCTCCCGTTCGGTACGCCCGGGGGTAATCTGTCCGAGAATATAGGTAAAGGTATCGTCGGTCAGCTTCTGTGCCTGTTTAATCAAAGACAGCTCGTGCTCATTTTTGACGCTGCGCAAATCCCGCAGAGTGTCGTCCAACCGAGAGTCTTCCGGGATTTCCACACCGCACAGCGCCTCCTGCAGCGATTTCAGCGCGCTCATAGAAATATACTCATTTTCCACAAACAGAGTCTTTGTCCCATCGGCGGCGCACAGCTCCGCCAGCTCCTTCATCGGAGCGGTTGACAGCTGTACCCGGCAGGATTTTACGGTTTCCCGCGCCTTCTCCACATAGCGGAAATCAATCAGAAACACAGCCTGCTTTTGGCTGATATAGACATACCCATCGCTGGTTTCAAAACCGGTCACGTAAAACCGGTTGGGCACGCTGGCAATCAGAGCCGCCCCATCTGCCGGCAGCAGCTTACGAATTTCCTCTACAATACGATCCATAAGAAATGCATCTCCTTTTCACTAAGCTCCGGTATTCCGGACTGTCTCAATTATACGCCTGTCTTTTCCAAAACGCAAGCACAAAGCACAAAAAACAGAAAAGCGCCCCCATTTCCGGTTTTCGGAAATGGGGGCGCCCTCAGTTATTGGTTTAGACGAACCGCTCAGACATTCTGCCCGTACAGGTCGCCCAGCCGCAGCAAATGCTCATAGCGAGCCTTTGCGGTAGCCTCCGCCTTGGTGAACAACTCCTCAGCGCGCTCCGGGAAGGAACGGGTCAGCGAGGAGTACCGCGCCTCATTCATGATGAAATCACGATAGTTCGTGGTGGGAGCCTTGCTATCCATGGAGAAGGGGTTCTTGCCCTCCGCCTTGTTGGCGGGGTTGAACCGGAACATATTCCAGTAGCCGCAATCCACAGCCTTCTTCATCTCCGCCTGGCAGTTAACCATACCGCCCTTGATGGAGTGCATCTCGCAGGGGGCGTAGCCGATAACCAGCGACGGACCCGGATACGCCTCTGCCTCTGCCAGAGCCTTGATGGTCTGGTTCATGTCGGCACCCATAGCGATCTGTGCCACATAGATATAGCCATAGCTCATGGCGATCTCCGCCAGAGACTTCTTGGCAATCGCCTTGCCGGCGGCAGCAAACTGTGCCACCTGACCGATATTGGATGCCTTGGACGCCTGACCGCCGGTGTTGGAATACACCTCGGTATCGAACACCATCACATTGACATCCTCGCCCTGCGCCAGCACGTGGTCCAGACCGCCGAAGCCGATGTCGTATGCCCAGCCGTCGCCGCCGAAGATCCAGACGGATTTCTTGGACAGATATTCCTTGTGCGTCAGGATATCCTTACGCAGCGGGCAGTCACAATCCATCTTCTCCAGCTCGGCAACCATCGCTTTGGCTGCATCGCCGTTGGTCTTGCCGTCGTTCAGCGTATCCAGATACGCAGCGCAGGCGGCCTTGACGGTTTCGGGGGTTCTGTCGTCCGCCGCCAGCTCCTTCACCTCGTCGATGAGACGGCTGCGGATGGCCTTCTGACCCAGATACATACCGTAGCCATGCTCGGCGTTATCCTCGAACAGGGAGTTCGCCCAAGCGGGGCCGTGACCGTTCTTGTCCGTGGTGTACGGAGAGGTGGCCGCAGGACCGCCCCAGATGGAGGAGCAGCCGGTGGCGTTGGAAATATACATCCGATCACCGAACAGCTGAGTGATCAACCGGGCATAGGAGGTCTCGGCACAGCCCGCACAGGACCCAGAAAACTCCAGCAGCGGCTTTTTGAACTGGCTGCTGATGACGGTAGTGCCGGTGGTCTCGGGCTTCTCGGAAACCTTCTCCACGCAATAATCGAACACATCCTGCTCCGGCAGTTGGCTCTCCTGCGCCACCATGGTCAGGGAGTTGGTCGGGCAGACGCCCACGCACACGCCGCAGCCCATGCAATCCAGCGGAGAAATCGCCAGAGTATAGGTGTAGTTGGTCTTGATAACCGGCTTGGGGGCCTTCTTCATGTTGGCCGGAGCCGCAGCCACTTCCTCCTCGTTGAGAGCGAAGGGGCGGATAGTAGCATGGGGGCAAACGAAAGCGCACTTATTGCACTTGGCGCAGGTGTCGGGATTCCACGCGGGAACCATCACCGCCACGCCGCGCTTCTCATACGCAGAAGCGCCCTGCTCGAAGGTGCCGTCCACGTGATCCACGAAAGTGGACACCGGCAGGCTGTCGCCGTTCATCTTGCCCACGGGGATCATGATGTCGTCTACCTGCTTGACAAGCTTGGCGGGACCATGCTCGGTCACAGCCTTGTCCGCGTCCTTGGCATCCGCCCAGGAGGCAGGCACGTCGATCTTCACGAATGCGGTAGCACCGGCGTCGATAGCCTTTTCGTTCATCTCGACGATCTCTTTGCCCTTCTTCATGAACTTCTGGGCCTTTTCTTTCATGTAGCCGATCGCTTCGTCCACCGGCAGCACTTTGGACAGCGCGAAGAACGCCGACTGCAGCACGGTATTGGTACGCTTACCCAGACCGATCTGCGCCGCCAGGTCGATCGCATTCACGGTGTACAGCTGAATATTGTTGCGAGCGATATAGCGCTTCGCCTCAGCGGGCATATGCTCGTCCAGCTCCTCCGGTGTCCACTGACAGTTGATCAGGAACACGCCGCCGGGTTTAACGTCGTTCACCATCTTATAGCCCTTGATGACATAGGACGGGTTGTGGCATGCCACAAAGTCCGCCTTATTGATGTAATAGGGGCTCTTGATGGGCTGATCGCCGAAGCGCAGGTGGCTGATGGTGATACCGCCGGTCTTTTTGGAGTCATACTGGAAATATGCCTGCACATACTTATCGGTATGATCGCCGATAATCTTAATGGAGTCCTTGTTGGCGCCGACGGTACCGTCGCCACCCAGACCCCAGAACTTGCACTCCTTGGTGCCGGGAGCCGCCGTGTTCGGCGCCTCGGTCTCTTCCAGAGACAGACCGGTCACATCGTCCACAATACCGATGGTGAACTGATGCTTCGGTTCCGCCTTCGTCAGCTCATGATACACCGCGAACACACTGGCAGGCGGGGTATCCTTAGAGCCCAGACCGTAACGGCCGCCGATCACCTTGATGTCGCCGCGACCCTGAGTTGCCAGCGCCGTCACCACATCCATGTACAGCGGCTCGCCCAGAGAACCGGGCTCCTTCGTCCGATCCAGCACGGCGATCTTCTTGACGGTAGCGGGAATCGCCGCCGCCAACTTATCGGCACGGAAAGGACGATACAACCGCACCTTGACCAGACCGACCTTCTCGCCCTGAGCAGTCAGATAGTCAATAACTTCTTCAGCTACATCGCAGATGGAGCCCATCGCCACGATCACACGGTCAGCATCGGCAGCGCCGTAATAGTTGAACAGCTGATAATCGGTGCCCAGCTTCTCATTGACCTTGCCCATATACTCTTCGACAATGCCGGGGATGGCGTCGTAATACTGGTTGCAGGCCTCACGGTGCTGGAAGAAAATATCGCCGTTCTCGTGAGAACCGCGCATCACCGGACGCTCCGGATTCAAAGCGCGCTTGCGGAACGCTTCCACAGCGTCCATATCGCACATCTCTTTCAGATCCTCATAATCCCAAACCTGAATCTTCTGAATCTCATGGGAGGTACGGAAACCGTCGAAGAAGTTCAGGAACGGCACGCGTCCCTTGATGGCAGCCAAATGTGCCACAGCGCCCAGATCCATCACTTCCTGGGGATTGGTCTCCGCCAGCATGGCAAAGCCGGTCTGACGGCAGGCATAGACATCGGAGTGGTCGCCGAAGATGTTCAGAGCGTGCGTCGCCACGCAGCGGGCAGACACATGGAACACGCAGGGCAGCAGCTCACCGGCAATCTTATACATATTGGGGATCATCAGCAGCAAGCCCTGAGAGGCGGTGTAGGTGGTGGTCAGCGCGCCGGCTGCCAGAGAACCGTGTACCGTACCGGAAGCACCCGCCTCCGACTCCATCTCTGCCACTTTGACCGTGGTGCCGAAGATGTTTTTCTGACCGGCAGCAGCCCACTGATCCACGTAGTCTGCCATCGGGCTGGACGGCGTGATGGGATAAATTCCCGCCACCTCGGTGAACGCGTAGGATACATGAGCCGCCGCGTTGTTACCGTCCATGGTCTTGAATTTTCTTGCCATAGATATTGTCCTCCTTTAAGGATTGATATGAGACGCAAAGATGCCGGGAAACCCCTGACATACCACCGAATATAATAGCACAAGCCCGCTGTAAAGTAAAGGTATAAAACGCAAAAAATCCACTAAAAAAGTCTGAAAAAGCGCGCAAAATCATAGAAAAACCGGTTAGTGCGAACTAACCGGTTTGATAAATCAACTTAATTCTTTATAGATTTCCTGCATATACCGATCCACATCCGCCAGTTCATCTGCGCAGATTTTCAGCTTGATGCGGTCAATCTCCCCCGCGCCACGCTTGGATTTATAGATCATCTCATGCTCCAAGCTGGCCCAGGCATCCATCGCCACCGTACGAAGCTGTACCTCCACCGGCACCGACGCCACCTCCGGATCGGAATGGACAGGAACCGCCACCACGATGTGCAGACTGCGGTAGCCGTTTTCCTTGGGCTTGGCGATGTAATCACTGACTTTCAGCACCTGCAGTCCTTCCTGCACCATAATCAGTTCCGCCAGGCGGTATACGTCATCAATATAATTACAGATCACCCGCAGTCCGGCTACGTCCCGCACGTTTTCGAGAATTCCGTCCACCGTCAGCGGAAAGTCGCGACGGTTAGCTTTTTCCAGAATGCTCTCCATGGTTTTCATGCGGCTTTCCATATGGTGAATGGGATTGTGATCGTTTTCAGCCTGAAAACGGTCATCGAGACTCTCCAGCCGTGCCGAAACCTCCCGCAGACCTGCCCGGTAGTGGGGCATCCGCCGTGCCAATTCACGATACAGCTCCGCCGGCGCTTGAAATTCCGCCGGCAAAGCATCCAGACTGATCTTATAAGCGGAATAGTGGGATTTCTTTTCTAATATCATGGTACAATTCCTCTCCGTTCCTCGTCCTGTCTACTGTACCACTCAGCCGTGTCCGGTTTGTTAGAAGAATGCGAACAAACTGTGAACACCAAAATCACAGTGACGACCGCTGACGAATGATCTCCTCCAGCTCTTCGGGGGCTTTTGCCAATGCGTCTGCTCCTGCCGCTTCCAGCTCTTGCCGGGAGCCATAACCGTACAGAACCCCCACAGCCGGCAAGCCGCAAGCGTGCGCACCCTCTATATCGTAGCACCGGTCACCGATCATCAGCGTGTTCTCCCCGGTTATATCCGGATACTGCTCCCGGATATAACTGATGACAGCTGTCTTGGTAGGACGGCTTTCATCCAGTGTGTTACCGCCCACGAAAGCAAAATAACCGTCCAAGCCGAAATACCGGAGGATTGTGTGGGTAAATTCCTCCGGTTTGGAAGTGGCAACGATCAGGGTATACCCCGCCTGCCGCAACGTCCGCAGCAGCGGTTCGATTCCGGGATACAGCTCATTTTCGTATAGTCCCCGGGAGGAAAAGTATTCCCGATAGTATCCCAATGCCTGCTGCGCCTGTTCCTGTGTCAGCCCGTGGTATCGCTGAAATGAATCTGTCAGCGGCGGCCCGATATACGGGTACAGTTCTTCCCGGGCGGCAGGTATGACCCCGAATTTTTCCAGCGCGTACAGCACGGAATTCGTAATTCCCAGCCCCGGATCGGTTAGGGTCCCGTCTAAATCGAATAACAGATACATATACCTATACTCCCGTTTCCTGTTACTATGACTATTGTACCGCCGCCACGCCAAAAAAGCAAGAAAATGCAGCGAATTTTTATTTCCGCTGCATCAAATTACGCTTTATTCTGTTCCGGCAGCCCTAAAATATAATCGGCGCTCACACGATAAAACCGACACAAGGTCACGATATGCCGCAGCGGAATCTCGTTGATTCCGTTTTCGTAGCGGGAATAGACCTGCTGGGTCGTTCCCAACAGTCGGGCGATATCCGCCTGCTTCAGATCCCGATCCTCCCGCAATCCCCGGAGAATTTCGTACCACTCTTTCATACCATCACCGACAGCCATTGTAATACACCAGAATAGTAGTATTGACAAATACACTAAATCTGGTTTATCCTACATAGGAACCTGTTTTGTAATTTCCGAAGGAAGATGAGCGAATTGGATTTGTTTGAAACATTGAAAAATGCCGTGGGATGCCCTTATATTTCCGATTTACGCGATGCTCCTTATGACGGAGCGGCGAAACACGTATTGGAAACGTTGGATCTCCGAGCGTATTCTTTGAAAGAATTATCCGATGCCGTTACCTATCTCTATGGGACCGCAGTTGCATTTCACACCTATGGACAGGCAGAGGATTTTCTTCGGATGTCGGCCGACAAGCTATCCTGCCGCGCGCAGAGATGATCCGTTCTGCAGTCCCCGTGCCTCCTCCAGCATTGTCTCCGCGAACACGCCGTAACCGCTCTCCGGATCATCCACCAGTACATGCGTGACAGCTCCCACCAGCCTGCCGTCCTGAAGGATCGGACTTCCGCTCATCCCCTGCACCACGCCGCCGGTCTTTTCCAACAGAACCGGATCGGTGATACGAATGACCATATTGCGCACTCCGGCGGCAGCGCTGGTGCGCACCTGGCGGATCTCGATCTCATACAGCGTCGGCTTCTTTCCCTCCACGGTGGTGAGAATCTGCGCCGCGCCCGTATGCACCTCCTGTTTCATCGCCACCTGCATGGCGTTGCCCCCGCCCGGGTATTGCGATAACCCACCGAACAGACCACAGTCGGCATTTTCCTCCAGACTGCCCAGCCTTCCGGGTTCAAAACCACCGTTCAGCTCGCCGGGACTGCCTTTGACGCTTTTCTGCACACCATAAATGCGCGCGGGAACGATCTCTCCGCCGGATACCGATACCGGGGAGCCGGTATCTCCGTCGCACACCGGATGCCCCAGTCCCCCATACGCTCCGGTGGATGGATCGTAAAAGGTCAGCATGCCGATCCCGGCCGTGCTGTCCCTCACCCACAGCCCGGCGCGCCAGCCGTTTCCGTCCACCGGACGGGCAGGAATGAATGAAGCGGTAAATTCCACCCCGTCTCGGCGAATGCGCAGCGCCAGCGTTCGCCCGCCGGAACGATTCACCAGCTTGGCCACCTCCTCGTTGGTCGTCACCGCCTGCCCGTTAATGGAAACGATGGTGTCCCCTACCCGGATGCCTGCCGCTGCAGCCGGATTGACCGCGCCGCCGGCCGTGGCCACATCCGACATACCCACGATCAGCACCCCATCCATATACAGTTTGATGCCGAAAGGGGTTCCGCATACCGTTACCGTTGTAACAGGTGCCGTGTGCACAGTGACCGTTTTTACAGGAACCACTCCAAAAATCGACAGCTTGACGGCATTACCCAACGTTTCCCCGGACAAAGCGACCGATCGCGTGTCCGCATCCGGGCGTGCTGTAAGCCAGATCCCCGCATTCAGATAATCTCCCTCAGAAACTGTGAACTTGTCCGGCAGTGTGTACTGAAAGTACCCCACCGTCCCCAATGTTACTATACACACAATCGCCAACAGCACATATACGCATTTTCCAAAAGTCCGCACCGACAGATCCCCCCAACAAAAAAATTCCTGCCTCGGTAGTATGAGGCAGGGATTTACGTATATACCGGGGACATATTAACAATTATGTAAGCTCTGCCGGACCCGCAGCCAGACGCTCCAGCCAGCGCAGACTCAGTTCCGGCCACGCGCTCTCTCCCGGCACGCCGATTGCCAGACCGTTTCCGTGTCCGCCACAAGGGAAAATGTGTCCTTCCCCCGAAATGCGCGCCGCGCGGAGTGCCGCCAGAAACCGCAATGAGTTTTCTACGGGCACACAGTCATCCTCCATGCTGTGCCACAGGAAGCAGGGACAGGTATCCGCGCTCACCCGGTGCTCCAGCGACAGATCGGCGCTTAATTCCTCAAACCGGTCGCCCAGCAGATATTCAAAACTGCCCAAATGACCGATGGCCGGGTCGGAGGAGATCACTGCATATCCCAGCATCGCTCCATTCGGGCGGGCGGACATTGTATCCACCTCGTCTCCCAATACCGTACACACATCCGGCAGCGTTGCCACACAGCCGCACAGATGCCCTCCGGCAGAAAAACCGATGGTGTACACCCGGTTGGGATCAATATGCCATTCCGCCGCATGATACCGTACCAGCTTTACTGCTCGCTGTGCATCCGCCAGTGCCGCCGGATACCGATGCGGATCAATGCGGTAATACACAATCAGGGCATGAAAACCATGCGCATAATAGAATTCCGCAATCGGCAGCTGCTCTGCCGTGCCATAGTGATGATACGCACCGCCCGGGTAAATAATTACCACCGGATGTACCTGACCGTCCTCCTGCCAATAAGCGCGTATGCGGTTCTCGCAAGGAAGATCTTTCTCGTTATAGGGCATTCCGTCCGCCCACAGTTTCATATCCTGTATCACGCTGTTCCTCCTCACACATGATTTCCAACTGTTCGGCAATCCGCAACAGTTCACTCTCCGCCTGCGACGACAGTCCCAGCGCCTTTCGGCGCAGATGGTTCACCATCATCCGGCGATATGGTCGCCCCTCTTCCGGTGTAAAGGCTCCGGCATATACAGGCAGATCATCCGGCGGCGGCGGTGCGGCTGTATAGGCTGCCACGATCACCGGATACAGGTGCCGTCCGTCCAGCACCAATCGTTCATCCGTGACGGAAAATCCGTGATACAGCAAATAACGGCGCAGCTCCTCCGCTCTTGACATAGGCTGCAGCACCAACCGCAGCCGGGGATCCTGCACCCAATCGGCTGCCGCCAAAATTCCGGCAATGGTCTCGCCCCCCATACCGGCGATCACCACATCGTCCACCTCGTCCGAAGCGACCGGCGTCAGTCCATCTCCCAGCCGCAAGTCGATCCGATCGCTCAAGCCCGATGCCTGCACATGAAATCGGGCAGCCTCCAACGGTTTTGGGCGCAGATCGGCGGCGATCGCCCGGGGGCAGATGCCTTCGTTCACCAGGTACACCGGCAGATATCCGTGGTCGGTGCCGATATCAGCCACCCGACTGCCCGGTCGCACCGCCGCTGCAACAGCTTTCAGTCGTTCGTCCAGCACGCAAGGTATTCTCCTTTACAGAAAGCAGGAAAACTTCGCCCGGAACGATCTCCGAACGGAGCTGAACCTATCCGATCAGTTGCCGAAATGCTTATTGAGCTTTTCCACCAGCTCATCCGCGCTGACCCCATGAACAGCGCAGGCATCCTCCAGAGATTCACCACGCGCCGAAGGGCATCCCAGGCAATGCATCCCCATCTCCAGGAAGAAGGGAGCCGTCTCCCGGTCAGCATCCAGAATGGAACCGATGGTCATATCTTTTGTCACGATCATATCGTAAAACCGCCTTTCTTTATCGGAATGGTTGTATTATACCCCATTTGGAATCAAATAGCAAGACGGAAACGGTTATTTTTCGACTTTTTCCACGCCCAGCGTGACCGTCTCGCCGTTCAGATCCCATTCCTTTGTATAGCCGCCGACCTGACCGACCGTCAGCGCCACCCCCATGACATCGTGCAGGATGCTGTCCCGGTTCTGCTCCATAATGGTCTGCACCCGATCATTGTCGGCCACAAAGACCCGGATGGTGTCCATCACCTCATAACCGGCTTCCTTCCGCATGGTCTGGAGCTTGCTGACGATCTCCCGCACAAAGCCTTCTTCGATCAACTCCGGTGTCAGGCGGGTGTCGATGGCCACCGTGATGCCCTTATCCGAAACAGTGTAATACCCTTCGGTTTGTGCCGTTTCGATGAGCAGATCCTCCGGCGCCAGCTTAACTGTGCCATCCAGCAGAGTCAGCACACCGGTTGTATCCAGTTCCGCTTTGGCTGTGTTGCCGTCCAGCGCCGCCAGCGCCTCCCGGATAGCACCCAGCTGCTTGCCGTATTTTGGACCGACCGTTTTCAGCTGGGGCTTAAACACATAGCTCATAAACGCCGACGCATCGCCGATCCGTTCCACTGAATGAATATTCAGCTCGTCTGCGATGATCGCTGCGTCCTCCGTCTCCAGCGAATCCTCCATCTGCACATACATTTTGCTCAGTGGCTGACGATTCTTACAGTTTGCACCGTTGCGGGCGGCCCGACCCAACACCACGATGTTGATGACGTCGTCCATACGGGTTTCCAGCGCTTTGTCGATATACTGCTCCTGCACCGCCGGGAAGTCGCACAGATGTACGCTGATGGGGGCATTCGGGTCGTTGGTGCAGACAAGATTGCGATAAATATCCTCGGTCATAAACGGGATCATAGGCGCCGCAATCTTGGCTACCGTCACCAGAGCCGTATACAGCGTCATATACGCATTCACCTTATCCTGGGGCATTCCTTTGCCCCAGAAACGCTCCCGGCTGCGGCGCACATACCAGTTGCTCATCTCATCCACGAAATCCTCCAGCGCCCGCGCCGTCTCCGGAATGCGATACGCCGCCAGATTTTCGTCCACCGCCTTGACGGTACTGTTGAGCTTGGACAGCAGCCACTTATCCATCACGCTGAGCTTATCATAGTCCAGCGTATACTTGGTGGCGTCAAATCCGTCGATATTGGCATACAGCACGAAGAATGCATAGGTGTTCCACAAAGTGCCCAGGAATTTCCGCTGGCACTCCTGTACCGCCTTGCCATGGAAACGGTTGGGCAGCCACGGAGCGGAATTGGAATAGAAATACCATCGGATGGCATCCGCACCGTAGGTTTGCAGAGCCTCCATGGGATCCACGGCATTGCCCTTGGATTTACTCATTTTCTGCCCGTTTTCATCCTGCACGTGTCCAAGCACGATCACATTACGGAAGGGCGCCTGATTGAACAGCAGCGTGGAAATTGCCATCAGCGAATAGAACCAGCCACGGGTCTGATCCACCGCCTCAGAGATGAAATCCGCCGGGAACTGCTGCTTGAACAGCTCCTGATTTTCGAAGGGGTAGTGATGCTGGGCAAAGGGCATGGAGCCGGAATCAAACCAGCAGTCGATCACCTCCGGCACCCGGTGCATCTCACCGCCGCACTGAGGGCAGCGGATGGTCACCTGATCGATATAGGGGCGATGCAGCTCAATATCCGCCGGGCAGTTATCCGACATACTCCGCAGCTCTGCGATGCTGCCCACGGAATGCATATGCCCACAGGAGCACTCCCAGATATTCAGCGGCGTGCCCCAATACCGGTTGCGGCTGATGCCCCAATCCTGCACATTCGCCAGCCAATCGCCGAAGCGGCCCTTACCGATGCTCTCGGGAATCCAATTGACGGTGTTATTGTTGCGGATGAGATCCTCCCGCACCGCCGTCATCCGGATGAACCAGCTCTCCCGGGCGTAATACAGCAGCGGCGTGTCACAGCGCCAGCAGAACGGATAGTCGTGCTCAAACTTGGGCGCATCAAACAGCTGCCCGCGCTTATCCAGATCCTCCAATACCAGCGGGTCGGCTTTCTTAACGAACAGACCGGCAAAGGGAGTATCCTCCGTCATATCTCCTTTGCCGTCCACCAGCTGCACAAAGGGCAGCTCATACCGACGGCCGACCTGCGCATCGTCCTCACCGAACGCCGGCGCAATATGCACGATGCCGGTACCGTCGCTCATGGTGACATAGGTATCGCAGGTCACATAGAAGCCTTTTTTATTCTGCTTATCCGCCACCCGCTTAGCGCAATCGTACAGGGGCTCATATTCTTTGTATTCCAGTTTATCACCGGTAAACTTTTCCAGCACGGTATAGGCGGGCTTGTCCTCGGTAGCCAGCTTACCCAGCACCTTATCCAGCAGCGCCTCCGCCATATAGTAGGTATAGCCGTCTGCCGCCAGCACCTTGCAGT
Organism: uncultured Eubacteriales bacterium; assembly: GCA_934636435.1. Taxonomy (GTDB): domain Bacteria; phylum Bacillota; class Clostridia; order Oscillospirales; family Acutalibacteraceae; genus UBA5905. The sequence goes on from CAKUAQ010000018.1 coordinate 28,984, forward strand.
AGGTGTCCTGCGGGTTCACGCACAGCGCCACATTGGAGGGCAGCGTCCACGGGGTGGTCGTCCACGCCAGAAAGTATGCATCCTCGTTTTTCGCCTTGAACCGCACAATGGCGGAACGCTCCTTCACGCACTTATACCCCTGCGCCACCTCATGGCTGGACAGGGGCGTGCCGCAGCGGGGGCAATACGGAACGATTTTGAAGCCCTTATACAGCAGGCCTTTATCCCAAATTTGCTTGAGCGCCCACCATTCCGACTCGATGTAGTTGTTATGATAGGTTACATACGGGTCATCCATATCCGCCCAAAAACCGACGATGCCGGAGAATTCCTCCCACATCCCCTTATATTTCCAGACGCTCTCCTTGCACTGCTGGATAAACCCGTCCAGACCGTATTCCTCGATCTGCTCCTTGCCGTCCAGGCCCAGCTTCTTTTCGACCTCCAGCTCCACCGGCAGGCCGTGGGTATCCCAGCCCGCCTTCCGGGGCACCATCTGCCCCTTCATCGCATGGTAGCGAGGAATCATATCCTTGATCACCCGGGTCAGCACATGGCCTATATGGGGCTTGCCGTTGGCAGTGGGAGGACCATCATAAAAGGTGTAGGTCTCCCCCTGCTTGCGCTGCTCCATGCTGCGGCGGAACACATCGTTGTCCGTCCAGAATTGCAGCACCTCGCCCTCGCGCTTAACGAAATCCATGCTGGTCGGTACTTTCTTGTACATAATGCACCTCCGTAAAAAATAAAAAATCTCCGCCCTGCAAACAGGACGAAGGTCTTTCTTCGCTATACCACCCTTTGCGTGCGTACCACCATACGCCTTCCCTTTAACGGAGGAAACCCGGCGTAACTTAATGGGAACGCTCATTCCTTTCAGTCCGCAGCTCCAGAGGGATATTCACACACGGAAACACACCGCCGGGCTTGCACCCTCCCCGGCTCGCTGTGGAGATCCAACCGTGCGCTACTGTCTCTATCCACGCTTTTCGTGTCCTATCATACTCCCCGAATCGACACTTGTCAACCCCTATTTATGATATTTTCCTCCGCCGAGGATCTGAAACGCCCGATACACCTGCTCCAGCACCATCACACGGGCCAGCTGATGAGGAAAAGTCATAGGCGACATGGACAGGCGCAATTGCCCCCGAGCTTTTATCGCCGGGGACAGCCCATAGGAACCGCCAATCAGCAATGTCACATGGCTCTTTCCGTCCACAGTGGCTTTCCGGATATACTCGGCCAAGGCGGGCGAATCCAACTCCTTCCCCTCGATGCACAGGGCGATAACCAGTCCGTCCCGCGGCAACTTTTCCTCCAGGCGGCGGCCCTCCGCCTCCACCACAGCGGCAATTTGGGCTGCCGACGGACTCTCCGGCAGGCGTTCCTCCGCCACTTCTATAACCTGAATGCGGCAGAATGCACCCAGCCGCTTGACGTACTCCGCGCAGGCATCCCGCCAATAATTTTCTTTCAGCTTTCCCACACACAGTACCGTCACATTCAGCACAGGTACTCCCCCTCAGAAGTAAGTTACCGGCTTCGTCCCCTCCGGCTGCGCCACCTCCAGCAGGCAATCCCGGCCGACGGCCGCCCCTGCGTCCGCCAATGCCTGCGTCGCCGTATCCGCCGCCAGCTGAGGCGTATTGTTCTGACGGCTGAGATGCGCCAGAACCAGGCGTGTGGTGCCGCTCGCCACCAATGCGGGCAGCACAGCCGCACAGGCATCGTTGGATAAGTGGCCGTCGTCTCCTAAAATGCGTTGCTGCAGATAGAACGGATACGGTCCGTTACGCAACATAACGGGATCGTGGTTGGATTCGATATGTACCAGCTGACATCCGGTCAGCGCCGCACGAATCTCATCCGTCATATATCCGATATCGGTAGCCAACGCCAAAGCCCGGTCCTCTCCCTCAATACGGAAGCCAAGACATTCCCGGCTGTCATGCGGCGTGGAAAAGGGTGTGATCCGCAATCCGTAAATGCCTACCGCCTTACCCGGGGACAGCACATACAGCCGCTGGGATGCCGCCACCTTATCTCCCTCAGTCAGAGCATCCAATGTACCAACCGATGCCAGCACCGGCCATCCGTATTTTTTGCACAGCACCCGCAGCCCCGCCACATGGTCGGAATGCTCGTGGGTCACCAGCACCGCCTTGATGGAGGATGGCGGAATATCCCGCTGCGCCAGCGCCTCGGAGATACGCTTGGCAGACACGCCTGCATCCACAAGAATGCCGCCATCTGCCGTGGCAACATAGGTGCAGTTGCCGCTGCTACCGCTGAACAAAGAACAATATCGCAGCATAATACTCGGATTTTCCTTTCAAAATCAAGGCCGCAGACCCTCCGCTCTGTGCGGCAGAACCGTCTGCGGTCTTGCTTCTTTATTCGCTTTCGTTCACCCGGCGGATGTCGCCACCCAGACGAATGAGCTTCTCCACAATAGTCTCATATCCGCGCTCAATGTAGTTGACATGGGACACCACGGTTTCTCCCTTCGCCACCAGACCGGCCAGCACCATGGCCGCACCGGCGCGTAGATCCAACGCATCCACCGATGCGGCCGTCAGTTCCGGCACACCGGTGAAAACCGCCCGTTTGCCCTCCACCGATACCTGCGCACCCATGCGCAGCAATTGATCGGTGTAGCGGAAACGATTCTCCCAAATACCCTCGGTGATGGTGCTCGTTCCCTCTGCAATGGATAAGAGCACCCCGAACTGAGGCTGCATATCCGTTGGGAATCCGGGGTAAGGCATGGTCTTGATGTTGCTGTGATGCAGACGCCCGTCACAGCGGATACGCACGGCGTCATTCATGTCCTCGAAAGTGGCACCCAACTCCTCCAGCTTGGCGGAGATGGATTCCAGATGCTTCGGCGTTACATTCCGGATCAGCACATCGCCGCCGGTGGCCACCGTCATGGCCATATAAGTACCCGCCTCGATCTGATCGGGGATAATGGAATAATCCGCCCCGTGAAGCGATTGCACGCCGCGAATTTTGATGACATCCGTACCGGCGCCCCGGATATCCGCCCCCATCATATTGAGAAAATTGGCCAGGTCCACGATATGCGGCTCACGGGCAGCGTTTTCGATGATCGTTGAACCTCTGGCGCGGGCGGCCGCCAGAATGATATTCATTGTGGCACCGACGCTGACGGTATCCAGATAAACTGCATCCCCCTCCAGACGATCGGCGTGGACAGTGATGATATTATCCTCCAGCATCTCCGTCTGCGCACCCAGCGCATGGAATCCCTTCAGATGCAGATCAATGGGGCGGGTGCCGAAATCACATCCTCCGGGCATAGGCACACGCGCCCGTCCCATCTTCCCCAACAGCGCGCCGATAAAATAATAGGAGGCGCGCATCTTGCGCCCCAATTCCTCATTCACAACCGCGGTATGCACCGAGCGGGGGTCGATCTCCACAATATTGGTGTCCTTCCACTCCACTCCGGCCCCCAGCTTCCGCAGAATATCCAACGTGGTGAACACATCGCTGATATGCGGCACATTTTCCAGAATGCACGGCTCATCACACAGGATAACCGCCGGCAGGATCGCCACCGCCGCATTCTTAGCTCCGCTGATATCCACAGCTCCCGACAGCCGATTGCCGCCGATGATCCGATACTTTTCCACACAAGCACCCTTTCTTATTCCCGCCGAAAACCCGATCATATCGGGGGAGCCGGTCTCCGCAGCGGCAGTTCTGATCCGTGTACCGCCATAGGAAGGGCATCCGGCAAAGACGGCTTATACCCGACTATTATACCATAGTTGTGAAAAAAAGCAAAGGTTTTTTACAATTCCTGCCGCAAAGCCTCGACCGGAGCCATGCCGGAGGCCAGATAAGCAGGGTACGAGCCGAAAGCCGCGCCCAGAAACAGCGTAAAGAAAAAAGCCAGAGACCAGCTGCCGCCCACCGAAGGTATCGGCAAACCCAAAACCCGACACGCCCCGATCACAAGGCCGCCGCCCAGCACGGTGCCGATCAATGCCCCCACAAGACTGAGCAGCACCGCAGCCGCCAGAAATTCCAGCCATATCCGTCCGCGGCCCGCTCCCACCGCCTTTTTGATGCCGATTTCCCGGGTGCGTTCGTTCACCGAGGACAGCATGGATGTCATGATCCCAAAGCCGGATACCAGCAGCGATACGCCGCCAACCGCCGTCAACACAGCAGTGACAATGGACGCGACACTTTCCAGACGTTCCCGCTGCGAAGCCAGATCCTCCGTCTTGAGCGTACCCACCGACTTGTGAGATAATGCGCGGCGGATGGTATCCTCCGTACCGACGGCATCCGCTGTCACCCGCACGGCAATCTGGTCAATGGAAGCATCGCCGGTATAGCCCTGCAATGTGGTATACGGTACATAGATCATGTGCGGAATCATCGCCGACACGGTTTTCAAAAGGCTGCTGCCGGTAGCGGTAACACCCACGACGGTCATCGGCACCCGCTGTTCATCCAGCAACACCGACAGGGTCTTTCCTACCACGTTTTCCCGTCCGTATACTGCCTTCGCCAATGAGGCATCCACCACACACACATTAGCCGATGACGCCACATCACCCCGGCTGAACAGCCTCCCGTGAAGGAGCTGAAGTGAAATCAGCTGATCCGCACCGGCATCAATGCCGCAACTCACCACCCCGTAATCGCTGCCTACCGGAAAATGCGCAGTAGTATACTCCAATATGAGCGGCATGGCCTGCCGCACGGCAGGCAGCTCCCGGATAGCGTGCAGGCAATCATCATTGAGTCCGTCGGAGGCGCTCACGGACAGTCCGTGCACCCCCATGTCCTCCAGCTCCCGTTGCACCGCCGCCTTGCCCAGTTCCCCGATACCGGAGACCAGCACCACCATGGCGGTGCCGATGGCGATGCCGCACACAGTCAGTGCCGTCCGCAGCCGACGGTGCCGGAACCCGGCGAAGGCGCTGCGCCAAAGTTCTCTCATGGCGTATCCTCCCCAGCGGCATATACCACCGTGCCGTCCTGTACTTTTTGAGGCTCCAGGATCAGTGTCGAACCAAAAAGTGCAGCATCGTCTGTCAACACGCCCTTGCTTAGTTCCGCCTGCGATGTGATCGTATGCCGTACCGCCTGTCCATCCTTCAGCAGATAAACATATTCCTGCCCATTTTCATCCTCCTGTATCGCCATATACGGGAGCAGCAGCCCTTCGGACACCGTAGCGGTAACGATCTGCGCCTGTGCGGTCAACCCCAACCGGAGAGATTCGTCCGCCTGTCCCTCATTCAACGAAACGATCCCCTCCACCACGGTGTCGCCGGCGGCGGTCTGCCGCCCGGCAGAGGAAATGCGGATCAGCTCACCCTCATAGACTGCCTTTTCAAATCCATCACCTCGGATATGGACCTTTTGCCCGACCTGCAAGCGGGGCAGATTCTTTTCCCGAATAGCCACACGCACCTGCAAACCGTTGATCGGTGCCAACATCGCCAACGGCTCTCCCATGGACAGATGCTCTCCGGACGAGGCGTTTACCGAAGCCAATATGCCTGCCGACGGTGCCGTGACGGTGTCCGAAGCCGCAGCCAACGCCAACACCTGTGCCGCGCCCCCGGCAGATTGCGCTGCATAGGCACGGGATGCCTGCTTATCCACGCAAGCCAATACATCGCCCTCTCGCACCGCCTGTCCCTCACGCGCCGAAACCTCACTCAGCACACAGCTGGCCATCACCGGAATCGGGCGCAGCTCCCCCGCTTCCACCACGCCGGAGCATGAGATCGTCTGTTCGACACTCTGAGGCTTGAGCACCGCCGTGCGCACCGCCACCGTCTCCCGCCGATTGCTTTTTGCCAGACCGATCCCCGCCACCGCCATCACCGCCGCCAGCGGTAATATCCACCATTTTTTCATCCCGCCACCTCATTTCTGTATTCGGTATCTATTGTGCGAGAGCGAGAGAAAAATATGTGTCGCAGCCGCCGTTTTTCACAAATATATTTTACGAGCTCATCAAAAAAGAGATACCCGATCGGGCATCTCTTTTTTACGGTTCTATGAGACGATTGGCTTATCGGGCCCACCTGTTTGGCGCAGCGTCGTCCTTAGGACTCCGGCTTGTCCGGCGATCCCCCAGCAGATCTGCCAGTGTGATCCCATCAAAATAGGCGTTGGTCATGTCGTTGAACCGGCTCCACATCCCCAGAGTACGGCATTCTGCGGCACGGCTGCAAGGTGTTGCTTTGCCGGACAGACACGCCACCGGCGCCAGATCGCCCTCTGTCAATCGGAGTATCTCGCCGACACGGCATTCCTCCGCCGGGCGCTTCAAACGATAGCCGCCCCCGACGCCGTGAACTCCCTCGACCAGTCCGCCCCGGGTCAGCGCAGGCATGATCTGCTCCAGATATTTTTTGGAAACCTCCTGCCGTCGGGCAATATCCTTCATAGGTATGTATGCGCCGTTGCTGTGCTCTGCCAGATCCAGCAGCACCCGCAGCGCATACCGTCCCCGCGTTGAAACCATCATCTGCGCATCCTCCCGTCGCTGTTATTCGTGACAGTGGCAACAGCTGTCACAGGAAGCAAACCGACAGGCATCGTAGGCTATTCCGTGTCGATCGTAATAGTCCTTTACAGCCGCCCGGATCGCCTCTTCCGCCAGCACGGAGCAATGCATTTTATGCGGCGGCAATCCATCCAGCGCCTCTGCAACCGCCTTATTGGACAACTGCAACGCTTCCGAGAGCGGTTTACCTTTGATCATCTCCGTTGCCATCGAACTGGAAGCGATGGCCGAGCCGCAACCAAAGGTCTCAAACTTCACATCGGTGATGATATCGTTGTCGATCTTCAGATAGATCTTCATAATATCGCCGCACTTGGCGTTGCCGACCTCGCCCACGCCATCGGCATTTTCGATGACGCCCACATTCCGGGGATTCTTGAAATGATCCATTACCGTATCGCTGTACAGTGCCATAGTCGATTCCTCCAATCACAGTAAAAACGGTTTTTTGCCGCTTATCTTATCCCGCCAAAGCGGAGACATATTCCGCAGATATTCCACTACCTGCGGCACCTCCTGCAAAATATAGTCCACATCCTGTTCGGTGTTTTCCGCGGACAGAGACAGCCGCAGTGAGCCATGCGCCACCTCATGGGTGCGCCCGATGGCCAACAGCACGTGGCTGGGATCCAGCGAACCGGAGGTACAGGCTGAGCCGGAGGAGGCGCATATACCCCGTGCATCCAACAGCAACAGCAGGCTCTCACCCTCGATACCCTCAAAGCAGAAATTCACATTCCCGGGCAACCGCTGTACGGGATCGCCATTGAGGGCGCTGTGCGGGATCTCCGCAAGTCCCGCGATCAGCCGATCCCGCAGCCGGGTCACCTTGGCCGCATTCTCAGCCAGATGCGCACACGCCTCCTCCAGTGCGGCCGCCATTCCCATGATGGCGGGGATGTTCTCAGTGCCGGCGCGCTTGCCCCGCTCCTGAGCGCCGCCCTCGATCAAGGATATCAGCGGGAAGCCCTTGCGTGCGTATAGCAAACCGATCCCTTTCGGGCCATGAAATTTATGGGCCGAAAGGGATAACAGGTCGATATGCTGTTCCTGCACCCGAATCGGCAAATGCCCGGCAGCCTGCACCGCGTCTGTGTGAAACGGGACCCCTTTCTCATGGCAGATCTCCCCGATCTCAGCAATGGGCAGGATCGATCCGATCTCATTGTTGGCGTACATGACCGTCACCAGACAGGTATCCTCACGAATCGCCGCTTTCACCTGTTTGGCCGTAATGTTCCCGATGTCATGCACATCCAGCAGTTCCACCTCGAAGCCCTGCTTTTTCAGCTTTTCCAGCGTATGCAGTACGGCGTGGTGTTCAAACGCCGTGGACAGAATGTGCTTTTTCCCCAGCCGTTCGCCGCGGGCGGCCATCGACAGGATCGCCTGATTGTCCGCTTCACTACCGCCGGAAGTAAAATAAATCTCCTTTGGATCACACCCCAGGCAGGCGGCGATCCGCGCTCGCGCCGAGGCCAGCGCCTCGGCGGCAGCCTGCCCCTCCGAATGCAGGCTGGACGGATTGCCGTAAATATCCTCCATGTACGGCAGCATGGAATCAATGGCCGTGCGGCTCATTTTTGTCGTGGCTGCATTATCTGCATAGACTGTCATTGTTTCCTCTCCTTATCCATGCCGACAGCCGGTATAGCCGTCGGTATACTGCGTTTTTGAAGCGGCATAAATCACCTACCGTTTCGATAGGCAGTATACCAGAACTTACCTACCTTGTCAATAGGTTATTCGAAAAAATATTAACCACCGAGAAAGGCGGATGCTGCGCGAGCAGGCCGTCTTCTTCGGTGGTTTGTCTAACCGTCAGCCGTGATCGAATCGGATCAGCTCTTTCATCGCTGCCACGCCCAGCTCCACAGCCGCTTCCGTATCTTCGGTCATTTCCTGAGACAATCCGGCCGCTTCCCGTTCCTGATTCCAGATCACATGAAAACAAGCGCCGCAGCGACAGCCAAGGGCTGCGGCTACGACAAACAGCGCAGCCGATTCCATTTCGCTGGCCTTGACCCCCAGCCGTTTCCAGGCCTCCCATTTTTACGTCAGCTCTGCCGCCACCGGCATCCGCCCGGGATCGTGCTGCCCGTAAAAGGAATCCTTACATTGTACCACGCCAACGGTATAGCGGCGGCCGCTTGCAGCGGCCGCATCCGTCAACGCACGCGTCACCGAAAAATCCGCCACGGCAGGGAACTCGATGGGCGCATATTCCCGGCTGGTATGCTCGTAGCGTACCGCGCCGGTGGCGATCACCAGATCCCCGGCACGTACATCCAGATCAATGCCGCCGCAGGTGCCCACGCGGATAAACGTATCGGCGCCGATATTGTGCAGCTCCTCCATAGCGATCGACGCCGAGGGGCCGCCGATACCGGTCGAACAGACCGACACCGTTTCCCCCAGCAGCGAACCGGTGTAAACGGTAAATTCCCGATTAGACGACACAAAGTGGGGGTCATCCAGGCGGGCGGCGATCCGTTCACAGCGACCCGGGTCGCCGGGAAGCAAGCAATATCGACCGACATCCCCTGCTCCGCAGCGTATATGAAATTGTTTCTCCATTGCATGCATCACTATCACCTCACAGTTACAGTATCTGCATTGTACTCCACTCCGTCCCCTTTGTCAATGTGAAAGCACCGCGCCACATTTGAATAGAGTGGTTTTATGCGCATACAATGATACTGCGGTCTACCGCTGACTGTAAACAGCTATTTCCGCTATCAGCGCCGATTATGTTGATTTTCTGCTTGCTTTTTTCGGAAAACTACGCTATAATGTAACAATCTTATGCAATTGTGCAAACGGAGGGTATTTTCATGTGTGGAATCGTTGGATATATCGGAAAAAAACCGGCGGCACCCCTGCTGCTGGAAGGACTATCTAAGCTGGAGTACCGTGGGTACGATTCGGCCGGCGTGGCACTGCTGGATGCTAATGGGCTGTCGGTGCAGAAATACAAGGGTCGTCTGCAAATACTGGCCGAACATATGCATAACGGCGAAGGGTACCCTCAGACAGTCGGAATCGGGCATACCCGTTGGGCGACCCATGGAGAACCCAGCGATATAAACGCCCATCCGCACGTCAGTCAGCACGGACGCTTTGCGGTTGTGCATAATGGTATCATCGAGAATTACCGGTCGTTAAAGGACGAATTGCTGGCAGAAGGAGTCACTTTCTCCTCCGAGACCGATACCGAGGTGGTCGCTCAGCTTTTGGATCGGCTGTATACGGGGGATTTCCTGGCGGCAGTGCGGGCGACGGTCGCCCAGCTGGAGGGTTCCTATACATTCGGAATCCTGTGCGCCGATCATCCGGGAGAGATCATTGCCGTGCGCAATGCAACGCCTCTGATCGTCGGTCTGGCGGAGGACGGCAATTTTATTGCCTCCGACGTTACAGCGGTACTGGCCCATACCCGCCGGGTCATTCAGCTGGCCGACCACGAGATCGTGCGGCTGACCGGCGACAGCGTACAGGTCTACGGTGCCGACGGCTCCCCCATTGAAAAAGAAGTCCGTACGGTGGATTGGGATGTGGCCGCCGCCGAAAAGGGAGGCTACGCCCACTTTATGCTCAAGGAGATCATGGAGCAACCGCAAGCGCTGGCCGCCACCATTTCTCCCCGCATCGACGAGGCTGGAAACATCGTGCTGGACGGTGTATCCTTCACCAAAGAACAGCTTGAGCGATTGAATCGGATCGTCATTGTGGCCTGCGGATCTGCCTACCACGCCGGTATGGTGGGTAAATATTTTCTCGAAAAGGTCGTGCGCATTCCCGTAGAGGTCGATCTGGCCTCGGAGTTTCGCTACCGGGATCCGCTCGTTGACAGCCAGACCCTGGTCATCATCATCAGCCAGTCCGGAGAAACCGCCGACACACTGGCCGCCCTGCGCGAGGCGCACGCCCGCGGCGCCCGGGTGCTGTCCATCGTCAATGTAGTCGGCAGCTCAATCGCCAGCGAAAGCGATGACGTGCTGTATACCTGGGCAGGACCGGAGATCGCCGTTGCCACCACCAAGGGGTATACCACACAGGTCTGTATGCTGTATCTGGTGGGGTTGTATATGGCCGGCGTACTGGGGCGTATTTCCGAGCCGGACGCGGCTGTCCTGCTCCGGCAAGTGCAAACCCTCCCCCGTCTGGCAGCTGATGGGTTAAAAAACGAAGAGCATCTGAAGGCGATTGCCCGGCGATGCACAGAACTGGAGGACGCCTATTTCATCGGGCGCAACGTCGATTATGCCGTAGCGCTGGAAGCCTCCCTGAAGCTGAAAGAAATCAGCTATATCCATTCGGAGGCCTATGCGGCCGGTGAGCTGAAGCACGGTACGATATCTCTGGTCGAGGACGGCACCTTTGTGGTCGCATTGGCCTGTCAGAATGCGCTGATCGACAAAACCATGTCTAACATCAAGGAAGTGAAGGCGCGCGGCGCTTACGTGCTGGTCGTCACCGACCAAAGCCATGCTGACCGATTCCCGGAAGCGGACGAGGTATTGGTCGTTCCGGATGCTCCTGAGCTGTTCACGGC
>CAKUAQ010000019.1 GCA_934636435.1 uncultured Eubacteriales bacterium
AGCGTAGAGGCAAATCGCCGTTTGGGTAGCAAAAAAGCCCGATAAAATCGGGCTTTTCGGCGGACACATCTTTTTTGTGTCCGCATTATGGCGCGCCCGGAGGGATTCGAACCCCCGACCTTTTGATTCGTAGTCAAACACTCTATCCAACTGAGCTACGAGCGCGTGTCACCCTTGGCAACAGGTGGTATTATACGGCATATCCGCGTAAAAGTCAAGAGTAAAATATAAAAAAGTGAAAAAACTTTTGTGGCGTTACAATTGATGTGAGGGCGCTGTAAGGGTAAAATGAAAAGACAGCTCACGAAATCATAGAAAAGCTTCACGCAACGAGCAAAAACTCCCGTTTTATTCGTTTTGATCAATTCAAACCGGCGACCTGAGCCGAGGTAAGACCGTTTAAAGCGGAATGAGGGCGAACAAAGTTGAAGAAAAAGACAAACAATGAAATGAGGTTATTGGCACTTTCAAAAGAGGAAAAAACCTGTTTGGTTTTGCACCAAGCCCAGAATTCTTGTTATAGCATTCAATCAGATTGTTTGAAATATCATTGTGAATGCATTCTTCGACCTCAATCAAACAAAATCTGCAAAAGAACTGTATGATAAGGCTATCCATTACGGTATGTTAAAAAATTCATATATTGAGAAAAGGATACGGGGTGATCACTATGGATATTGAAATAAGTGTAATTTCAAATGATATGGTTAGAATCTTCAGGTCCCGTCAAGATTTATGCGCAAAATTATTTGCAGGCTCCGGCCGAGGAAAGTCAGCCGGCAATCAAGTCGTTGTCCGGTTCCGTCTGTGGAAGTATGATACCGGCGGCACAGAAACCGATTCCGGCGGCGTCATCATCGGCGGCACGGTCTCAAGATCAATGAAGATGGTATATGGTATTGCCGGCGATAACATTTGCGGCGGCGACACCACTCCCGGCGACAATCCAAAAACCGGCGACAGCAGCGGTTTCGTGCCGGGGACGGCGCTGCTCTTTGTCGGCGGCGGCGTTTTCGCCGGTGTGACCGCGGTGCGGAAAAAAGAAAGCGTGATCCGGCCGGCGCTATGCGGTTGTTTGGTTTCGGTGCATTCTTCCGGTGCATAAAAACAAGCTTCGGATGCACAGAAAGCCCCCGGGTGTGCCGGGGGCTTGAAAGCATATGTGGCGCACATAAGGATGCATGGCACACGCGGCGGAAAAACAGCAGCGCCGCTCAGACGGCACTTTCCTCCAGAATCATCCGTTCCAGCTCGGCGGCTGCCACGCTCAGAGGCTGTTCTTTTCGCTTTATGATCACGATGTTCCGTTCCGGGATCGGCTCTTTCAGGTGAATCCTGCAGATTCCGTCTCTGTCCCGTAAAAATTCCTCCGGCACAAAGCCGATGCCCAGATCGGCCTGCACCATCGGCAGGATCTGATCTGCCGTACAGGCTTCGATGTCCGGCTTATAGGCGGCCCCGTGCTGCGAAAACAGCGCAGAATAAAAGGCGAAAGAGGCCGTGTCCCGCCCCAGTGTAATGAGCGGGTATGCGGTCAGCTCTGCCAGTGACACCGGCCTGTCCGCCAGCTCCTTGAAAAACGGCGAACAGACGGGTACCTCGGTGATGGGGCTGACGGCGGTTTCGCAGAGCGAGGCGGTTTGCACCGTGGGGGTTGTGACGACGGCAATATCGGCCGAGCCGTCCCGGAGCGCGTCGATGGCCTGGGGGGTGGAGTGGTTGCTAATGCGGATATGAATGCCCGGATACAGGAGCCGGTATGCTTTCAGCACCGGCAGGAGCAGGCAGCGCAGCGCTACCTCGCTGGCGGCGATATACACGGTGCCCTTTTGCAAATTGCGGCTCTCGGTCAACTCCGATTCCCCGGCCTCGATATGCTCCATGGCGATGCGGATGTGGGCGTACAGCCGTTCCCCCTCCGGCGTCATCCGCATCCCTTTTTTGGAACGTAAAAACAACGGACAGCCCAGTTCATCCTCCAGCTTCTTGATCGTGCGGGTCATATTCGGCTGGTTGTTTAGTAGCAGCTTTGCCGCCTGTGAGACGGTTCCGTATTTCGCCACATAGTAAAAGACGCGGTAATAGTCATAGCTGACATACATGGCGCAACCCCCTTCGGTTATATCACTTAGATATATCGGATATGTCTGATGTACATTTTACACATAGGGTAAGTTGCATTATACTATACCTGTTTGCGGAAGTCAAGGCGCGGCCTCGGTGGGCATTTTTCGCGGCGGACATGGCGGCGGGCTTATGGAGAACCGCCCGGATGAATGATATAACGGTCGGGAATTACCGTCGGAGAAGGAGAACTATATCATGCGCACAACGAAACCGTTTCGCGGACAGATGTCCGACAGCTTTCGGGCGGCCGTGTTTATTGTTTTGTCCGGCGGCTTTCAGGATGCCTACACCTATATCAGCCGGGGCGGGGTGTTTGCCAATGCGCAGACCGGCAATGTCGTGCTGCTCAGCACGGCCCTGTTTCAGCGGGAGTGGGCGACGGCGCTGAAGTATCTGGTGCCGGTGGTGGCCTTTGTCGTCGGCACGGCGGTGGCCGAATGCGTCCATGTGCGCCTGAAAAGCTACGAAAAGATCCATTGGCGGCAGATCATTCTTCTCGTCGAAATTCTGCTGCTGTTCCTTGTCGGTTTTTTACCGTCGGCTGTCGATCCGCTGGCAAACGCTCTGGTCTCGCTTGTCTGCGCCATGCAGGTGCAGACCTTTCATAAGGTGCGCGGACACGCCTATGCCAGCACCATGTGCATCGGCAATCTGCGGGCGGGCACCGAAGCGCTCTGCGCCTATTTCCATGTGCGTGATCGGATGATCCTGCATAAGGCGCTCACCTATTTCGGGGTGATTCTGATATTCGGCATCGGTGCGGGACTGGGCAGTGTCCTGACGGTCGCCTTGGGCGATAAGGCGATTTGGCTGTGCTGCGCTCTGCTGTCGGTTACTTTTGCGATGATGTTTATACCTGAAAAATAACGGGCGTTTCCCCGTGAATACGGACAGACTGAGCCCCCGGCGAAAGCCGGGGGCTTTTTGTGCGTATTTTTCGGTTCTATTCCGTCGGACAAGGCCATATACATGGGACAAGAGGTGAGGACAAGACGGAAAACCGTCGGACCGGGTGTTTAGAGGCTTCCGCTGCCGGCAGCGATCTGCCGGATCAAAGCCTGACCTCAATTCCGTAATTAAGGGATGAGCACATACATGGATTGGACAATGCTGGAGCCGTATTTGCCGGGGAAATGGCTGCAGGCGCTGGCGAGGCTGCCGGAGCGGATACAGATGCAGATACAGGAGCTGCGCCTACGCAGCGGGCAGCCGGTGACGGTGTCCATGCCCGGCGGGGACGGGTATCTGGGACGGTGCGGCGTGACGGAACTGAAGCAGCCGGGGGTGTTTGTGTGTACCGCCGCCGATCTGGAGCGGGTGTTCCTGCGGCTGTGTGAGGAATCGGTGTATGCCCACGAGGAGGAGCTGCGGCAGGGGTTTGTATCCGTCGCCGGGGGGATCCGGGTGGGGGTCGCGGGCACGGCCGTTTATGGGTCGGACACGCCCGGCGGCGGGGTGCAGACGGTGGAGCAGATCACCTCGCTGTGCATCCGTCTGCCCCGCCGCCATCCGGGCAGCGCCGCCGGGCTGTTGCCGCTGTTGGATACCGAACGGGGGATACATAGTACGCTGCTGGTGGGGGAGCCGTCCAGCGGCAAAACCACCCTGCTGCGGGAATTGGCGGAGCAGCTGGCCGCCCGGCGCTGCCGGGTGGCGGTGGTGGACGAACGCGGTGAGATCGCCGGAGTGGACGGTCTGCCCGGATGCGATGTGCTGCGGGGATACCCCAAGCCGGAGGGAATTCGGCAGGCGGTGCGGTGTTTTGCCCCGCAGGTGATTTTGTTCGATGAATTGGGAGATGGGCGGGAGGTGGCGGAGCTGCTGGATTGCACCCGCACCGGGGTGGCGGTGGTGGCCACCCTCCACGGTCGTTCTCCGGCGGAGTTGGAGCGCCGTCCGCTGGTGCGGCGGCTGGCAGAGGCTGGTGTATTTGAGTGCTGGGTCTTTCTGGCCGGGCGGCAATGTCCGGGCGCGTGGCGGCAATGCCTGGAACCGGAGGTGATGGGGGATGAAATGGCTTGGCGCGCTGTTGGTGGTGCTGGCGGGGATCGGGTTGGGGATGTATTATGCCCGGCGGCTGTATCGGCGGGTGGCGCTGCTGGAGCAGGCCGACCGGCTGCTGCTGGCGCTGGAACAGCACATGAACTGTTCGTGCCGGCCTTTGTCGGCGCTGTGCCGGGAGCTGGCGCAGAATCCGGCGACCGGCCCGTGGGAGCTGCTGACCGATATGCTGTCCGGCTTGGATAAGGGTGAGATCTTTGCCGAGGCTTTCACCGGGGCGGTCGAACGGCAGGCGGCCGTGCTGACGCCGGAGGATCGGCAGCTGCTCTCGGAGTTTGCCTGCGGGTGCGGGCGGTCGGGATTAAAGCAGCAGCGGGCATATTTCGCCGCCTACCGGCAGCGGCTGGAAGCGGCCTGCCGTCAGGCGCGGGAGCAGGCGGGGCGGCGGGGACAGCTCTATCAGACCATGGGGGTGGCCGGCGGGGTATGTCTGGCGCTGCTGCTGCTTTAGCTGCCCGAATCAGAGAAAGGACGGAAACCGGGATGGATGTGGATTTGATCTTTAAGATTGCGGCCATCGGCATTATCGTGGCGGTGCTCAACCAGCTGCTGGTGCGCTCCGGACGGGAGGAGCAGGCGATGCTCACCACACTGGCGGGCTTGATCGTGGTGCTGGCGATGATCGTCACCCAGATCAGCGAGCTGTTTGCCACCGTCAAATCGGTGTTCGGGCTATGACCGCCTCCCTCCTCTCCCTGCTGGGGGTGGTGCTGTGCGCGGCGCTGTTGGCGGTGCTGCTGCGTAGCCAGCGCCCGGAGCTGGCGCTGTGCCTGTGTCTGGGTGCCGGGGCACTGGTGGTGGTGCGGCTGGCGCAGCAGATGGTGCCGCTGGTTTCTTCAGTGCGCTCCATGATGGAGACGGGCGGCGTCTCCGGCGCATACCTGTCGGTGGTGCTGAAGGCGGCGGGCATCGCGCTGGTGACCCAGCTGGCGGCGGACACCTGCCGGGATGCGGGGGAAACGGCGCTGGCCGCCAAGGCGGAGCTGGTGGGTCGAGTGATGCTGCTGGTGCTGGCCGTGCCGCTGTTTGAACAGATTCTGTCGCTGGTGACGGCGCTGATCCGGGAACAGGCGGTGACGGGATGAGACGGCTGATTCTGATTGCGTGGCTGCTGGTGCTGCTGTGCCTCCCCGCGGCGGCGGAGGAAAACTACGACGCGCTGCTGGAGGCCAGTGGGGCGCAGACGCTGTCCGGACAGCTCCCCGGAGATGTGCAGGAATTGCTTCGCAGTCTGCCGGGGGACCCATTGCAGCCGGAAACCTATACGGATTTGTCCTTTTCACGGGTGATGCAGCAGCTTTTATCGCTGTTGACGCAGCAGAAGAGCGCTCCCGTGCAGGTGCTCTTTTCGCTGACAGCGGTGGTGGTGCTGTCGGCCATGGGCAGCGGATTGGAGGGGCTGACGGCGGAACTTACGCTGCGTCAGACCTACCATTCCGTGTCGGTGCTGGCATCCTGCGGATTGCTGCTGACGCCGTTTTTGTCGCTGCTCACGACGGTGCGGCAGACGGTGGACAGCGTGTCGGTGTTTATGATCAGCTATGTGCCGGTATATGGGGCGATTCTGACGGCGGGCGGCGCACCGGCGGGCGCGGTGTCCTATCAGACCACCCTGCTGGCGGCCGCAGAGCTGTTGGTGCAGTTCATCCGGGCGGTGGTGCTGCCGGCGCTGACCGTATCGCTGGCGCTGGGCTGCACCGGTACGGTGACCGAGGGGTTTTCGTTGGACGCTCTCAGCGCCGGGATCTATAAGGCGATCCTGTGGACGATGGGGTTGTTCACCACCGTATTCACCGGGGTGCTGTCGGTGCAGCAGATGGTGGCGGCAGCCGGAGACACATTGAGCGGCCGGGCGCTGAAGTTTTCGCTCTCCAGCTTCGTACCGGTGGTGGGCGGGGCATTGAGCGAAGCCTATTCCACCGTGGTGGGCTGTGCCGGATTGCTGCGCTCGACCGTGGGCTGCTTCGGCCTGGCGGCCACGGCGCTGATCCTGTTGCCGCCGCTGATTGCCTGCCTTTGCTGGAATCTCTGTCTGCATATGGCGGCGGGGACTGCGGCGCTCTTTCAGCTGGGACAGCTGGAAAAGCTCTGCCGCACGGTGGCCGGGGCGGTGCGGGTGCTCATCGGCGTGTTGGCGGTGTTCGCGCTGCTGATGATCCTGTCCACCTCGGTGATCGCGTTCGTGGGGAAAGGGGGAGGCGTATGAACGACCTGCGGTCCTGGGCGGTGCTGGTGTGCACGGCGGCGGTGGTGTGCACGCTGCTCTACCGCCTGTTTCCGGAAAGCTCTCTGGGGCGGCAGGGACGACTGCTGCTGCCCTGCGTGTTTCTGTGTGTGCTGCTGACACCGCTGCTGCGCTGGCAGCCGTCGTTTTCCGCGCTGACCGCGGAGACAACCGCCGTGGATGGGGAGGCGCTGTCCGCCGCCATGCAGCGGCAAACAAAGGCGCAGGCCGAAACGGTGCTGCGGCAGATGGTCAATCAGGCATTGGCCAGCTACGGTATGGAGGTGGAAAAAGTGGATTGTCGTATGGATATTGACGAGGACGGCCGCATAAGTATGAGACAGATCACCCTGTATGTGGATGCCCGGAACGCGGTGCGCTCCTCACTGGTCAAGCAGGTGGCGGAAAAACGGCTGGGAGCGCCGGTGATTGTGGCGGCGGACGAAGGGGGTTAAGCGATGGGACGGTTCGGTGCCGCTGTGCAGCGGTTTTTCTTTGAGGGCTCGGCGCGTAAGCGGCGGTTACTGATGCTGCTGGGGGTGGCGGGGATTCTGCTCATCGCCGGGTCGGAGTTGCTCCCGCGCCGTACCGCCGACGGTGACGTTTCCGCTCCGACCGCCACCCTCAGCGCCGCGCAGGTGGAGCGGGCGCTGGAGGAGCGGCTGACGGCGCTGCTGTCCCGCACGGCCGGAGTGGGGCACTGTCAGGTGATGGTAACCTTGGAGCGCGGCGCTCAGTTCGTCTATGCCGCCGATCGCACCCTGTCGGATACCGGCAGCACCGAAAAAACGCTGACGGTGGAGACGGAGACGGGACCGGTAGGGCTGCTGGTGACGGAGGTGCAGCCGGCGGTCAAGGGGGTGGCGGTCATCTGCGACGGCGGCGGGGACGAGCGGGTACGGGAGCAGGTGAGCGCACTGGTGACGGCAGCGCTGGATATCTCCGGCCGCCGGGTGTATGTGGCGAAGCGAGAAAATCAATAACGGGAGGTCAATGTGATGAAAAAACTGTTGCAGAAAAAACAATGGATGATGCTGTCGCTGGTGGCGGCGCTGGGGGTGGCGGTGTATCTCAATTATTATTTTACTAAAGACCCGCTGCTGCAAAGCGACCCGGCGGGAGCGGGCGTGACCGCGTCCCAGCCGGATGACGGCGAACGCAAGCTGGGAGAGACCTCCTTCGTGGGGCAGGAAACCGGCGAGAGCAGCACGCCCTCCGACACTCTTCCGGTGCAGGGCAAGCCCGGCGACTCGGAATCGAAGTCCGCCGGTGCGGACACGGCGGGCGGCAACTATTTTGACACCGCCCGTAGCACCCGGACGAAGGCGCGGGAGGAGGCGGTGCGGACGCTGGAGGATACCCTCGGCGGTGCGACCGCCACGGCCGAACAGAAGGCGGCCGCTCAGAAGCAGGCTACGGCGGTGGCGGAGAACATACTGAAGGAAAGCAATATCGAGAATCTGATCACCGCCAAGGGGTTTGCCGATTGCGTAGCATTCATTGAGGAGGGCTCCTGCACCGTGGTGGTGGCAAGCGGAGAGCTGAAACCCCAGCAGAGCTTGCAGATCATGGAGATCGTCATGGGGCAGACCGGTCTGCCCGCCAGGAATGTGCAGATCACGGCGGTGGCGGGATAATTCCCGCCGCTCACAGCTGCTTCTTGATCTTGTCCAGCGCGCCTTTTTCCAGACGGCTGACCTGCGCCTGAGATATGCCGATCTCCGCGGATACCTCCACCTGGGTCATGCCCTTGAAAAAGCGCAGATTGAGGATGCGCTTTTCCCGGTCGCTGAGGGCGGCAATGGCTTCCTTGAGGGCAATCTCATCCAGCCAGTTGCTGTCGTCGTTGGGATCGCCCAGCTGATCCATCACGTAGATGGTGTCTCCGCCGTCATTGTACAGCGGCTCATAGAGGGACACCGGATCCACGATGGCCTCCAGCGCCACCACCACATCCTCTCGCGGCAGCTCCAGCCGTTTGGCGATCTCCTCGATGGTCGGCTCCCGGTGGTTCTCGTTGAGCAGCTGCTCCTTGACCTGCATGGCGCGGTAGGCCACGTCCCGCATGGAGCGGCTGATGCGGATGGCGTTGTTGTCCCGCAGGTAGCGCCGGATTTCACCTATAATCATCGGAATGATGTTGGTTTGTCGAAACCCATGGCGTAAAGCCGGCCGGTTCGCAGTAAACAGAGCACCCGTTCCCGCGGAAGTGTCAGGACGCTTTCGCAGGAACGGGTGCTTGATTTGTTTCGTTTCAGTCCAGCTTGAAATCGGCGGCCTCAAAGGCTTCCAGCGCAGGCTGGCGGAAGGGGATCCGCTTGAGGGGATCGTACCGGAACCGCCGGCAATGGTGATAAGTGGGGACGATGCCCCGCTTTTCACACAGCATCACCCGCCCGTCGGCCGACCGCCTGGCACAGGCGCAGTATTCACAGCATGGATTGATGGAGTTGCCATAGAGCTTCCGACGCATAACGAATCCCCTCGTAATCACAGAATATCCCATATCGTATTCTCAGTGTATCACATCCGGCGCATTTTTTCCAGTGTTTTTTGGAGAAAAGGTGAGCATGGCCAAAAATGTGAATCCCAGAAGCGCCAGCGAGGCGGCGCAGGTGACGGAAAACGGCAGCGCCGTGTCGCCGGATGCCATCGCGTCGGCAGCGCGCCCCGGGGCGGGGATCCAATAGAACAGCAGCAGCGAGAGACAGCCGGCCAGCACCCCGTGAAGCAGCCGCCCCAGAAAAAAACCGCTGTCGGGGGAAAGCTGCCCTCGCAGCGCCGCCCATACCTGTCCGTGGACGGATAATCCGCCCCAGCCGAGACACAGCCCCAGCCAGAAGGGGGCCATCGGCTCCCATGCGGCCAGCGCCATGCAGCCGCAGCTGACCTCTGTGATGCCGGCGGCGATACGGCTGAGAGTGGCGGGGGGGAGCCGCAGCAGATTTCCGAGGATGGGGAGCAGCTTTCCGGAATCCAGCAGCGACAGCCCCGCCGCCGCCAGCAGCACGAATCCGCACAGGGACAACAGACTGCCGCAGGTATCGCTGACCACCTGTGCCAGAGCGCGTGGGGGCGTATTGTCGGGCGGACGTTCGGGGCGGGGATGGCGGTGTCCCCGGCCCAGCCCCATGCCGATGCCCAGCGAGGCGGCGGCGTGGGCGGCAAACAGCAGCCACCCGGCCGTGCTGCTGCCCAGCAGCCCGCTGCCCACCGTGCTGACGATGAAGCCCGGCCCGGCATTGATGCAGAAACGGGTCATGCGGCGGGCCTCCTCCCGGTTGATGCAGTTCTGGTGCAGCAACCCTCCGATTCCCAGCGCCCCGGCGGGATAGCCGCCGATGAGTCCTAAGAGGATCACCGGAGCACAGCAGCCCGGCAGCCCGAACAGCCGCCGGGTGATGCGGGCGACTCGTTTGCCCGGGCGGCGGCACAGAGGCGAGTCGGTGAGCAGCCCCGCCAATACCATGAACGGATACAGCGTGGGAATGATGACCTGCCCACAGACCGCCAGTCCCCGGCTGATGCCGGTGGCCAGTGCCTGAGGTCGGCACAGCAGCAGCCCCGCCAGCCCGGCCAGCGCCAGCAGCCGCCCCACCTCCAGCAGCGTTTGTTTGCGATAGATGTGAATGAACACGGTTTGTCCCCCTTCCTTTGATTTCACTGTATGCGGGCGGGAGGGCATATATGCCCCGGCCCGGCGCATACACATAGAAAGCAAACGGGAGCGGGAGGATGAGAGGGCTATGGGGCGCAAACGGCAGTTGGGACGGCGGGTGGAGCGGGCGATGGATCTGCCCGGCGGGGTGCTGGCGGCGGCGGCGACGCTGGAGATCGAGGGTAGCCATCGGGCGGTGATCGGCGGCTGCCGGGGAATCGCCGGGTATACGGAGGAATGCATTCGCCTGCGCACCCCGGAGGGGCAGGTGGCTTTTTTCGGCTGCGGTCTGGAAATGGGCTGCCTGACCGAGGAGGGCGCGACGGTTACCGGAGATTTGCAGCGCATTGAATTCATCCGGGGAGAGGGGTGAGCGGGCGATGCTGCTGACGGCGGTGTGGCGGTGGTTTCCCGGCTGGGTGCGGGTGGAGACGGAGGGCGGCTATCCGGAGCGGCTGCTCAACGGCATCACCGCCCGGAATATGCAGGTGTGGGGGGTGCAGCGCCGGGGGGAAACCACCCGATTCTGCTGCTTCGCCCGGGACTATCGGCGGATGCGTCCTCTTGCCCGCCGTGCCTGCGTGCGGATGCGGGTGGAGCGGAAATACGGCCTGCCTTTCCGGCTGCATCGGTATCGGCGCCGCCGGGGACTGCTGGTGGCGGCGGCGGTATATGCGGCGCTGCTGCTGTTGTTGACCCCGCGGATATGGGTGGTGGATGTGGTGGGGTGTGAGGATCCCGGGCTGGCCGCTCAGATCCGGGAGGTCGCGGCCCAATACGGCGTGGTCGTAGGGGCCCGCACCGATCAGCTGCAGATCAAGCAGCTGGAGATCGCCGGGCTGGATCGGATCCCCTCGCTCGCGTGGATGACCGTCAATCCCAGCGGCAGCGTGGCGCGGGTGGAGGTGGCGGTGCGCACCCCCACGCCGCCGGTGCTGGATCTGTCGCAGCCCTCCAATCTGGTGGCGGTGCGGGACGGACGGATCCTCTCCATGCGGGTGCCCGGCGGAGATAAGCTGGCGCTGGTGGGAGAGGCGGTGAGCGCGGGGACACTTCTGGTATCCGGACGGCATGTGAGCGAGCAGGGGGAGGTGCTGTGCCGCTCCTATGGAGAGGTGATGGCTGAGACCCGGCGGCAGATCACCGTGTCGGTGCCGCTGACCTATTGGCGGGAAACGCCCCGGTGCACGGTCCTGTGCCCTACGGTGACGTTTCTGCACTGGCGGCTGCCGCTGTATGCGCCGCTGGATATTTCCGCCGACGGCATTACATATACAAGGGAGCACTTTCTCACCGCCGGGCGGCTGCGGCTGCCCCTCGGTGTGACCAACGAATACCGGGTGCTGACCCGGCGGGATAAGACCGCTCGCACCGAGGGGCAGGCAACGGCCATTGCCGTCGCGCAGCTGACTCGGCAGGAACAGGAACTGTTCGCGGATATGGAATATGAGGAGATCGACCGCTGCAGCGCGGTGCAGAACGGACGGTATACGCTGACCGTGACCTATCGCTGTGTGGAAAATATCGCTGTGGAGGTGCCGCTGTCCTGAAATACGCCCCTATAACGGGAAGATGTGCAAAAAGCTGGAAAAAATTTGGTTATTTTTCCGAATGACAAAATGGATTTTTGGCACTATAATATAAAATATCTAATGTTATGTAAGAGTAAGGGAGTATGCACCATCGAACAGAGCATCAATGTAGAGCGGATGGAACAGGCGGTGTCCCTGTTCGGCAGTTTCGATGCCAACATCCGTCTGGTGGAGCAGGAATTCGGCGTCACCGTGCTGGCGCGGGGCACGGATATCAAGGTCAGCGGCGAGCCGGAGGCGGTCTCCCGGGCGGTGAAGGCCATCGACGGTCTGCTGGAGCTGATCAACCGGGGGGAACAGCTCAACGAGCAGAATGTGCGGTATGTGCTGATGCTGGTGGGCGAGGGGGCCGAGGACGCCATTCCGCAGCTGTCCTCCGACAGCATCTGCGTGACCTCCAAGGGGAAACCGGTGAAGCCGAAGACCCTGGGGCAGAAACAGTATGTGGACGCTATCGGACACAACACCATCACCGTGGGTGTGGGGCCGGCAGGCACCGGAAAAACCTATCTGGCGGTGGCGATGGCGGTGCGGGCCTTCCGGGCGAAGGAGATCAACCGCATCATCCTGACCCGGCCGGCAGTGGAGGCGGGGGAAAAGCTGGGCTTCCTCCCCGGCGATCTGCAGAGCAAGGTGGATCCGTATCTGCGACCGCTGTATGATGCGCTGTTCGATATGCTGGGGGCAGAAACCTACCAGCGGTATCTGGAGCGGGGAGACATCGAGATCGCACCGCTGGCCTATATGCGGGGGCGCACGCTGGACGACAGCTTTATCATTCTGGATGAGGCGCAGAACACCACCCCTGAACAGATGAAGATGTTTCTCACCCGGCTGGGTTTCAATTCCCGGATGGTCGTCACCGGCGATGTGACCCAGATCGACCTGCCGGAGGGCAAACAGAGCGGCCTGAAACAGGTCGTGAAGATCCTCAAGGGTGTGGAGGATGTGGCGATCTGCCAGTTCACCCAGAAGGATGTGGTACGGCATCCGCTGGTGCAGCGGATTATCGCCGCCTATGAAAAATTTGAAAACTCCCGCAGCGGCGTGACCCGCTCTGCGAGACCGAAAACAGAAGAAAGGCAAGGTAGAAAACATGGATAAGATCAAAGTGACCATCGAGAATAAACAAAAGACTGTAAAGGTGCCCACCGGTGTGCGGCTGCTGATCCGCCGCTGCTGCCATGCCGTGCTGGAGCTGGAGGGCTTCGAGGGCTCTGCCGAGGTGGATGTAACGTTGGTGGACAATGAGCAGATCCACCGGATCAATCTGGAGCAGCGGGGGGTGGATATGCCCACGGATGTGCTGTCCTTCCCGCTGGGCGAGAACGGGCAGTACGATAAGAATCCGGAGACCGGCAATTTCATGCTGGGGGATGTGGTGATCTCGCTGGAGCGGGCGGCCGCGCAGGCGGAGGAATACGGGCATTCCCTCCAGCGGGAGATCGGCTACCTGACGGTACATTCCATGCTGCATCTGCTGGGCTATGACCATGTGGACGGCGGTCTGGAGGCTGTGCGGATGCGGGAGAAGGAAGAGGCGGTCATGTCCTCGGTGGGTCTGCCCCGGGGCGGCAGCTACGTGCTGGATAAGACGGATGATTGATCGGAGCGGGGCTGTCGCCGTGTGTGACAGCCCGTTCTTTTCGGAAAGGGAGACAATAAGGAGACTGTATGGATACAAAATCGGCTTTTGTGGCGATCGTGGGACGCCCGAATGTGGGAAAATCCTCGCTGCTCAACGCACTGGTGGGGAAAAAGGTGGCTATCGTGTCGGACAAGCCCCAGACCACCCGCACCCGCATCATGGGGGTCGTGACCCGGCAGGAGACGCAGCTGGTGTTCCTGGACACTCCCGGCAATCATAAGCCCCGCACCCGGCTGGGAGATTTCATGGTGCGTTCCATCGGCGAGGCGGTGTCCGGCGTGGATGTGGGGATGCTGGTGACGGAGCCGCGCACAAACGCCCGGGAGGAGGAGCTGGCGCTGGTGCGGCAGCTGGAGCAGCAGAAGCTTCCGAAAATCCTCGTGATCAATAAAATTGACACGCTGGAGGATAAAACCCGTCTGCTGGAGATCATCGCCGCCTGGAAGGAGCGGGCGTCCTTTGATGCCATTCTGCCGGTATCGGCGCTGACCGGCGACGGGCTGGAGGAGTTGCTGGCGGAGCTGAAGGGCTTTGCCTTCGACAGCCCCCATTTCTTCCCGGACGATACCGCCAGCGACCAGACGGAACAGGCGGTGGCGGCAGAGGTCATCCGGGAAAAAACGTTGCTGCTGCTGCGGCAGGAGATTCCCCACGGCATCGCCGTCGCCATCGAGCGCATGGGGGAACGGCAGACCGATAAGGGTGCCATTCTGGACATTGATGCGTACATCTATTGCGAGCGGGACAGCCATAAGGGTATGATCATCGGCAAAAAGGGCGCCATGCTCAAGGAGATTGCTACCCTGGCCCGGCAGGATCTGGAGCAGCTGTTTGATACCCGGGTCAATCTCCAGTGCTGGGTCAAGGTCAAGGAGGATTGGCGCAACCGGCAGGGCTTTTTGACCGGACTCGGGTATAAGCTGGACTGATTGGCAATATTTGCAGACCGATAATTGCCAGGGCGGCCGGTGCTTTCGTCGGATATACTATCGGCGAGAGGAGTGACGGCGGCATGGATGAGAACGAGCGGCTGTGGCAGCGCTTTGCCCACACCGGACGGGTGACGGACTATCTGCGGTATCGGGGCATAATCGCTCCGGATACGGTCGCCCAAGTGAAGGGGGAACAGACCTTTGGCCAGCGAAACGAAGCAGCACCGGATCACCGAGGGGCTGATTCTGCGGGAATATCCCAGCATCGCGGAGAATGACCGGTTTGTGGCCATTTTGACCCGGGATGCGGGGCTGCTGCGCGCCTCCGCCCGGGGGGCTAAAAAGCTGCACAGCCGGCTGGGCGCGGGCACGCAGCCGCTGTGCTATGCCCGGCTGCATCTCATCCCCGGGCGGGATAAGTACATCGTGGAGGATGCGCGTCCGTTAGAGGTGTTTTTTCCGCTGCGGCAGGATGTGGAGAAGCTGGCGCTGGCCCAGTATTTCTGTGAGCTGGCGCTGCATATGACCCCCACGGACGCGCCTGCCGAGGAGCATTTGCGGCTGCTGCTCAACGGGCTGCATTATCTGGCGCAGGGCGGCCGTCAGCCGCTGCTGGTGAAAGCGGTGGTGGAGGGGCGGCTGCTGTGTCTGGAGGGGTACGCGCCGGATCTGTCCGGCTGCTGTCGCTGCGGACAAGAAACGGGAGAGCTGTGGTTTTCCCCGCTGGAGGGGACGCTCTTTTGTGGGGCGTGCGCCCGCCCGGGCGACGCGCTGCCGGTGAGTCCGGGGATGCTGGCGGCGCTGCGCCACGTGCTGTACGGGGAATTCGAGCGGTGCTTTGCCTTTTCGCTGCCCCCGGAGGAACTGAAGCGGCTGGCGATGCTGACCGAGCGGTTTTTGCTAGCGCAGACTCCCCGGCGTTACCCGACGCTGGAGTTTTATCATGCGGTTACATAACAGGAGAGAAGAACTATGCAACGGGATTTTCGTGCATTGGAATTGGATAAGATACTGGATATGCTGGCGGGAGAGACCGGCTGTGAGGATGCGGCGCATCTGGCGCGGCAGCTGCGCCCGGAAACGTCGCTGCCGCTGGTGCAGCGGCTGGTGGATGAGACGGACGATGCCTGTCGGCTGATGGCAGGCTTCGGCAGTCCGTCCTTCGGGCAGATGACCAACGTCACCAACGCCCTGCGTCGGGCGGAGGCGGGGGCGTGCCTGTCGCTGGCGGAGTTTTTGCGGATTGCGGAGACTCTGCGGGTGATCCGTTCGCTGAAAGAATGGCGTGCCCACTGCGAGGGGGTGTCCACCGTTCTCGACGATCGCTTTTCCGTGCTGGTGCCCAATAAGTATCTGGAGGAGAAGATCTCCGCCGTTGTGATCAGTGAGGAGGAGATCGCCGACACGGCATCCCCGGCGCTGCGGGATATCCGCCGCAAGATGAAAGCGGCCTCCGCCCGGGTGCGGGAGCAGCTGGATAAGCTCATCCGTTCCCCCGCCTATCAGAAGGCGCTGCAGGAGCCGATCGTCACCATTCGGGGCGGCCGGTTTGTGGTGCCGGTCAAGACGGAGCACCGGGGCGAGGTGGCCGGGCTGGTGCACGACAGCTCTGCATCGGGCGCCACGGTGTTTATTGAGCCGATGGGTGTGGTGGAGGCCAATAACGAGCTGCGGGTACTGACCTCCAAGGAGGAGGCGGAGATCGAGCGTATTTTAACGGAGCTGTCCGCCGAGGTGGGCACCTTTGCCACGGCGATCATTGCGGATTATGACATTGCGGTGGAGCTGAATGTGATTTTTGCCAAGGCGCGGCTGGCCTATCGGATGAAAGCGGCGAAGCCCACGCTGGCGGCGGACGGCCACACGGTGCTGCATCGCGCCCGGCATCCTCTCATCGACCCTCAGAGGGTGGTGCCGGTGGATGTGGAGCTGGGTGGAGACTTTGATACGCTGGTGATCACCGGCCCCAATACCGGCGGTAAGACGGTGACGCTGAAAACGCTGGGGCTGCTGACTCTGATGACCATGTGCGGGTTGCTGCCGCCGGTGAGCGACGGCAGCCGGATCTCCGTGCCCCCGCAGGTGCTGGTGGATATCGGCGATGAGCAGTCCATCGAGCAGTCTCTTTCCACCTTTTCGGCGCACATGACCAATGTGATCCGGATATTGGGGGAGGCGGGCGACCGCAGTCTCGTGCTGCTGGATGAGCTGGGTGCCGGCACCGATCCGGTGGAGGGTGCGGCGCTGGCGGTGGCGATTCTGGAGCGGCTGCGGCAGCTGGGCGCGCGGATTGGCGCGACGACCCATTATGCGGAATTGAAAGCCTACGCCATTCACACCCCCGGGGTGGAGAATGCCAGCTGTGAGTTTGATGTGGCCTCGCTGCGCCCGACATACCGGCTGCTGGTGGGGGTGCCGGGGCGCTCCAACGCCTTTGCCATCACCGAGCGGCTGGGGATGGATCCGGCGCTGGTGGAGCACGCCCGCACGCTGGTGTCCGGGGACGATCAGCGGCTGGAGGAGGTCGTGACCCGGCTGGATACCCGGCGGCAGGAGCTGGAGGAGCAGCTGCGCCATGCGGAGGATGCCCGTGTCCGGGCTGTCCGCGCGGCGGAGGCGGCGGAGGAAAAGCTGCGGGACGTGGACGCCCGGCGGCAACAGGCCATGGAAGAGGGCCGCCAGCAGGCGCAGCGCATCGTGGAAAAGGCGCGGGCGCAGGCGGAAAGTCTCATGGCGGAGATGGAGCAGCTGCGGCGGGAAAAGGATGCGGCGGATTTTGCCGATAAGACCCGACAGGCGCGCAGCCAGTTGCGTTCCCGCCTGCGGAAGATGGAGGAGACGGCCGATCCGGTGGAGAGCCGGGAGCAGTCGGGTCATGAGCCGCTGCGGGAGGTTCACACAGGCGACCGGGTGCAGCTGGCCGATATGGGCTTGCAGGCGACGGTGCTGAAGGAACCGGATAAAAACGGCATGGTGGAGGTGCAGGCGGGTGCGATCCGCACCCGTACGCCCCTTTCCAATCTGCGGCTGTACGAATCCCGCCGGGCGGAGAAGAAAGGACGTACCGTGCGTCCCGCCGCCCCCCGCTCAACCGGGCTGGAATCCCGCATGGAACGGTCGGCGGCCACCGATCTGGATCTGCGGGGCATGACGGTGGAGGAAGCGCTGCTGGAGGTGGACCGCTTTCTGGATAATGCGGTGCTGTGCGGTTTGGAGCGGGTTACCATCATCCACGGCAAGGGAACCGGCGCCCTGCGCGCGGCGGTGCAGCAGCATCTGAAGGGGCACCGGCAGGTGAAAGGATTTCGTCTGGGCGCATATGGCGAGGGCGAAACCGGTGTCACGGTGGTGGAACTGAAATAAAACGGTGAATAAACGAAAAATCCCGTCGCGGCTGCGGCGGGATTTTTTTGCGGTTCGGTATCGGTCGGTTGACAATTTATCGGAATAGCCGCGGGTGCTCCCGCTTGATTTGACGTTTGCTGCAGCCGGGGTACAGCACTTTCCACCGGTTGGGAAAACACAGCAAGTAATAATCGCACGCGTCACAACAGACTTCATACTCGGAGCGCCCGTCCGGTTCGGGGTGGTATCCGTGGCATTTTTTCGGCTTTCCGGGGGTGATCCATACACCGGGCGTGTCCTCGATCTTGCGGGGGATACGCCCGAGAAGCCGCAGGATGCCGCTGTAAACGGAATACCAACAATCCCGGATGTCGGCTGTAGGCCTTCTCCTGTCGCAGCTTGCCGTACAACGCGCCGATGCGGATATTGGGATTACGGCGAGGATAGTTGCTGATCCGACGCACCTCTTCTTTCGTGTGGGTGTTGGGATGTTGGCTGTGGGAGCGTCCGGATTGGCCGGCGAGGGAGGCTGCCGTTCCATCCCGGCGCTGTTTCCGGAAGCAGATGTAGGAGCGGCTTTTGTTGTATTTTCGGTTTGCTCGACTGACACCGCACTTTTCGGCGTATTTCATTAAAGATTGACGATAGCCTATGTCTTGTGTTATACTGTCATTCATGAGAGATGTGGCTCCTTTCGCTGAGTTTGTGCTTAGCACATGAGGTCATATCTCTCGACCTTTTTCTGTCTCTGTCCAGGATGTATTGTACTCCTGCAGTGTGCGCGCTCATTCAGGAAAAAACTTCTTGACTTAATGCCGAAAGAGTGATAGAATAAACAGGCTCGTGAGAATCTACGGGCTATCCTTGCCTTGTCCGGAGAGACAAGGCCATTAGACCATAAGGAGGTGCAATCTATGCCCACAGTAAAAGCATCCTATGAGGCGCTGTTCGTTTTCTCTCTGAAGAACGGGGAGGAGGCTGTCGCCGAACTCAAGGAAAAGTTTCGTGCACTGATCGAGCAGAATGCGGAGATCGGTGAGGTCGATGATTGGGGCAAGCGCAAGCTGGCCTATTTGATCAACGACGAGGCGGAAGGCTACTATGTGCTGTACAATTTTGTCAGCGGTCCGGCCTTCCCGGCAGAGCTGGAGCGTGTCAGCGGTATCACCGACGGCGTGCTGCGTTCGATGGCTGTTCGTAAGAACGAGAACTAAGGAGGGAGCCTGCATGAATTCCATCTGTCTGATGGGTCGCCTGACCGGCGAGCCGGAGCTGAAAACGACCCAGAGCGGGATTTCCGTCACCAGCTTCAGTGTGGCGGTGGATCGTGCCTATCGCTCCAAGGATCAGGAGCGGCAGACCGATTTTATCAATTGTGTTGCCTGGCGGCAGACGGCTGAGTTTATCACCCGTTTTTTCCACAAGGGCAACCGCATCGCTCTGCAAGGCTCTCTGCAATCCCGCAACTACACCGCAAACGACGGCAGCAAGCGCACCGCCTATGAGGTTGTAGTGGACAACGCTTTCTTCTGCGAGTCCAAGGGCGGCCAGTCCGCCGGGGCTCCGAGCTACGATTCCCAGATCCCGCAGCCCAGCGAGGCGAAGCCCGCATTCTCCACCGCCAATACCGGCGATTTTGAGGAGATCCTCAGCGATGAGGAGCTGCCGTTCTGATCGGGAACCGCTGATTTTTGAGTAAAGGAGGCCTTTTTCATGGCTGAAAGAACCGAAAGACCCGAGCGCCCCATGCGCGGCCGGAAGGGTCATCGCAAGGTGTGCCAGTTCTGCGTCGATAAGATCGACTACATCGACTATAAAGACGTGGCCCGTCTGCGCCGGTATATGTCCGAGCGGGCGAAGATCCTGCCCCGGCGTGTGACCGGCACCTGCGCCCAGCATCAGAGAGAGCTGACGACGGCGATCAAGCGCGCCCGTCAGGTTGCTCTGGTGCCCTTCGTCACCGACTGAGTACGGTACGATCCTCTGCGACCGAACCGCCCCGACGCCTGTTGCGTCGGGGCGGTTTTTCGCGTATTCCCCGCCCTGTGGGCAGCGGACACAGAGTTTTTTTGGAGAAATACGGAAAAACCGTTGCGTATTTCTGAGTTTGTGGTATAATGGAACAGTAATGGAGCGGCGTATGATATCGGCGCCGCCGGAGCATACTGTTTGGGGCGGTGCGCCGCCTTGCATAACGCAAAGGAGGAACTGTATCTATGGATGCAAAAGAATTCAAAACGGCCGAGGGGAGCTGCATCATTTCCGAAGAAGTGATCGCTTCCATTGCGTCCACCGCTGCCGCAGAAGTGGCCGGTGTAGCGGGTATGGCCAGCCGTCCCGCCGATCTGCGGGGGATCATCGCCCCCTCCTCCGCTTCCAAATCCATCCGTGTCATGAACAACGAAAATGAGACGGTGCTGGATGTGTATTTGAATCTGAAGCAGGGCGCCCGGATTCAGGAGACGGCAGCGCAGGTGCAGCACGATGTGAAGGTGGCGGTGCAGGCCATGACCGGTAAGCCGGTCACGCGGGTTAATGTCCATGTGGTGGGCATGACGCTGGAAGAAAAGAGCGTATAATATCGACAGAGCGGCTCTCCGCAGCGGTGGAGGGCCTTTCTGCTCTGTTACGGTGCATAAATATACGAAGAATGTAACTTGAAAACAGGAGTGTGTATCCATGACAAGACGGGAATCACGGGAACAGGCATTTGCCCTGATGTTTGAAAAATCCTTTCGGGACAAGCCGGTGGACGAGCTGGCGGCGGAAGCGGCGGAGGCGCGTGACGTGGGCACTTCCGGGTTTTCTATGGCGCTGGCCCGGGGGACGGAGGCTCACGTGGAGGAGATCGACGAGCGCATCGCGGCCTGTTCTCATAAGTGGAACAAGGAGCGGATATCCCGGGTGGCGCTGGCGGTCATGCGGGTGTCGGTGTACGAGATGCTGTATGAGCGGGATATCCCTGCCAGCGTGTCCATCAATGAGGCGGTGGAGCTGGCGAAGAAATACGGCGGCGAGGACGATTCCTCCTTTGTCAACGGGATCTTAGGCACCATTGCCCGCAGTCTCCCGCCGGAGAGCGACGCTCGATGAGTCGGTTTCTGGGGCTGGATACCAGTAACTACACCACCTCGGCGGCGGTGTGGGAGGATGGCTGTATCCGGCAGGAAAAGCAGCTGCTGCCGGTGAGGCCCGGCGAAATGGGGCTGCGCCAGAGCGATGCGGTGTTCCATCACACCCGGCAGCTGCCGGAGGTGCTGGAGCGGCTGTTGGCGGAATCCCCCGGCGGGTTTCAGGCGGTGGCGGCATCGGATCGTCCGCAGCAGAAAGAGGGTTCCTATATGCCCTGCTTTCTGGTGGGGTGGGGCGCTGTCCGTCAGCTGGCGGCGGCGCTGGATGTGTCCCTGTATCGTTTCACCCACCAGCAGGGGCACGTGGCGGCGGCGCTGTACGGCGCCGATGCGCTGGAGCTGCTGGATGAGTCCTTTCTGGCATTCCATGTCTCCGGCGGCACCACCGATGCGCTGCTGGTGGAGCCGGACGCGGAGGAAATTCTTCGCTGCCGGGTGGTGGGACATTCACTGGATCTGAAAGCGGGCCAGCTCATCGACCGGGTGGGCGGTATGCTGGGGCTGCCGTTTCCCGCCGGGCCGGCGCTGGAGCGGCTGGCGGCGTCTGCGGCGGAGGAAAAATCGGGGAAGCTGCCCCGTCCCTGTCTGCGGGGCTGCGACTGTCACCTGTCCGGGGTGGAGAATCAGTGTCGCGACCGATTGGAGCGGGGGGAGCCCCCGGCGCAGGTTGCCCGGTTTTGTCTCGATAGCGTGGAGGCGGCCGTGGCGGGGATGACCGAGGCGCTGCTGGGAGAGTACGGACCGCTCCCGCTGGTGTATGCCGGGGGTGTGATGTCCAATGCCCGGCTGCGGGAGCGGCTGACTGCCCGGTTCGGCGGACGGTTTGCACCGCCGGCGTTTTCGGCGGATAACGGGGCGGGTATCGCCTGCCTGTGTCATATAGCGGAGGAACGGTCATGCAGGTCATATCGGTAGGACAACTGAATCGCTACGTGAAAGGGCTGCTGGAGGGAGATGCCCGTCTGGCGGCAGTGTATATCGGTGGCGAGATCTCCAATTTCACCAATCACTATAAATCCGGGCATCTGTATATGTCTCTCAAGGATGAAACAGCGGCGGTCAAGGCGGTCATGTTCCGCGGCAACGCCTCCAAGCTGGCCTTCAGGCCGGAGGACGGCATGAAGGTGATCGTCAAGGCGCGGGTGTCTCTGTATGAGCGGGACGGCGCGTTTCAAATCTATATTGAGGAGATGCAGCCGGACGGCGTGGGGGCGCTGCAGATCGCCTTTGAGCAGCTGAAAAAGAAACTGGCGGCGGAGGGCCTGTTCGACGAGAGCCGCAAGCGCCCCATTCCCGGCTGCCCCCGGCGGGTGGGGGTCGTCACTTCCCCCACCGGAGCGGCGGTGCGGGATATCTTCAATGTGCTGGGACGGCGGTTCCCTATGGCGCAGGTGGTGTTTTGCCCGGTGCTGGTGCAGGGCGAGGGTGCGGCGGCGTCTATTGTCAAGGCAATCGAACGCTTCAATGCCGCTCGTGCCGCCGATGTGCTGATCGTCGGTCGGGGCGGCGGCTCTATGGAGGACCTGTGGGCTTTCAATGAGGAGCCGGTGGCGCGGGCGGTGGCGGCTTCGTCCATCCCGATCATATCGGCGGTGGGACACGAGACGGATTTTACCATCTGCGATTTTGTGGCGGATCTGCGGGCACCTACCCCCTCGGCGGCGGCGGAGCTGGCGGTGCCGGATGCGGCGCGGCTGGCGGCGCTGCTTGTCACCTACCGTACCCGACTGGGAACTGCCTGCCGCACCAAGTGGCAGGTGTCGGTGAAAGCGCTGGAGGCGCTGCGCTCCCGCCGCTGTCTGGCGGCGCCGCAGTATTATACCGAGGAGCAGACCATGCGGCTGGATCACCTGACCCACCGCTTTTCTGCGGCGGCAAAGCAGCAGCTGGCGGCGGCGGATCGGCGGCTGACCGCGACTGTCGCCAAGCTGGATGCCCTCAGCCCGCTCAAGGTGCTGGGACGGGGCTATTCCATCGGCTACGGGGCCGACGGACGGGTGCTGGACAGCGTGCGGCAGACCAGGGTGGGCGACCCGGTGCAGTGGAAATTGACCGACGGCACATTGGAATGTACCGTGACAAGGATACAGGAGGTTCAGTGATATGGCGACGGAATGGACATTTGAAAAGGCGATGGCGCGGCTGGAGCAGATCGTGGCGGCGCTGGAGGGCGGCAAGGCCAGTCTGGACGATTCCCTCAAGCTGTTTGAGGAGGGGACGAAACTGACGGCCTATTGCAGCCGCCTGCTGAAGGAGGCGGAGCAAAAGATCGTCAAGCTCACCGATGTGGAGAATGGCGACGGTGCTCCGGCGCTGTCGGATCGGCAGGGCGAGGACATGGGCGAAGAACTGTCGAACTGAGGACGGACTGAGCGGAGGTATCGAAAATGGGAGATCTCTATACCGACCGGATGCGGCTGCAGCTGGCGCAGTTTGAAAAAGCGCTGCCTGCTTATATGCCCCGGACAGGGAGGCTGCAAACCACCGTGGCCGAGGCCATGGCCTACGCCTGTAAAGACGGGGGCAAGCGGCTGCGTCCCATGCTGGTGCTGGAATTCTGCCGCCTGTGCGGGGGCGATCCGGTGCAGGCCATGCCCTTTGCGGCGGCGATCGAGATGATCCATTGCTATTCGCTGGTGCATGACGATCTGCCCTGTATGGATAACAGTCTCATGCGCCGGGGACGCCCCTCCACCCACGCGGTGTATGGAGAGACAATGGCGCTGCTGGCGGGGGACGGACTGCTGACGTTGGCTTTTGAAACCATGCTGCGGCCGGAGAATCGGGCCGACATTTCCCCGGAGCGGGCACTGGGCGCGGCTTCGGCGTTGGCGGATGCTGCCGGTATCGACGGCATGGTGGGCGGTCAGGTCATCGACCTGCAGAGCGAGGGAAAATCCATCGACCTGCCCACACTGGAGGCGTTGCAGGAGGGCAAAACGGCGGCGTTGCTGATCGCCGCCTGCGTGATGGGTGCCCGGCTGGCGGGGGCGACCCCGGCGCAGGAGACGGCCGCCCGTCAGTTCGGAGAGAATCTGGGGCTGGCGTTCCAGATCGTGGACGATATTCTGGATGTGACCGCCACGGCCCGGGAGCTGGGCAAGCCGGTGGGCAGCGACGCCGACAACGGCAAGGTGACGTATGTGTCCCTGCTGGGGTTGGAAAAAGCGCGGGAGCTGGCGGCCCGGCGCACGGACGCGGCCCTCACGGCGCTGGATGCGCTGGACGGCGAAACGGGCGCTCTGCGCCAGCTGGCGCAGGCGCTGCTGACACGGCATCATTGATGAAACGCTGGGTGCGGGCAACGGAAAATTTCCTTTGGCCGGGCGTTCCGTGGAGTCTGCTGTCGATGCCGACGGCGGACGAACCGGAGCAGAACGCGGTTTGCGCAGCAAGCCGCCCCATTTTCGCGGGAAAGGAACGGGCATAGCTATGGTGGAGCTGGAAAAGATCCAATCCCCGGACGATGTGAAAAAACTGGATAAGCGGGAGCTGCCGGAGCTGTGTACTCAGCTGCGGCAGAAGATGATCGAGACCGTGGCGCAGAATGGGGGACACCTGTCCTCCAATTTGGGCGCGGTGGAGCTGACGGTGGCGCTGCATCGGGTGTTTTCCACCCCCCACGACGTGATCGTGTGGGATGTGGGGCATCAGTGCTATGCCCACAAGCTGCTGACCGGCCGGTATGACCGATTTGATACCCTGCGGAAAAAGGGCGGTGTGGCGGGATTTCCCCGCCCGGCGGAGAGTGAGCACGATTCTTTTATTGTGGGGCACAGCAGCACTTCCATTTCGGTGGCGAACGGCATCGCCAAGGCCAAGGAGCTGACCGGCGACGACGGATATACCGTGGCGGTGATCGGCGACGGCGCGCTGACTGGTGGTTTGGCCTATGAGGGACTGAGCAATGCCGGGCGCAGCGACGACCGATTGCTGGTGATCCTTAACGACAACAAAATGTCTATCAGCCAGAATGTGGGTTTTGTGGCGCGGTATCTGGCGCATCTGCGCACCCGGGTGCGGTATGTGCATTGGAAACAGCGGTGGACGAATTTTCTGTCCCATGTGCCGCTGATCGGCCGGCCGCTGAACCGTCTGCTCCATGAGTGGAAAAAGCGGCTCAAGCGCTCGGTGTTCGCCTCCACCTCGTTTTTCGAAAACATGGGCTTTTATTATATGGGGCCGGTGGATGGACACAATCTGGAGGATCTGACTCAGGCGATGACCGCGGCCAAGAGCATTGACCGGCCGGTGCTGCTGCACGTGGCCACCGTCAAGGGCAAGGGCTATCTGTTTGCGGAGAAAACGCCGGATGTGTATCATGGGATCGGCGGCTTTGATCAAAAGACGGGGGAGGCCGCACCCGGCAAGCCGAATTTCTCGGCGGTGTTCGGGGAGGAGCTGTGTCGGCTGGCGGCGGAGGACGACCGCATCGTGGCGCTGACGGCCGCTATGAAAAAGGGCACCTGCCTGGATGGGTTCGCCCGGCAGTATCCCACCCGCTTCTTTGATGTGGGCATTGCGGAGGAGCACGCCGTGACCTTTGCCTCCGGCATGGCCGACGGCGGACTGCTGCCGGTGTTTGCGGTGTATTCCACCTTTTTGCAGCGCAGCTACGATCAGCTGATCAACGATGCGGCGCTGATGCACACCCATATCGTGCTGGCCATTGACCGGGCGGGTATCGTGCCGGACGACGGCGAGACCCATCAGGGGATATTCGATGTGCCCATGCTGGCGACGATCCCCGGCGTGACGGTGTATGCGCCCGCCAGTTTCCGGGAATTGCGGCTGCACCTGCGGCAGGCGCTGTACGATACCGACGGCATCGCCGCCGTGCGGTATCCCAAGGGCGGCGAGCATCCGCTGTTGGAGGGATATGAGCCCGTCTATGAGCCGTTTGAACATATCGACGGGCGTACCAGAGAGATGCTGGTGATCACCTATGGACGCTCCTATGGAGAGGTGCTGGCGGTTGTGCGGCAGCGCAGCCAGAACGGTTGCCGCACTTCGGTGCTGAAGCTCAACCGGATCCTGCCGCCGGTGGAAGAGGCGGTGAAGCTGGCAGCGGCCTATCGCTGTGTGCTGTTCGTGGAAGAGGGCATGACCCAGGGCGGCATCGGCGAGATGTTTGGTTGTCGGCTGGCGCAGCGCGGCTTTACCGGACGGTACGCCATTCGGGGAATTACGGAAAATCCCGGTGTGTGCACCACGGCCGAAGGATTGCACGCGGCCGGGCTGGATGCCGCAGGTATTGCTGCATTTATACGGGAATATGAGCAGCCGGAGAGAGCGGCCGACCCATCGGAGGAGTCCCATGAGGGATGAAGTGCGGTTGGATGTATGGCTGGTGCAGCACGGCCTCGCCGGTGGTCGGGATAAAGCCAAAGAGCTGCTCGCCTCCGGACAGGTGACGGTCAACGGCCGCCCGGTGCGTAAGCCGTCCTTTGGAATTGCACCGGATGACCGGGTGATGTGTGCCGCCCCGGCGGAGAAATATGTAGGCCGCGGCGGCTATAAGCTGGAAAAGCTGCTGGAGGGGCAGAATCTCACCGGGCAGGTGTTCATGGATGTGGGCGCTTCCACCGGCGGATTCACCGATTGCCTGCTCCAGCATGGGGCAGCGCATGTATATGCCGTGGATGTGGGGCGGGATCAGCTGCATCCTTCCCTGCGGGCGGATCGCCGCGTGACCGTGCTGGAGGAGACCGACGCCCGCAGCGAGCGGCTGGCGGCGACGGTGGAGGACGGCTCGCTGGACGGGATCGTGACGGATGTGTCCTTTGTCTCGCTGACGCGGGTGCTGCCGCCGGTGGTGCGGTATCTTCGACCGGATGGATTTCTGATCTGTCTGATCAAACCCCAGTTTGAGGCGGGCCGCGGAGATATCGGCAAACGGGGTGTTGTGCGGGATCCGGCGGTGCATCGCCGGGTGCTGACCGAGCTGCTGACATTTTTCTCGGAGATGGGATGGACGGCGGAACAGCTGACTTTTTCTCCCATCACCGGCGGCGAGGGCAATATCGAATACCTGGTACGGCTGCGGCGGTCGGATGGTGTCTCTGCCGCGGCGTGGGACGTGTCCCCATTGGTGGCGCAGGCGTTTGCCGCGCTGGGACGGTGAAAAGCGACAAACAATGGATACCGAGGTGAAACTCATGCAGATCACAGTCATTCCCAACGGCAAGACCCCCGATGCGGCGGTGCTGGCGGCGGCGGTCTGCCAGCGGCTGCGGCAGATGGGTGCGTCAGTGCAGGTGGAGCGGCAGGAGGATGGACTGCCTTCGGCCGCCCGTATTGCCGGGGCGCTGGCGGACAGCGACCTGGCGGTGGCCATCGGCGGTGATGGCACTATTATGCATGTGGCCAAAGCGGCGGCACTGGCCGACCGCCCGGTGCTGGGCATCAATGGCGGACATCTGGGCTTTCTGGCGGGGTTGGAAAGGGACGGCCTGGATGCGCTGCCCCGGCTGCTGACCGGCGAATACACCACCGAGCGGCGGCTGTTGCTGGAGATCACGGTGGAGCGGGGCGCGCGGCGGCAGGTCTATTATGCCATGAATGAGGCGGTGATCTCCCGCGGTGCACTGTCCCGGCTGGTGGATGTGACCGTCACGGACGGCCGGTGGGATGTGCTGTCCTGTCGGGGCGATGGGGTGATCCTGGCCACCCCCACCGGCTCCACGGCCTATTCGCTGTCTGCCGGAGGACCGGTGGTGGATCCGGCGGTGGAATGCCTATTGCTGACGCCGGTATGCCCGCATACGGTGGCGCCGCACTCCCAGATCCTGCCGGCCGATGCCCGGCTGACGGTGCAGGTGGCGTCCGAAGAAGCCTTTGTCACCGTGGACGGGGAGGAGAACGCCGCTTTTTCTCCGGAGGATCGGATCGAGATACGGCGGGCGGAGCGCCCGGCCCGGCTCATCCGCCTGACGGATGTGACCTTTTATCAGGAGCTGCAAAAGAAAATCATAGGTAGGGGGATCGTATGAAAACCAGACGACACGCGAAAATCTTGGAGATCATCAATGCGCATCACGTAGAGACGCAGGAGGAATTGCAGGAGTATCTGCGGCAGGCCGGCTATACCGTGACCCAGGCCACCGTTTCCCGGGATATTAAAGAGCTGCGGCTCATCAAAATCCCGGATGATCGGGGCGGGTATCATTACGGCGTGGCCCGCAGCGGCAGCGAGCCGATCTCTGCCCGGTTTCATTCCATCTTCTCCGATTCCGTGGTGCAGGTGCAGTATGCCCAGAATATCGTGGTGGTGCACTGCCTTACCGGTATGGCGCAGGCGGCGTGCGCCGCGATGGATTCCCTGCACTGGAAACAGGTGATCGGCACTTTGGCGGGGGACGACACGTTCATTTGCATTGCCACCAGCGAGCGGGATGCGGAGGAGCTGGTGATTGAGCTGAAAAAACTCATGAGCGGGACGGAAAGGTAAGAAGACGTATGCTGCAAAGTCTGCATATCGAAAATGTGGCCGTGATCGAAAAGGCGGATATTGACTTCACCGGCGGCATGACCGTGCTGACCGGTGAGACCGGTGCGGGAAAATCCATCGTCATAGACGCCATCAGCGCACTTTTGGGTGAACGCATCACCCGGGAGGTGGTGCGGCATGGGGCGGAGCAGGCGTTTCTGTCGGCGGTGTTCGGCGATCTGGATGAGGGAGCGACGGCATTTCTGGCAGAGCAGGGCTACTCTCCCGAGGAGGACGGCACGCTGCTGATCCGCCGCACGGTCACAGCCGACGGCAAGGGCAGCTGCCGGCTGAACGGCCGCCCGGCCACGGTGTCGGTGCTTCGCCAGTTGGGTCGGATGCTGGTGAATATTCATGGTCAGCATGAGAATCAGGTGCTGCTCCAGCCGGAGCGCCATGTGGAGTATCTGGATCGGCTGGGACGGCTCCAGCCGGTGCGGCAGGCCTATGAGCAGGAATATCACCGCTATTGCCGTATTCGCCGAGCCATCAAGGCGGCGACGATGGATGCCCAGGAGCGGCAGCAGCGGCTGGAGATGCTGACCCGGCAGATCGAAGAGATCGACGGGGCGGCGCTGCGTCCGGGCGAGGAGGAGGAGCTGCTGGCGCGGCGGGAACTGGCGCGCCATGCGGAAAAGCTGGCACAGCAGCTGCGGCTGGTGCGGATGGCTCTGTCCGGAGATGAGAGCGAGGTCGAGATTCCCGGGGCGTTGACACAGCTCACTGATGCGGTGCAGGCGCTGGCTGAGGCGGGCAGTGTGTCCGAAGAACTGAAAAGACTGGCCGAACGGCTGCAAAGCGCCCTCTATGATGTGCAGGCCTGCGCCGAAGAAGCGGCACAGGCGGAGGATTCGCTGAGCTTTGACGAGAATGAGCGAGCGGCGTTGGAGGAGCGGCTGGCGGTGATCCGCCACGTGGTGCGGCAGCACGGCACGGACGAGGCGGATGTGCTGAAAAAGCGGGAGGAGCTGCAGCGGCAGCTGGATGCCGTCGAGGGCAATACGGCGTTGCTGGCATCGTTGCAGCAGGAATCCGATGCCGCCCGGGACGCCACCATTGCGGCGGCGCAGAAGCTGACAGCCGCCCGCAAACAGGCTGCTGCGCTGTTTGAGAAAAACGTTTGCGACCAGCTGGCGTTTCTGGATATGCCTCGGGTGAAGCTGGTGGTGTCCATCGAGCCGACGGCGCTGACGGTCATCGGCGGGGATAAGGTGGAGTTTTTGCTGTCCTCCAACCCCGGTGAGCCGCCCAAGTCCATTGCCCGCACCGCCTCCGGCGGCGAGCTGTCCCGGATCATGCTGGCGCTGAAAAGTGTGCTGGCCGAGGTGGACGATGTGGAAACGCTGGTGTTTGATGAGGTGGACAGCGGTATCAGCGGTCGGGCGGCGGCCAAGGTGGGGACGCTGATGCGC
Source organism: uncultured Eubacteriales bacterium (assembly GCA_934636435.1). GTDB lineage: Bacteria > Bacillota > Clostridia > Oscillospirales > Acutalibacteraceae > UBA5905. Next base: position 29,620 of record CAKUAQ010000019.1, read on the forward strand.
CGCATTGCCGGGAGCCGTCAGGTGCTGTGTGTGACCCATCTGGCGCAGATCGCCGCCTGCGGCCACGCCCATCTGCTGGTGCAGAAGCAGGTGCAGAGCGACCGCACCTTTACGGCGGTGCAGACCCTGGATGAGACCGGACGGCTGCGGGAGATGGCGCGGATCATTGGCGGGGATGTGACGGATACCACGCTGGAAGCGGCCTGGGAGATGCGGCAGAAAGCCGAAAATGCGGGCTGATCCTCCGGTGGAGAAAGAAGCTGGTTCATTTAGTGAAAAGCCTTGCATTTTTTGCGCTTTTTCGGTATAATATCCCACGGAGCGGCGGATGATGTCCGTCGGTCCCCACAGCGCATAAATTGCAGAATACGGTAAAGGATGGTGATTGTATGGATAGCAACCCTGTGCCCCCTCGAAGTCGGCAGAGAAAAAATAACGTATCCGGGGCAGTCCGTATCGGTCACCGTCCGCTGACAGACTTATCGGCGGCGGGCTGAATGCGTCTGATGGGTGGCGGCATTTTGCCGCCGCCGGTCGGACTGTGTGTGGTGTGCCGAAACAGACCGCCTGCCGGAACGCAGGAAAGGTCTGTTTTTTATGGCTGAAGAATGGAAAACCCCGTCTGCCGTCGAGGGGGAAGTACCCCAGCGGCAGGATTACAGCGATGCGCTGGTGGAGCTGGTGCGCACCTGCCCGTCTTTGACGGAGCTGCGGGAGGCGTTGGAGTCTTACCACGATAGCGACATCGCGGACGCGCTGGAGCGATTGGAGCCGAATGCCCGGAAGCGGCTGTACAGGGCGTTGGGCACCGACCGGATGAGCGACGTGTTTGCTTATCTGGAGGATGTGGGACAGTATATCGAGGAGCTGGATGCCGAGCGCGCCGCCGACGTGATCGAGGGCATGGATGCCGACGATGCGGTGGACGTGCTGGAGGAGCTGGACGACGATAAGCGCGAAACGCTGCTGGGGCTGATGAATGCCGACGCGGCAGAGGATATCCAGCTGATCCACTCCTATGATGAGGATGCGGTGGGCAGCCGCATGACCACCAATTATGTGGCCATCAACCGCCATCTGTCCATCAAGGAAGCCATGCGCTCCCTGGTGCGGCAGGCGGCGGACAATGACAATATCTCTACGCTCTATGCCCTCAATGACGACGGCACCTTCTACGGGGCGATTGATCTGAAGGATCTGATCGTGGCGCGGGAGGGAACGGAGCTGGACGGTCTGATCGTCACCTCCTATCCTTTCGTGTATGCGGAGGAATCGGTCGAGGACTGCATCGAGGAGCTGAAGGACTATTCCGAGGATTCCATCCCGGTGCTGGACAGCGACAAGCGGCTGCTGGGCGTTATCACGGCGCAGGATATTGTGGAGGTCGTGGACGAGGAGATGGGCGAGGACTACGCCCGTCTCGCCGGTCTGACCGAGGAGGAAGAGGCGGACGAGCCGCTGCTCAAGAGCATTCGTAAGCGTCTGCCCTGGCTGGTCGTGCTGATGTTCCTGGGCTTAGGCGTGTCGGCAGTGGTGGGCGTGTTTGAGTCGGTGGTGCAGAGCCTGACCCTCATCATGTGCTTCCAGTCGCTGATCCTGGATATGGCGGGGAATGTGGGCACCCAGTCGCTGGCGGTGACGATCCGTACGCTGTCCGATGGGGACGATCGCCCGCACCATTCCCTGCGGCTCATCGGCAAGGAGGTGCGCATAGGCGTACTCAACGGACTCCTGCTGGGAGTGCTGTCCTTTTTACTGGTGGGACTGTATATCTTATTGGTGAAGGGGCGGGATCCCATGCTGGCCTTCAGTGTTTCCGGCTGCATCGGTATCGCGCTGCTGGTGGCCATGACTATTTCCAGCTTTACCGGCACGGCGATCCCCATTGTGTTTGATAAACTGCACATTGACCCGGCAGCGGCATCCGGTCCGCTGATCACTACCGTCAATGATTTAGTGGCAGTGGTGACCTACTATGGTCTGGCCTGGCTGCTGATGATCGAGGTGTTTCATCTGGCGGGATGAAGGCGGAGGTTTCCCGATGGTCCGTTGTATTCGCCGCTGCGGCGGATGCCCGCGTGTCGGTCAGAAGTCGGTAAGAAAAGTCAATAGGAATGCCCGTAAAATACAGGAGGAGTATCTTATGAATGTCGTGGTAGCACAATCCGGAGGCCCTACCGGGGTCATCAATGCCTCGTTGCTGGGCGTGTTTTGTCAGGCGCGTCAGTGGGCGGCGGTGGACACCGTCTATGGAGCGCTCAATGGCATCGAAGGGATCCTGCAGGATCGTCTGGTGTCGCTGAACGCCCAGCTGGACGATCCGGAACAGCAGGCGCTGCTGCGGCAGACGCCGGCGGCGGCGCTGGGCTCCTGCCGGTATAAGCTGCCGGCTGCGGAGCAGGAGCCGCAGGTGTATGCGGCCATCCGTCGGGTGCTGGAGCAGCACGACATCGGTGCATTCTTCTATATCGGCGGCAATGATTCCATGGATACGGTGGATAAGCTGTCGGCGTATTTTGCGGCGGAGGGTTGTCCCATTCGGGTGATCGGTGTACCGAAAACCATTGACAACGATCTGGTGGATACCGACCATACCCCCGGCTATGGCTCGGCGGCGAAATTTGTGGCCACGGTCATGCGGGAAATTATCCGGGATTGCACGGTGTATGATCTGCGATCTGTCACCATCGTGGAGATTATGGGACGGGATACCGGCTGGCTGACGCTGGCGGCGGCGTTGCCCCGTCTGTATGGGGAGACAGCACCTCATTTGGTGTATTTGCCGGAGGTGCCGTTCACGGAGGAACAGTTTGTGGCGGATGTGCGCCGGGTGCAGGCGCAGCATTCCACGGTGATCGTGGCGGTGTCCGAAGGAGTGCGGCCGGTGCAGGAGGACGATTGCTCCGCCGAGGCGACCGACGGATTCGGGCATAAGCAGCTGGCAGGCGCCGGAAAATGCCTGGAGGATATTGTGCGCCGCCGCATCGGCTGCAAGGTGCGGGCGGTGGAGCTGAATACGCCCCAGCGCTGCGCATCGCACGTGGCTTCGGCCACCGACGTGGCGGAGGCGGAGCAGGCCGGGATGGCCGCCGTACAGGCGGCCATGGAGGGGGCCACCGGGCAGATGGTGGCATTCACCCGCAGCGACGCACCCTATCGGTTGACCTGCACGGCCATTCCGGTGGCGCAGGTGGCGAACCGGGTGAAATATGTGCCCCGGGAATGGATCAATGAGCCGGGCAACGATGTGCTGCCCGCAGCGCTTGCGTATGTGCGCCCGCTGGTGGAGGGAGAATTGCCTTTGATGACCGAGGGCGGTCTGCCCCGGCATTTCCGCTTGCGGGTATGAAGAAACACGGGATCACCCCCGGCCTTTGTTCAAGGCCGGGGGTGTTTTCGTGCGGTTTTCGGAAAAAATCTCCACTTTATGGATTAAACCGGGTCTATTGCGGCGATACTGTTCATAGACTGTGAGGAAAGGACAGGAAGCCGCTTATGGAAAAGACGTCGCTGCGCAAACTGCTGTTACGGGAGAGTGTGCCGCCGCATCCGATGATCACGTCCATCCGGGAGGTGTGTGCCCGGATGGATCAGGTGGAGAGTCGATTTGCCATGGAAACGGATCCGGATCTGATCGAGGGCTGTATTTTTGAGATGGAATCCCTGCGGGCGCAGTATCGCTATCTGCTGCGTTTGGCACGGGAGCAGGGGGTGGTGTGCCGGGAGCGCACTCACCTGTGGAATGAGTAGAGGGGAGATATACGCATGAGTATGTGGCTCAAAGCAGCATTGGGCGTGTTGGCGGGGGTCGTCGGTCTGTGTGTGCTGATCGCCGCCGTCAAGACCCGCAAGCCGGTGCGATGCCTGCTTGGCTCCGGGCTGCAGGGGCTGTGCGCTTTGGGTCTGGTGGATCTGCTGGGGGCATTCACCGGGGTGTCGCTGGGTTTCAGCTGGTTTACCGCCGGGATCTGCTTTGGACTGGGAATGCCCGGTGTCATCGGCGTGCTGATGGCAAAGTTGGTCATGGGTCTGTGAAGCGCCAAGGGGGCCCATCGACCCACCCACCGCGGTCTTTTTGTATTTAGTGGTTGCATTACCGGACGGAATGTGGTATACTGACAGGAGAATTTTATGTACGTAAGGGGTTTTTTCCATGTCAGGACATTCCAAATGGAACAATATTAAGCGTAAGAAAGAAAAGACCGATGGGCAGAAGGCGAAGATCTTCACCAAGATGGGACGCGAGATCGCGGTGGCAGTGAAGGAGGGCGGCAGCGCCGACCCGGCCTCCAACTCCAAGCTGAAGGACGCTATCGCCAAGGCCAAGGCCAACAATGTGCCCAACGATAACATCGAGCGCATCATCAAAAAGGCGGCGGGCGACGGAGATGCCAACAATTATGAGGCGCTCCAGTATGAGGGCTACGGCCCCAGCGGCATCGCCGTGATCGTGGAGACGCTGACCGATAACCGCAACCGCACGGCCGGCGATCTGCGCCATTATTTTGATAAGTGCGGCGGCAATCTGGGGCAGACCGGCTGTGTGGGCTTTATGTTCAATAAGCGGGGCAAGCTGGTGATCGAGTCCGAGGGGCTGGACGAGGATAAGGTGATGGAGGACGCGCTGGAGGTAGGCGCTGCGGACTTTGCGGCGGACGAGGATGTGTTTGAGATCACCACCGAGCCGGAGGATTTTTCAGCGGTGCGGGACGATCTGGAGGCCAGGGGCTATTCCTTCGTGCTGGCTGAAATACAGATGGTGCCGGATGTTTTGACCGCCATCACCGACCCGGATGCGGCACAGAATATGGAAAAGCTGCTGGATCTGCTGGAGGATAACGACGACGTGCAGGATGTCTGGCATAACTGGGATCGTCCCGACGAGGACTGATCCGGCGGACAAACGAAAAAGCGGCTGTCACACGAGCTTGTGTGACAGCCGCTTTCCCGTATCTGCATCGGGGCGGTCCGGGGCTTTCGCGCGTCTGCGGAAAGCATAGATGCGCACCAGAGCCGCCACGATGGAAAGCAGCGTGAATGCTTCGCACAGCATTCCGGCGACGGAATGGATACAGAGATTGTATACCAGCCAGGAGCCGGAGGTGGCGAGGATGATCCAGCGCATACGCACGGTGTCGGTGCAGCCGTAGGCATAGGTGGACAGCACCTTGGCGACGGCGATGAGCAGGCTTTTGGGACCGCTCCAGGTGGCCAGCGAAAACGCCACGAAGGCCGCACTGAACAGAGCCCGGGACAGGGCGGTTTTCCGGCCGCTTTCCACCTGATGGGAGAATACGCAGTTGCGCACACAGCCGACGGCGTTCATGGCGGCCCCGGTGTAGGCGCCCAGCAGAATGTACTGGATGCCGAACAGCAATTCGTTCACGGTGCGGAAAAAGATGATGTGTTTATGGGATTTGCACTGGAAGGACAGGATGCTGGCCAGAATGCCGGCGAACCCCAGAGCCTGAATGCCTATATCCGATGCGCTGATGTGCATGACGATTCCCCTCTTGTATTTTTTCGATGGATATGATAAGCTGGGGGAAAGAAAATGTCAAGTGTTGTTCGATATGTTTGAAAACGAACAATTGGAAGAACAGGAGGCAGAGCTATGCACTCGGAGCGGCAGGAGAAGATTCTCGGAATTTTGCGGCAGCAGCATCGGGTATCGGTCAAGCGGCTGGCGGAGCTGTGCGTTGTCAGCGAAATGACCGTCCGACGGGATCTGAAAGAGCTGGAGGCCTGCAATCTGATCCAGCGGTACAACGGCGGAGCGGTGTATATGGAGGACGGTAATCTGCCCATCCGATATCGGGACAAGCTGAATGCCGATTCCAAGCGAACATTGGCCGAGTCGGTGCGCCCGTTTTTGCGGGACGGGCTGAGCCTGTTCATCGACAGCTCCTCCACCTGTTCCTACATTCTTCCTCTGCTGGCGGAATACAAGGATATTCGGATCGTGACCAATTCGGTGCACAATCTGCTCATTGCCGCCCGCTATCACTATCCCTGCATCCTGTGCGGCGGTGAATACGATGAGACGGAGATGTGCACGGTGGGCGAAGAGGCGGAACGGATGCTGGAGCAGATGAATATCGATGTGGGCTTCTTCTCCAGTCTCGGCCTGTCGGAGGACGGGCGGATCACCGATGCGGAACCGCGGGGGACGCGGGTGCGCAAGGCGGCGCTGCGGCATACGGAGACCGGTGTGTTTCTGTTTGTTCGCTCCAAGGTGGGGAAAAAGTATCTGTATACGCTGTGCCGCACGGAGGATGTGGCGCGCGTGATCGTGGTTTAAGGCAAGCGTCGGAGCTTTTTCCTGCCATACGGCCGAAGCGGTTCTATCGGCGTGTGCCGCCGCATATACCTCTTAGCAAAACAAGGAGGTGCTGCGGATGATCGCTCGGGTGACGGATATGCGCGATAAAGAGGTGATCAACGTATCGGACGGTGTGCGGCTGGGATTTGTGGACGATGTGGAGGTGGATACCTGCACGGCGCAGCTTGTGTCCATTGTGATCTACGGCAAGGCGAAGCTCTGCGGATTGCTGGGTCGGGAGGCGGATATAGTCATCCACTGGAAGGATATCGAGGTGATCGGAGAGGAAACGGTGCTGGTGAATTTCCGCTGTCCGCCCGATAACTGCGGCTGCCGTCCGCGGAAGGGACCCCAGATTTTGGGCGGTCTGTTTCGCTGAAACAGAAAAATTCCGAAAAAGCGGGTGTTTTTCAAAAAAACACTTGCTTTTTTTTGTTTGAGGTGCTATACTATTCCGGCATGCCGTGGGGAAGCTATGCCCTGCGGGATCACACACACGGAAACAGCGCAGGCGGTCGGTGCCGCATCCGGATGTGCCGGACGGTGGCTGCGTGCGCCCGTGGAGGAAATAACCAAGGAGGAAATCACTATGTCCGTCGTATCCATGAAACAGCTGCTGGAGGCCGGTGTCCATTTCGGTCACCAGACCCGCCGCTGGAACCCCAAAATGGCTCCCTATATCTTCACCGAGCGCAATGGTATCTATATCATTGACCTCCAGAAGACCGTCCGTAAGCTGGAAGAGGCGTATATGTTCGTGCGCGATCTGTCCGCCGAGGGCAAGGAGGTGCTGTTCGTCGGCACCAAGAAGCAGGCGCAGGACTCCATTCGTGAGGAGGCTACCCGTGCCGGCGCTCACTATGTCAACGCCCGTTGGCTGGGCGGTATGCTCACCAATTTCCGCACCATCCGCGGCCGCATCGCCCGTCTGAATCAGCTCAAGACCATGGAGACGGACGGCACCTTCGATCTGCTGCCCAAGAAAGAGGTCGCCAAGCTGACCCACGAGATCGAGAAGCTGGAGAAGTTCCTGGGCGGTATCAAGGAGATGAAGGCGCTGCCCGGCGCTCTGTTCATCGTCGATCCCCGCAAGGAGAAGATCGCTGTGTCCGAGGCGAAGAAGCTGGGCATCCCGGTGGTGGCCATTGTGGATACCAACTGCGATCCCGACGATGTGAACTACGTCATCCCCGGTAACGACGATGCCATCCGTGCCGTAAAGCTGATCGCCTCCTGCATGGCGGATGCCATCATCGAGGGGCATCAGGGCGAGCAGGGCGAAGAAGCCGCTGCCGAGGCCGAGACGGTTGCTGCGGAAGAAGTGGCCGCTGCGGAATAAGACCGGATCCCAATATAACTGTACAGGAGGAAATAGATATGGCTTTTACCAGTAAGGATGTCATGGCGCTGCGCGAGAAGACCGGCGTCGGCATGATGGATTGCAAGAAAGCGCTGGAGGCTTCCGACGGCGATATGGACAAGGCCGTGGACTACCTGCGGGAAAAGGGTCTGGCCAAGCAGGCGAAGAAGGCCGGCCGGATCGCCGCCGAGGGTATGGCGTATGCCACTGTGGACGCTGCCAAGAAGGTGGGCGTCGTGGTGGAGGTCAACTCCGAGACCGATTTCGCTGCCAAGAGCGATAAGTTCGTGGCGTTTGTCAAGCAGGTGGCGCAGGTGATCATCGACAAGAACCCCGCCGATGTGGACGCGCTCATGGCTACCGAGGTGGAGCCGGGTAAGACCATGGCGGATGTGCTGCGGGATCAGGTGCTGGTCATCGGCGAGAACCTGAGCGTGCGCCGCTTCACCCGGTATGAGGGAGATTGCGTGGCGTATGTGCACGGCGGCGGCCGTATCAGCGTGCTGGTGAAGTTCGACGCGGATGCGGCGGCTTCCGGCTCCGAGGCGCTGGAGGAGTGCGGCAAGGACGTGGCGATGCAGATCGCCGCTCTGAATGCTTCCTATCTGGATGAGGCTTCCGTGCCCGCCGAAGTGCTGGCTCACGAGAAGGAAGTGCAGCTGGCGCTGATCAAGAACGATCCCAAGAATGCCAACAAGCCGGAGAACATTCTGGAGAAGATGATCGCCGGTAAGATGAAGAAGTATTTTGAGGAGAACTGCCTGGTGGATCAGGCGTTCGTCAAGGACGGCAACATCACCGTAGGTCAGTATGTGGAGCAGCAGGCGAAGGCTTGCGGCGGCGCGATGAGACTGGTGTCCTATGTCCGGTATGAAAAGGGCGAGGGCATCGAGAAGCGGGTCGATGATTTTGCCAGCGAAGTGGCTTCTATGGTAAAATAAACAGTTGCTGAGACGGCTGTATGCGGCGGCAGACTCTTTTGGGTCTGCCGCCGCTTTCTGCTTTTCGGGAAGGATTTTGTCGGCGGGACCGCTCCGGCTGTAAAAAATCGGAAATAGGTCTTTACAGCCACCCGCTTTTCTAGTATAATAGCTACGATAGACTGGTCGTATCGCGGGGATACCGGATGGACTGCGGCAGCCCTGCGGAATCGGACCGGATAAGAAAGGACGAGACGGATGGAACCGAAATATAAGCGTGTTTTGCTGAAGCTCAGCGGCGAGGCCATGGCCGGATCCGCCCACAGCGGTCTGGATTTTGACACGGTGCTGCACATCTGCCGGTATGTAAAAGAGGCAGCGGCTTTAGGCACGGAGATCGCCATTGTGGTCGGCGGCGGGAATTTCTGGCGCGGCCGCTCCAGCGGCAAGATGGATCGCACCCGGGCGGACCATATGGGGATGCTGGCGACCACCATCAATGCGCTGGGACTGGCGGATGCACTGGAACAGCTGGGCTGTGAGGTACGGGTGCAGACGGCGATCGCCATGAACGAGATCGCCGAGCCCTATATCCGCAATCGGGCGGTACGCCATCTGGAAAAGGGCCGCGTCGTCATCTTCGGCTGCGGCACCGGCAACCCCTTCTTCTCTACCGATACGGCGGCGGCGCTGCGGGCGGCGGAGATCGAGGCGGATATCATCTTCAAGGCCAGCATGGTGGACGGCATCTACGACAGCGACCCCCACAAGAATCCCGACGCCAAAAAATTTGATCACCTGACCTATATGGATGTGCTGAATAAGGATCTGAAGGTGATGGATTCTACCGCCGCGACCCTGTGCAAGGACAACGGGATTTCCCTGTTGGTATTCAATCTGGAGGATCCGGAGAATATCGTGCGGGCTGTCCGGGGCGAGAATATCGGAACATTGGTCGATTAACAGAAAGAGGAGATGGAGACGATGGAGATCAAAGAGATTTTTGCGACCGCAGAGGATAAAATGCAAAAAAGCCTGAATAATCTGAGCCAGGAGTTTGCGTCCATCCGGGCGGGTCGGGCGAATCCCGGTGTGCTGGATCGGGTCAGCGTGGATTACTAC
>CAKUAQ010000020.1 GCA_934636435.1 uncultured Eubacteriales bacterium
TTGTCGGCTTCAAACTCTTTTACCGTACCGTCAGGGAACCGGAACGAAATGCGATAGGAAAAGATAGTCGATGAACGTGAGTGCTTACTTCCATCGGCGGTGCGTCTATCGATACGCTTTCCCATTACTTGCACATGGGCTTGCTGTTCGGGCTGAAAGGGAAATCTTGCCTCGGGGGATGTACAAGCGAGAAAAATTGAAACTATTCCCACAATAGCTAAGAGTGATATATATATGATAAGAAATATTTTAAGCGGTTTTCCGATTTTTTTTGGTTTGCTCATAGTATCCCTCCGGCGGCAAGGCTACTTGGTAACAACGCCGACTACTGCATAGACTTGAAGCATAGCTTTCTTTTTGCCCGCTTTCAGGGGGCTTGGTTTTGTGCGCCCTTTTGGGTTATGGGGCTTTAATCACAAGGTTCTAACCTTCGTTCCTTCCGGCTTTCAGCTGACTCAAGCAGAGTATACCATAGTTTTTCGGCGGTTTCAATCATATAAAAGGCGGGCGCCCCCGGCCAAACGGCCGAGGGCGCCTCTGTGCGACGGTGTATGGGGTTTATACCCGGTATGCTTCGACGTAGTGCGCATAATCCTCCTGAAAGCGGCCGGTGTCGGTCTTGGCTTTTTTCAGGGTTTCGTGGAGGTTCAGGTTATGGGCGGCGCTGTCGATGACACAGCCGGCGATGTTGGAGCAATGGTCGCTGACCCGCTCCATGTTGGTGAGCAGATCCGACCAGACGAAACCAACCTCCACCGAGCATTTTCCCTGCTGCATCCGGAGAATATGGTTGGTGCGCAGTCGATCCTTCAATTCGTCGATGACCTGCTCCAGCGGCTCCACCCGGGCGGCCGCCTCCATGTCCGTTTGCTCAAAGGCAGCTTTGGAGAGGGTCAGCACCTCCCGTATCGCGCCCGCGATGATGTCGTATTCCTTCAGCGCTTCTTCGGTCAGGGAGAGCTTTTTATCCCGTAGCTCCTCCGCCGATTCCAGAATGTTGACCGCGTGATCGGAGATGCGCTCATAGTCGCCGATGACCTTCAGCAGCATGGCGGCCTCTTCGCTCTCCGCCTGCCCCAGCTTGGCCGAGCTGACCTTGATGAGATAGGTGCCCAGCACATCCTCATAGCGGTCGCATTTTTCCTCGGCGTCCCGAATGTTGTCGGCCAGCGCAGGGGTGTATGCCGTCAGGCTCGTGAGGGAATTTTCCAGCGCCGACACGGCGCACTCGGCCATCTGTATCGCCACGGTCTTGCTCTGGACCAGTGCCAGCGACGGGGTCGTGAGCAATCGCTCGTCCAGCACGTTTTGCCGCTCCTTTTCTCTTGAATCCGGGATGATGCGGCAGACCAGCTTTTCCAGCAGGCTGCCCATGGGCAGCATCAGCAGTGTGCAGAGAATATTGAAGATGGAATGGATCACGGCGATGCCGAGGAGCGTGGCCGACTCATTCAGGATCGCCGGAGAGACGAGAGCCTTGACAATGCAGAACACGGTCAGCCACACGGCCGTTCCGATCACATTGAAGGACAGGTGCACCATGGCTGCCCGCTTGGCGTTCTTGTTGGCACCCACGGAGGAGATCAGCGCGGTGACGCAGGTGCCGATGTTCTGGCCCATAATGATCGGCACCGCCGCGCCGTAGGAGACCGCGCCGGTGGAGGCGAGGGCCTGCAGGATGCCGACGGAGGCGGAGCTGGACTGGATGATGGCCGTCAGCACCGCGCCCGCGAGCACACCCAGCAGCGGGTTGGTGAACAGCAGGAACATCTGTCCGAAGGAGGGGACGTCCCGGAGCACCGATACCGCGTCCGACATGGTGTCCATGCCGAACATCAGCGTGGCAAAGCCCAGCAGAATCAGACCGGTGTCCTTCTTCTTATCCCGTTTGCAGAACATATAGAGGATAATACCGATGAGCGCGAGGATCGGGGTGAAGGAGGAGGGGTTCAGCAGCTTCACCCACACGTTGCCGCTGTCGATCCCCGCCAGACTTAATATCCACGCGGTCACGGTGGTGCCGATATTGGCGCCCATAATGACGTGGATGGACTGGCGCAGCGTCATGATGCCCGAGTTGACAAAGCCCACCACCATCACCGTCGTGGCGGAGGAGCTCTGGATCACGGCTGTGACACCCAGCCCGGTCAGCAGTCCGGCGGTCTTGCTGCCGGTGAGCTTGCCCAGCAGATTTTTCAGTCCGTTTCCGGCACGGCGTTCCAGCGCCTGTCCCATCAGGCTCATGCCGAACAGAAACAGGCACAGTCCGCCGATCATGGTCAATAGATGAAAGATGTCCATTTGCTATCCTCACTCCTTCGTTACGTACGGGACGAGTATAGCAAACGGACATCAAATCGGTATGCGGCGATTGTAAAATCTGTGTAAAATCAGTGGTTTTTCGGGAAGGTGAGGGTAAAGGCGGTGCCTTGGCCGATCCGGCTGGTCACTTCAATGGCGGCGCCGTGGATCATGGCGGCGTGCTTGACGATGGACAGCCCCAGCCCGGTTCCGCCGACCTCTTTGGAGCGGCTCTTGTCCACCCGATAGAACCGCTCGAAGATGCGCTCCTGCTCCTCCGGCGGGATCCCGATGCCGGTGTCCTCCACGGAGAGGATGACAGCCTGCGGATCGTCCTTTACGCGCATGGTCACGCGGCCGCCGCTCTGATTATACTTGATGGCGTTGTCGCAGAGGTTATACAGGATCTCCGACAGCAGACCGGGAATGCCCTGCATCTCGGCGCTCTCGCCGATGAGGGAGAAGGTGACGCCCTTGCTCTGCGCCACCGGCAGCAGATTGCGGTGGGTCAGCCCCGCCAGGTCGTACAGATCGGTTTTTTCAAAGGTATAGTCGTGGGTATTCTCGTCCAGATGGGATAACTGAATGATATCTTCGATCAGCGTGATCATGCGTTTGGATTCGGAGTAGATGTGGGAGGCAAAGCCCTGTACGTCCTCCGGTTTCACCAGACCGTTGGCCAGCAGCTCGGCGCTGCCGGCGATGTTTTGCAGCGGTGTTTTCAGCTCATGGGATACATTGGCGGTGAATTCCCGCCGCGCGGTCTCGGCCCGCTCTTTCTCCGTGATGTCAAACAGGATCAGCGCCACGCCGGATATTTTGCCTTCCGTCACGATGGGGCTGGCGTTGAACTGGTATTCCTTTCCGTCAATGGCGATCACCTTTTCGGCGTGTTCGCCGCTCACGGCGATGCGCAAAAGCTCCTGAATCTCAAAGGTGTTGTTGAAGATCAGCAGATCCTTGCCGATGCAGTAGCGGCTGATCTTCAGAATGCGGGTCGCGGCGTGGTTGATGCTCAGCACGTTGCCGGTCTCCCCCAGAAGAATGATGCCCTCCCGCATATTCTCGGTTGCCGCGTCGAATTCCTCCTTTTTCCGCTTGAGTTCGTTCTCTTTCAGACGCAGCTGCTTTTTCTGATTCGCCAGTCGGTCCAGCAGGGGGGTCAGCTCCTCATAAGCCGCACGGCTGTCCGGCGTGTCCAGATCGATCTCGTTCAGCGGCTGTACGATGCGCTGAGACAGGCGGTAGGCCAGAACCACCGACAGCACAAGCGCGATGCCGATCACAATGAGGATCGGCTGCAGCATACTGACGATCAGCGCCCACCAGGACAGATGCGCCGACGAAAGGCGCAGCACCGATCCGTCGGACAACCGCTGCGCGCAGTAGAGCTGCTTTTCCGTCAGGGTGGTGGAATACCGGGAGCTTTGTCCCGAACCGGTCTCCAGCGCTTCCTTGATCTCCTCACGCTCCAGATGGTTCTCCATTTCGGCGGAGTCCGCTTTGTTGTCGAACAGCACCGACCCGTCGGGGGCGATCCAGGTGACGCGGTATTCTCCCTGTGCGATGCTGTTCAGATAGTCCTTGCCGCCGGTCTCTACGGCGGAGGCGGCGATGAGGGCCTCGTTTTTCAGCCCCTGCATCTGCACCGCCGAAAAATAGTCGTACAGCACGCCCAGAATCAGCACAAAGGATGCGACGAAAACCGCCGTCGTGGCGATGCAGATCGACCGGAATATGTGCTTTTTCATACTCATTTCTCCATTCGATAGCCGACACCGCGCACGGTTTCGATGCGATTACCGGCTGCGCCCAGCTTGGTGCGGAGCGTTCCGATGTGGACGTCCACCGTCCGCGTTTCCCCGGCGTAATCCAGCCCCCACACCTTCTCCAGAAGCTTGTCGCGGGTGAATACGATCCCGCAGTTTTCGCAGAACAGCGTCAGCAGCTCAAATTCTTTGAGCGTCAGGGTCACCTCCCGGCCGCTGACAAAGGCCTTGTGGCGCAATCGGTCGATCTCGATCTCACCCACCGTCAGCTTGTCGATGGCCTTCGGATTGGCTCTGCGCAGCACCGCCTTGACCCGCGACACCATCTCCATCATACCGAAGGGCTTCGCCAGATAATCGTCTGCCCCCAGATCAAGGGCGATGACCTTGTCGTATTCCGTCCCCTTGGCCGTCGCCATGATGACCGGTATATCCGCCGTTTCCACATGGGAGCGGAGCTTTTTCAGGATGGAGATGCCGTCCTCGTCCGGCAGCATAATGTCCAGAAGGATCAGCTCCGGTCTGTCCCCCTGCATCGCCTTCCAGAACTCATCCGGGTGGGCAAAGCCCTTTGCCTCGAAGCCGGAAGCGGTCAGTGTGTATATGACCAGCTCCCGGATACCGGTGTCGTCCTCCACGCAGTAGATCATACCGAATTCCCCCTTTTACAGCCTCAAGATACCGCGGCTACGTAATGTTCATTATCGCTTTCATGTAAAATTCTTGTAAAATGTCGGAGGAGCGCTTTAACCGCCGTCCGTCCGGGCAGGGGACCGCTTTTCCGTCTTGGGGTCGGGCAGCTCGTCATACATGGCGGCGAACAGTTCGCACAGGAATGCCCGGTCGTCCACATTCTCCACGAGCAGCATGGGCTTGGCTCCCGGATAAGGCGGCGTGCTGCACCGGGAGGGAATGCGGGCGACGGCGGCAGCGACGGGCTTCACCAGCAGCCGGTCGTCGTAGATGCCGCCGACGATCCTTTCCTGTAAATACAGGATGAATTCTCCCATCATCGGCCGATAGGTGAGCCCCTCCAGCGCGGAGAGCTGTTCCAGAATGAATTGCAGATACGCTTTGTCGGATGCCATAGCGGTGCGCCCCTTTCGGCTGCATTCTAATTTATACATATAATATACGGTCAAACGGGAACTTGTCAAGGCGGGATATAGCGGCCTTTTTCCGGTTGACGGGTGCAGCGGCGGTTTCCACCTTTTTCCGGCGGACAGGAAGTCTTTGGAAAATCGGTGCATCCGCGTGTGGCACAACCTCCAAAAAAGAACGAATGTTTTGTTCAATCCTGACGAAGATCGGCAAAAGATATTGCCTTTCGCGCGGATTTGAGTATAATAAGCAATAGATTATTACAATTTTGTAACCTTTTACCGTCCTTACGGCGGCGATTGTAAGCATTGTATAGGGGGCTCTTGCCCCCGTGTGAAAAGGAGAACCGTGCTTTGAGAACCGAGTTTGATTCGAAAGAGAAGAACGTATCGCAATGCTCCGAACCGTCTGCGCGAACCGTCTGGCAGCGCTTTTGGGACGGGTTGTACCGGTATGAGTATATGCTGGGCCTGCAGACGGCCCGCCGCTGGCATCGCCGGGGCCGGAAACTGCGCGGCCTGCTGGCACCGGTTGCCCGCAGAGTGCGGTATTTCTGGCGGCGGCGGGTGGTGCTGCCCCTGCATCGGCAGCACCGTAAGCTGCACGAGATGTTCAGCCGGTTTCCTCAGGCACGGCGGGAGCTGCGCGCCGCCGGGAAAGAGGGCGTCGGGGCGTGGTTTGCCTGCCTGAGGGGGCTGTTCCGCCGGGCGGGGAGCCATTACCGGGAGGAGCTGCTGTCCCTGTGGGGGCTGGTAGGACCGGCTACGGCGGCGGTGGTGCTGATCGTCACCGTTTCCGTGTGGGCGAACACCCGCTTCTGTCTGGCGCTGACCTATGGGGACCAGTCTCTGGGGTATATCGAGAATACCGACACCTACGATTCCGCGGCGGCTCTGGCTAAGGAACGGGTCGTGAACGTGGACAATTCCTTCTCCGTGGAGACGGCGCCCCGGCTGGCGGTCACCATCCAAAAGGGACAAAATGTGATGGACGATAGCCAGCTGTGCGATGCCATCCTCAGCACCTATGGCGACGCCATCGCCGAGGCATCGGGTATGTATGTGGACGGCAGCTTCGTGGGGGCGATGGAATCGTCGGACGAGCTGCAAGCCATGCTGGAGGGCATGAAGGACGGCTACTACGATAAGAATGACGAGAACCAGCGGGCGGAGTTCGTGCAGGATGTGCAGACGGTGGACGGGCTGTATCCGGCGGCGGTGGTGCTGTCGGCGGACCAGCTGATGGGTAAGCTCACCTCTGAGTCGGTGGTGAAAAAGACCTATCGGGTGCAGGCGGGGGATACCCTCAGCACCATTGCCGTGAAGAACGATATGACCACCTCCGAGCTGCGGCAGATGAACCCGGCATACGCTAATACCGATATGGTGCATATCGGGGATGTGCTGACGGTGCAGCAGCCCCAGACCTATCTGCAGGTCAAGGTGATCAAGCGCATCTATTATACCGAGAAGATCGCGTATACGACCCAGTATGTCAATAACACCAATAAGCCGGTCACCTGGTCCACGGTGAAAACCAAGGGACAGGACGGCAGCCAGAATGTGACGGCGGAAATCACCTATGTTAACGGTACGGAGCAGAGCCGGCAGGTGATCGCCACGGAGGTCACCAAGCAGCCGGTCACCAAGGTGGTGGAGCGGGGCACCCAGAAGGTGGTGTCCTCCGGCGGTGTGACGGTGGTGCAGGGCGACGGGGTGACCGTCGGCACCATGCTGTGGCCGGTGCCGATCTGCCACAATATGTCCCGCGGCTTCGGTCGTGGTCACTACGGATTGGATATCTGCAACGGCCCCGTGACCGTGCGCAACAAGCCGGCGCTGGCGGCGGACGGCGGCACGGTGGTCTATGCGGGCTGGTACTACGGCTACGGCAATTATGTGCGGATTCGACACGCCAACGGCTTGGAAACGGCCTACGGTCATCTGAACTCCATCTCGGTGGTGAAGGGACAGCAGGTGTCCCGGGGACAGCAGATCGGTCTGATCGGCTCCACCGGTCAGTCCAGCGGTCCGCACCTCCACTTTGAGGTGATCCGCAACGGCGTGAAGGTCAACCCCCTCAACTATGTGCGTCCCTAATTCACGGAGCAGCTCCGGGAGGCGGAAACGGTTGTTTCCGCCTCCCGGTTTTTCTGTGTTCTGGGATTTGTTTACAAAAATGACACGACTTTTTCGGCTATAACTCTTCCATTTCCGGTGCCGATGTGGTAAAATACACAGTATGTATGCGTATCTGCGAGCAGAAAAGCGAAAGGAGGGTGAACCGTGGATTTTGAGGATCGTCCGGACTCGGATCTGGAAAACCGGCTGCTGTCGGCGGAATATATGCCGGAGGACGATGGGGATAACCCTCTGCGCCCCCGGTCGCTGCGGGAGTATATCGGACAGGAAAAGGTCAAGGAGAATCTGTCGGTATTCATCGACGCCGCCAAGGTGCGCCATGAGGCACTGGATCATGTGCTGCTGTACGGGCCGCCCGGCTTGGGAAAAACCACGCTGGCGGCGATCATCGCCAATGAACTGGGGGTCAATTTCCGCATCACCTCCGGCCCTGCCATCGAGCGTCCCGGCGATCTGGCGGCGATGCTCACCAATCTGGATGAGGGGGATGTGCTGTTCGTCGATGAGATCCACCGTCTGCCCCGTTCGGTGGAGGAAATTCTGTATCCGGCGATGGAGGATTTTTCCATTGATATTATGAACGGCAAGGGGCAGGGGGCTTCCTCCATCCATCTGCCCCTCCAGCATTTCACGCTGGTGGGCGCCACCACCCGGGCGGGGCAGCTGTCGGCGCCCCTGCGGGATCGGTTCGGCGTGGTGATGCGGCTGGAGCTGTATACGCCGGAGGAGCTGGCGCGTATTGTGCGCCGCAGCGCCAAAATATTGGAGGTGCCCTGCGACGAGGCGGGGGCGCTGGAGATTGCCACCCGCTCCCGGGGCACGCCCCGGATCGCCAACCGGATGCTCAAGCGGGTGCGGGATTTTGCCCAGCTGCTCAACGACGGCGTCATCAACCGGTCGGTGGCGCGACAGGCGCTGGAGCGGATGGAAGTGGATGAGCTGGGGCTGGATTCCGGCGACCGCCGGATGCTCACGGCGATGATTCGGCATTATCAGGGCGGTCCGGTGGGGCTGGAGACGCTGGCGGCGATGATCGGCGAGGAGGCGGTCACCATCGAGGATGTGTATGAGCCGTATCTTATGCAGATCGGCTTTATTGGGCGCACCCCCCGGGGGCGGGTGGTGCTGCCGGCGGCATATGCCCATCTGGGGCTGGAGCCTCACGGACAACTGATGTTTTGAGAAGGAGATGGCGAAATGGGTCGATTGTTTGGAACCGACGGCGCCCGGGGCGTTGCCAATACGGAGTTAACCTGTGAGCTGGCTATGTCCATCGGACGGGCGGCGGCGATGGTGCTGATTGAAACGGCGGGGAAGCGCCCCACGGTGGTGATCGGTAAGGATACCCGGGCATCCTCGGATATGCTGGAGGCGGCATTGTGCGCCGGTCTCTGCTCGGTGGGGGCGGATGTGCTGCTGCTGGGGGTCATTCCTACCCCTGCGGTGGCGTATCTGGTAGGAAAGTATCAGGCGGCGGCGGGCATTATGATCTCCGCCTCCCATAACCCCTGCGAATACAACGGCATTAAGCTCTTTGACGGCAACGGCTATAAGCTGCCGGATACCCTGGAGGCGGAGATCGAGGCGATTGTGCTGGACGGTAAAAAGACCCCGCCTGCGCCTCTCGGCGGCGAGGTGGGGCGGATCTTGCCGCCCCGCCCGGCGGTGGACGATTATGTGCATCATCTGCTGCAGGCGGCGCCGGTGGAGCTGCGGGGGATGCGGATTGCCGTGGATTGCGCCAACGGCTCCGCCAGCACCACCGCCCGTAAGCTGTTTTCGACGCTGGGAGCGGACTGCGTGTATATCAACGACCAGCCCGACGGCACCAATATCAACGACAATTGCGGCTCCACCCATATGGAGGGGCTGACCGAGCTGGTGAAAAAGCTGCGGTTTACCGCCGGGGTGGCGTTCGACGGCGACGCAGATCGGTGCCTGGCGGTGGACGAAAAGGGTAATCTGCTGGACGGCGACAAGATCATCGCGGCGCTGGCTTATCACTATAAGCAGCAGGGGCGGCTGCCCGGCGATACCGCCGTGGTGACGGTGATGTCCAATCTGGGCTTTTTCCGGTTCTGCGAGGAGAAGAATATCCATACCGTATCCACGAAGGTGGGCGACCGGTATGTGCTGGAGGAGATGCGCCGGGAGGGGTATGTGCTGGGCGGCGAGCAGTCCGGGCATATCATCCTGTCCCAGTATGCCACCACCGGCGACGGACAGCTCAGCGCCATTCAGCTGCTGAGCATGGCGCGGCAGCATGGCTGGAAGCTGTCCCGGGTGGGCAGTCTCATGGAGCGCTATCCCCAGGTGATGGTGAATGTGCGGGCGGACGCCGCCCAAAAGCAGAAATTTAACGCCAGCAGGACTTTGCAAAAAGCGGTGAAAGATGCCGACGCGGGGCTCGGCCGGGACGGCCGGGTGCTGGTGCGGGTTTCCGGCACGGAGCCGCTGGTGCGGGTCATGGTGGAGGGCAAGGACTTCGACCAGATCAATGCGCTGGCGCTGGAGCTGGCGGGACAGATCAAGGCGGAGCTGAACGTTCCCGCCGAATAAAACGGAAAGCGGATAGGACAGACAGGTATGAGAGCAGCCGAACGGTGGAAAGACTATGAATTGCTGGACGCGTCCCGGGGGGAGCGACTGGAGCGGTGGGGAGACATTCTCCTCATCCGCCCCGACCCCCAGGTGCTGTGGGATACGCCCCGGCGGGACGACCGCTGGCAGCAGGCGCACGCCCGCTACCATCGCTCCAATACCGGGGGCGGTCAGTGGGAGCGGCTGCGGCCGCTGCCGGATAGCTGGCAGATCCACTACGACGGACTGACCTTTGCGCTGAAGCCCATGGGCTTTAAGCACACCGGTCTGTTTCCGGAGCAGGCGGTGAACTGGGATTTAATGCGCAGTCTTATCCGGCAGGCGAACCGCCCCATCCGGGTGCTGAACCTGTTCGGCTATACCGGCGCGGCGACGCTGGCGTGTGTGGCGGCGGGGGCGCACGTGACCCATGTGGACGCCTCCAAGGGCATGGTGGCGTGGGGCAAAGAAAACGCCGCCCTCAGCGGGCTGGCGGAGCGCCCCATGCGCTGGCTGGTGGACGATTGCGGCAAGTTTGTGCAGCGGGAGCTGCGGCGGGGCAACACCTACGACGGGATTCTGATGGATCCGCCCTCCTACGGGCGCGGTCCCGGCGGCGAGGTGTGGAAGCTGGAGGAGCAGATTTATCCGCTGGTGGCGGAATGTGTCCGGCTGCTCAGCGATCGGCCGCTGTTTTTCCTCATCAATTCCTATACCACGGGGCTGTCCCCCTCGGTGATGCAATATGTGCTGGGCTCGCTGCTGCCCCGGGGCATCGGCGGACGGCTGGAGGCGGATGAGATCGGGCTGCCGGTGACCGACAGCGGATTGGTGCTGCCCTGCGGGGCGACGGCGCTGTGGCAGCAGAATTAAGCGGGAGAAGAAACGGTATGTCGATGCTCAGGGCAGAACAACTGTATTTTCAATATGAGACCGATGGGGAGACCGCCCCGACGGCGCCGGCGGTGCTGCGGGGGGTCGATCTGGCGGTGGAGCCGGGGGAGTTTGTGGCGCTGCTGGGGCATAACGGCTGCGGCAAATCCACCCTCGCCAAGCAATTCAACGCCATCCTGCTGCCCACCGGCGGGCGGATGCTGGTGGAGGAGCTGGACACCGCCGACGAGCAGAACACCTATGCCGTGCGGCGGCGGGTGGGGATGGTGCTGCAAAACCCCGATAACCAGCTGGTATCCACGATTGTGGAGGAGGATGTGGCGTTCGGCCCGGAGAATCTGGGCGTTCCCCCGGAGGAGATCCGCCGGCGGGTGGAGGAGTCACTGAAGGCCGTCGGTATGTGGGAATACCGGGAGCATTCCCCCCATAAGCTGTCCGGCGGGCAGAAGCAGCGGGTGGCGATCGCCGGGGTGCTGGCGATGCACCCGGACTGTATCGTGCTGGACGAACCCACCGCCATGCTGGACCCACAGGGTCGGCAGGAGGTGCTGGACACCGTCTGTCGGCTCAACCGGGAGCGGGGGATGACGGTGGTGCTGATCACCCATTATATGGAGGAGGCCGCCCGGGCAGACCGGGTGGTGGTGATGGACGACGGGCGGGTGCTGACCGACGGCACCCCCCGGCAGGTGTTCTCCCGCGGAGAAACTCTGCGGGCGGTGGGGCTGGATGTGCCCCAGCCGACGGCGCTGTGCGGGGCGCTGCGGGCGGCGGGGGTGGATGTGCCCGCCGATGTGCTGACCCCGGAGGAATGTGCGGCGGCGCTGCTGCCGTTATTGCAGAAAGAGTAAGGATCGAGCGAGCAGTCAATGGATAGAAACAGAAAGGAGGGCGATCATGGCGATACTGGAAATGGAGCAGGTGTCCTATACCTATGGTGCCGGGTCGCCCTTTGAGCAGCAGGCGCTGCGGAATGTGAGCTTTCAGACGGTGCCGGGGGAGCTGCTGGGCATCATCGGGCATACCGGCTCGGGGAAATCCACCCTTATCCGGCATCTGAACGGACTGCTGCGCCCCTCGGCGGGACAGATCCGCCTGGACGGACAGGATATCTGGGAGCGCCCCAAGGAGATCCGCTCCATCCGGTTCCGGGTGGGGATGGTGTTTCAATACCCGGAATATCAGCTGTTTGAGGAAACGGTGCAGAAGGATATTGCCTTCGGCCCCCGGAATATGGGGCTGCCGGAGGAGGAGATCGACCGGCGGGTGCGGGATGCCGCTGCGCTGGTGGGGCTGGCGCCGGAGCTGCTGGAGAAATCCCCCTTTGACCTGTCCGGCGGCGAAAAGCGCCGGGCAGCCATCGCCGGTGTGATGGCCATGGAGCCGGAGATACTCATTTTGGATGAGCCTACCGCCGGATTGGATCCCCGGGGACGGGAACGGGTGTTTGCCATGATCCGGGAATACCGGCGGCAGCGGGATACCACCGTGCTGCTGGTGTCCCACAGCATGGAGGATGTGGCGCGGCTGGCGGATCGGGTGCTGGTGATGGAACATGGAGCGATCGCTATGCTGGATACCGCTCCGGCGGTGTTTTCCCGGGCAGCGGAGCTGGAGGCGATGGGGCTGACGGTGCCGGCGGTGACCCGGATCATGCTGCTCCTGCAGCGGGCGGGCGTGCCGGTGGCATCGGATGTGTATACGGTGGAGCAGGCGTATGCCCGGCTGCTGCCGCTCCTGAAAGGGGGTGCTGCCGGATGATGACGGATATGACCATCGGGCAGTATTATCCCGGTAAATCGCTGCTGCACCGGATGGACCCCCGGATGAAGCTGGTGCTGACTCTCCTGTTCATCGTGGTGGTGTTTCTGCCCCGCAACTGGGTGGGGCTGGGGGCGGCGGCGGTGTTTCTGGCGGTGGTGATCGGGCTGTCCCGGCTGCCGCTGCGATTGATGTGGCGCAGCATCAAGCCGATCCTGCTGCTGGTGCTGTTCACCTCCGTGCTCAACATGTTCTATGTGACCGGTGGCACACCGCTGCTGGATGTGGGCTTTATCCACATCACCAGCCATGGGGTGTATTCGGCGGTGTTTATCGCCGTCCGGATTTTGTGTCTCATTCTGGGCAGCTCGCTGCTGACCTATACCACCACCCCCACGGCGCTGACGGACGCCATCGAGTATCTGCTGCGGCCGCTGCGGGTAATCCACGTAAATGCTCACGACATCGCCATGATGATGACCATTGCCCTGCGGTTTATCCCTACGCTGATGGAGGAGACGGATAAGATCATGTCCGCCCAAAAGGCGCGGGGTGCCGATATGGACAGCGGCAATCTGGTGCAGCGGGTGCGGGCGTTGGTGCCGGTGCTGATTCCGCTGTTTGTGTCCTCCTTTCGGCGGGCCTATGAGCTGGCGATGGCGATGGAATGCCGCTGCTATCAGGGGGGCGAGGGGCGCACCCGGATGAAGCAGCTGCGCACCGCCCCCGGGGATTGGGTGGCGCTGGCGGTGTATGTGATGGTGGCGGGCGGTATTCTCTGCCTGAACCGGTATTTCCCGGCGGTATTGACATGACAGGAAAGGGGACAGAGCGGTGCAGCGGCTGATGCTTACCTTGCGGTATGACGGTACCGCCTATCACGGCTGGCAGGTGCAGCCCAACGCCCCCACCGTGCAGCAGACCCTGCAGGATGCGGTGGAGCGGGTCACCGGGGCGCGTTCCGGCTTGATCGGCTGCAGCCGCACCGATGCGGGGGTGCACGCGGATATGTTCTGCTGCACCCTTGACACCGACAGTCCCTTGCGGGATAATAAGCTGTGCAGCGCGCTGAATTTTTATTTACCCTCGGATATTGCCGTCTATCGGGCGGCGGCGGTGGCGGCGGATTTTCACCCCCGCTATCAGGCCAAGGGGAAACGGTATTGCTACCGCATCTGGAACGGGGCGCAGCGCCACCCGTTCTATGACCGCTATGCCATCCACCGCAACCGCCCTCTGGACGAAACAGAGCTGAACCGGGCGGCGGCGGACTATGTGGGCAGCCACGATTTTGGGGCGTTTTGCGCGGCGGACAGCGATGTGCAGGGCTCGACGGTGCGTACCGTCCGCCGCTGCGGGGTGGAACGCCGGGGCGAGATGGTGGTGTTTTCCGTAGAGGCGGATGGATTTCTCTATAATATGGTGCGGATCATGGTGGGGACGCTGCTGGACATCGCCGACGGACGGATCCCGGCTGACGGCATTCCGGCGATTCTTGCCGGCGGTGACCGCGCTCGGGCGGGGGCGACCGCCCCGGCGAAGGGCCTGTGTTTGCAAGAGGTCTTTTACGATTGAATGGAAGGGGGGACAGCCTATGGCCCGCGGACGGGAGCCGGACACGGCGGAGCTGCAGGAGGAACACTCCCGCGAGGTTGTGCGGTGGCGGCGGAAAAAGAGCGCCCGTCGGCGGCTGCTGCGGCGGCTGTTGGTGCTGACCCTGCTGGTGGCGCTGGTGGCGGTGCTGTGGAATCACTGGGACACGCTGGCGCCGGATAAGCTGATTCCCCGCCTGCAGGATTCCCTCAACGACAGCGGCGGCCGCTATCCGGTGGATGTATCCGGCTCCAATGTGAAAATGCTGGCGCAGAGCCAGAGCTATACCGTGACCCTCAGCGACAGCTACCTGACCTATTATAACAGCGCCGGCAGCGAGCTGACTCGGTATAGCTGCACCTATTCCAACGGCTTGCTGGCGCTGGCGGGCAAATATACGCTGGTGGCGGAGCAGGGGGGCAAGCGGTTCCAGCTGCATACCCGCTCCATGACGGTGGCGGAGGTGACGTCCGCCCGCAGCATTTATGCGGCGGCGGTCAACGAGCAGGGACAGGTGGCACTGCTGACTCAGGGAGCCGACGGGTATGCGGTGGATCTGGTGGTGTATGATCGGCACGGCACGGTGCTGTATACCCGCAGCCGCAGCCGACAGGCGGTGGCGGTGGCGCTCTCTCCCTCCGGCGGACAGGCGGCCCTTTTGAGCGTGGAGGCAGTCAATGGCGTGCTGAATACCGTGGTGGAGGCGTTCTCCCTGAAAACAGAGGCGGCCGAGGCACTGTATTCCTATACGGCGGCGGATACGCTGCTGTATCGGCTCAGCTACCTGGAAAACGATCGGCTGGCGGCGGCGGGGGAATCCGGCGTGTATCTCCTGGACGAAGCCACGGCAGCGAACCCTACGGTGTTCGCTCTGACCGGGCAGCGTCTGCTCAGCTTCGCCCCCGCAGAGCACGGATTGGCGGCGGCGGTGCGCAGCTACGGCGATACCGGCGGCGGCACGGTGATCGTATGGAACAGCCGGGGAGAGGAATGTGTGCGCAGCGATTTCTCGGGGGATCTGCGTAGCTTGACCGGTGACAGCCGAGGCTTTGTGTTGCTGACCGACGGCTATGTGCAGAGTATCTCCTATACGACGGTCGGGCAGCCGGTGCCGGTGGCGGCCGACGGACAGCATGCGGTACGGGGCGGCGACGGCGCCGTGGTGCTGGGACTTAGTGCGTTGCAGACCTATGCTTTGGATTAAATACATAAACGGAGGAATGGACGATGGCAATTATTCTGGATGTAGCTGTGGTGGGCATTTTTGCTCTGGCGGTCTATCTGGGCTATAAGCGGGGATTTATTAAAGCGATCTCCAAGCTGGCGGCATTTGTGATCGCCGCCGTGGTGGCGTACCTCTTCTGCGGGTCGCTGGCGGGCACCGTGTTTGAGCGGGCGATTGCTCCGGCGGTGGAAAAGAGTCTCACCCCGTATCTGGAGAGCGCCGACACGGATGTGACGGCGGCAATCGAAGCGGTGAAAGCGAAGCTGCCCGCCTTTGCCCGGGAGCGGCTGGAGGATAAGAGCGGTGCCGGCTCAAGCCTGTCGGTGCTGAAGGGCGAGTCCAAAACGCCCGCACAGATGGCGGAGGAGTTCACCCGCGGTCCGGTGCGTTCGGCGGCGATGCCTGGACTGAAGATGCTGTGCGCCATTGTGCTGTTTCTGGTGGCGCTGATTTTGGCGCTGATCGCCATGCGCGCTGTCAACAAGGTATTTCAGCTGCCGGTTCTGCACACACTAAACGGAACGCTCGGCCTGGTGGCAGGCGTTGTGAACGGGTTGATTCTGGTGATCATTGCGGTGGCGGTGCTGCAAATCGTGGCTGCTGCCGGCAGCGCCGATTCCGCCATCAATCCCACGGTGATGTCCGAGACCCGTGTGGTGCGGTGGCTGGCGCAGTATAATCCGTTCAGCAACGGTCTGTACTAAAGGCGGCGGAGCGGGAAATTTTCGTATGCGAGGTGTCGTATGCAGATCTTCAATGTACAATGGAAGTGGAATGTACCCAACGCCCTGTCCCTGCTGCGCCTGGCGCTGGTGCCGACCTTTTCGGCGCTGTATCTGCTGGGGCTGGATCATTGGGCGTTCGGCGCGTTGGCATTGTCCGGGGTGACGGATTTTCTGGACGGGTTCATCGCCCGTCGGTTCAATCAGATCACCGATTGCGGCAAGCTACTGGATCCGCTGGCGGATAAGCTGACGCAGGTGATGGTGGTGATCTGTCTCACCACCCGCTATCCGGAGCTGCTGCCCCTGACCGTCATCTGCTTTGCCAAGGAGTTGAGCCAGGCGGTGGGCGGTGTGATTCTGCTGCATGGCGGGTGCGCGGTGCGTGGCTCCAAATGGTTCGGTAAGGTGGCCACGGTGGTATTCTATCTGTGCATGCTGGCGCTGGTGCTGTGGCATGACCGGCTGAATTTCTGGATGGTTGCCGCGCTGATCGGCGTGGCAGCATTGACGATGCTGGTGGCGTTTATCGGCTATCTCCGTCTGTTTATTCAGATCCACCGGGAGACGGCGCAGGGCGGATCGTCGATGGCCGCCGCCCCGCATATTGATACAGAGAAAGATTGAGGATAATCGACCTATGATGATGTGTACCCGATGCAAGAAACGTCCGGCTATGGTGTTCATCACCCGTCTGGACAACGGTGAACCGCACAATGAGGGGTTGTGCCTGATCTGCGCCAAGGAGCTGGGGGTGCCCCAGGTAGGCGAGATGATGCAGAAATTCGGCATCTCCGACGAGGACGTGGAGCAGATGAATCAGCAGGTCAAGGAGCTGATGCAGGAGATGGAGGATACCGACGGCGGGGAGGAAAGCACCGACGAGGAGGAGAACGGCGAGGACTTCTCTCCGGGCGGCGCTCCGTCGTTTCCGTTTCTGCAAAACCTGTTTGGCGGCAAGCCGTCCGACCGTCCTGCGGCGGAGCAGCCGGAGAACGGTGCTGCAAAAAGCGACGGCAAGCCGGACAAAACGAAGCGGGGCAAGCGGAAATTCCTGTCTCAGTATGCGAGCGATCTGACCGCCCGCGCCCGGGAAGGGGCGCTGGACCGCACCATCGGCCGGGAACGGGAGACGGAGCGGGTGGTGCAGATTCTCTCCCGCCGCACCAAGAATAATCCCTGTCTGATCGGCGAGCCGGGCGTAGGTAAAACGGCGATCGCCGAGGGGCTGGCGATGCGCATTGCCGAGGGGCGGGTGCCGCCCCGGCTGCGGGACAAGGAGCTGCATCTGCTGGATATGACCGCGCTGGTGGCGGGCACCCAGTTCCGCGGACAATTTGAGAGCCGCATCCGAGGGCTGATCGAGGAAGTGAAAGCGGACGGCCACATCATCCTGTTCATCGACGAGGTGCATACGCTGGTGGGCACCGGCGATGCTGAGGGAGGCAGTCTGTCTGCGGCCAATATTCTGAAGCCCGCCTTGTCCCGTGGCGAGATTCAGGTGATCGGCGCGACCACCTTTGAGGAATATCGGAAATATATCGAAAAGGATGCAGCGCTGGAGCGCCGGTTTCAGCCGGTGACGGTGGAGGAGCCGTCCCAGCAGGCGGCGTTTGAAATTCTGCAAGGAGTGCGGGGCTACTATGAGCAGTATCACGGCGTGACCGTCAGCGACGGGTTGCTGCGCCGGGCGGTATCGCTGGCAGAGCGGTATATCACTGACCGCTATTTGCCGGACAAGGCCATTGACCTGCTGGATGAAGCCTGCGCCGCCACGGCGCTGGCGAATAAGAGCGCCGCCGATTACGCCGATCTCACCGCACGGGAGCAGCGGCTGACGGACGAAGAAGAGGCCGCTATGGGTGCGGACGAGGTAGACTATGAGGCACTGGCAAATCTGCGGGCGGAGCTGCTGCAGGTGCAGCAGCAGGCCGAGGCGATTCGTCCGGCTGCCACCCGGGCACCTGTGACCGAGGCGGCGCTGGCAAGGGTCATCGAGCTGTGGACGGGCATCCCCGCCTCCAAGGTGCAGGAGAGCGAGCTGTCCCGGCTGGCGCAGCTGGAGGAGCATCTGCGGGCGAAGGTGATCGGCCAGGAGGAAGCGGTGCAGGCGGTGGCGGCGGCCATCCGCCGCAGCCGTGTGCAGCTCAGCCCCCGCCGCCGTCCGGCGTCGTTTATCTTTGTCGGTTCCACCGGCGTGGGGAAGACCGAGCTGGTGAAGGTGCTGGCAGCGGAGCTGTTTGACACGCCGGAGACCCTCATTCGGCTGGATATGTCGGAATTCATGGAGAAACACGCCGTATCCCGGCTCATCGGTTCGCCCCCCGGCTATGTGGGCTATGACGAGGCGGGGCAGCTCACCGAAAAGGTGCGCCGCAAGCCCTATTCGGTGATCCTCTTTGACGAGATCGAAAAGGCACACCCGGATGTGCTGAATATCCTGCTGCAAATTCTGGATGAGGGGCGGGTCACCGACGCCCACGGCCGGACGGTGAATTTCGAGAATACGGTCATTGTGATGACCTCCAACGCCGGCAGCAATCTGCGGGAGAACCTCATGGGCTTCGGTAAGACCGAAGGGCAGGCGCAGAAGGATCGGGCGATAAAGGCACTGAATGAGTTCCTGCGGCCGGAGTTTATCGGCCGAGTGGATGAGGTGGTGTTCTTCCAGCCCCTGAGCCGGGAGAGCTATGCGCAGATCGCTGCGCTGATGCTGGATGAGCTGGTGGAGCCGCTGCGGGAGCGGGGCATCGCCCTCACTTATACGGACGCCGCCTGTCAGGCGCTGGCCGATCAGGCAGTGGGCGGCAAACGGGGCGCCCGGGAGCTGCGCAACGCCATTCGCCGTCAGGTGGAAAATCAACTGGCGGAGGAGATCGTTGCTCATTGCGGCAACCCGTTCACGGCGGTGACGGTGGATGCCGCGGACGGCCGTGTGCAGCTCAGCTATTCGATGTGCACCCATTAAAACCGGAGAACAAACAACCGCCCGTCCCGGCTTTTGCCGGGGCGGGCGGTTGTTTGTCAGCGGTTCGGATTTCTTTCATATGAGCGCCTGAGGGGTCGTCATATCGACTGATTTTTGCGCACGCTTGGGATAATGCCGGAACGCTTCGGCCGATTACCCGGCCAATTGCGCGAATCTCCTCGCCGGCACGGGAAAATCCGTCGCCGGAGCCGCGAAACCGTGGCAAAATGCCGGCCGGTGCGACCGTGGGGTGTATTTCATGCGTTGTCGCTTAATCTTTGCGCTCGTCCCCCCAGAAATAGAGCGCCACTGTGCCGGGGCCGCTGTGGCAGCCGATGGTGGGGCCGATATTGAAGATCGGCACGGTTGTCACACGGGGGAACCGCTCCCGTACCATGGCGGCCACCTTCTCGGCGTCGGCCAGACAGTCGGAATGGCTGATATAGACCGACTGATCGTAGTTTGTCCCGCCCTGGGCGTGCAGCTCCATCTGCTTGACGATCTCCCGCATGGCGTTCTGTTTGCCCCGCACCTTGAATCGGGGGATCAGCCGTCCCTCCACGTCCATGTTCAGCACCGGACAGATCTTCAGCACTGTGCCGAACCATCCGGCAGCCTTTGTGACCCGGCCGCCCTTCACATAGAAGGTCAGATCGGAGGAATAGAACCAGTGGTGCATCTCGCGCCGATGGGTCTCGGCCCATGCGCACAGCTCGTCCAGGGATTGGCCGGCATCCCGCATATCCGCCAGCGTCATGACCAGAAGTCCGGAACCGGAGGATGCGCCCAGGGAATCCACCACAAGCACCCGCCGGTCGGGGTACTGCTCCTTGAGGATGCCGGCGGCGATGCGGGCAGAATTATAGGAGCCGGAAATGCCGCTGGACAGGGTTAGATGCAGCACATCCTTCCCCTCCTGCAAAAACGGCGTAAAGTGGCGGCAATAATCCTCTACGTTGATCTGCGCGGTGCGTGCCTCGGCGCCGTCCACCATGGCCTTGTAAAATGCATCCATCGACACGGTTTGTCCCATATCGTCCTCGTATTCCCGGTGGTCCAGGGAATAATGGAAGTGGGCGTAGCGGACCTGCCGTTTCTCCATCAGCTCCGGGGTCAGATCCACCGTGGAGCAGCAGCTCAGGATAAAATTCTCGTTCATCGTATTCTTCCAGCCTTTCTTAAGAGAATATAGGGTGAGGATATAGGGTCATAGGCCGATCACCGTACCGAATGCGGAAACGGCTCTCGGCGGATATGCGTATTTTGCGGTTTTTCTCCGGGCATCGCTTCAGGCGGACTGCATATAGCTGGTGATGTGCCCGGCGATCAGATCGTGTCCGGCGGGGGTGGGGTGGATGCCATCATCGCATAGTAGCGAGCCGAACTGGTGGCTGAGCAGAAAATCCCGGCGCACGTCAATGAGCGGGCAGGACAGGGATTTCGCCAGCCCTTCCACCAGCCGATTATAATGCTCCTGCCAGCGGGACAGCATACTGATGTCCCCCAGCCAGCGCAAAATATTGTCCCTGTTCAGATTGCGGCTGATCCAAGCGAAGTATTTCTGCGCGTCGATGGGGATGAGGGACAGCATCGCCACCTTGGCGCCCTGTCGGCGCGCCAACTCCACGGCATTGCGATAGCTGTCCAGAAATTCCTCCTCCGGGGTATGGGGGAGGAAGGAGCCGGCCGGATCGGCGGCGATGGCCGACCAGTCGAAGTCACAGTCGTTGCCGCCGTATTCCAGGATGACCAGCGTATCCTCCGGGCAGGCTTCCCGCCGCTCCAGTGTGCGGATGCCTTTTCGGATGGTAGCGCCCATGCGGGAGTGGTTGCATACGGTGATGCCCTGTTCGTTCAGTGTGTCCAGACGGGGGCTGTGGCACAGACGGTAGCGTCCCACGTCGCTCTGGTACACGACCCCTTTGAGGATGGAATCCCCGTACAGCTCCAACCGTTTCATGCTGTTTCACCCTTTCCTATGCGTTGCGGACCAGCGGTGCATACACCGGTTCTTTTCCGAAGAAACTCCCACCGTTTCATTGCGCCGTCGCTGATAGGTTTAGTATACGCCGGATCGGCGGGAATTGTCACCCTACCTCTGTTCGGGAGACCTCTCCGCTGAAAAATAAGCCGGTAGAGCCGCAAAAATCGACTCTACCGGCGGTGGAGTTGGCCGATGTGTGGAAATAGCGGAGAAAAGCGGAAGGATTGCACGGACCTAAAAAAACCGCTCTACCGGTGCGAGAGTGTGCACTTGCATTTTTGCGGAGACTGTGGTATACTGATGGCAGGATTATACGGATACTCGGTAACAAGGAGCTGACCCTATGCAGGCATTGAAGGATATCATCGCCGCCAATATCGTATTGCTGCGGCGGGAAGCGAATATGACCCAGCTGGAGCTGGCGGAAAAACTGAATTATTCGGACAAGGCCGTGTCCAAGTGGGAGCGGGGCGAGTCCATCCCGGATATCACGGTGCTCAAACAGATCGCCGACCTGTTTCAGGTATCGTTGGATTTTCTGGTGCAGGCGGAGCATCCGGTCAAGCATGAGGCAAAGCAGACCCTGCGCCAGCGTATCCGCAACCATGGATTTATCACCGGCATCTGTGTGTTGCTGGTGTGGCTGATCGCCACGCTGGTGTTTGTGGTGCTGGATATTTCGATTAAGAATATTACCGCTCATTGGCTGTGCTTTGTTTATGCGGTGCCGGTGTCGATGATCGTCTGGCTGGTGTTTAATTCCATCTGGTTTAAGCCCCATCGGAATTTTCTGATCGTCTCCTTCTTGGTGTGGTCGATCCTGATCGCGCTGTATTTGACGTTTCTGTTGTGCTCCATGAACCCGTGGCAGCTGTTTTTCTTGGGGATCCCGGGACAATTTATCATTTTGATGTGGTCTCGGGTGCGCCGTCCCGCGAAGAATTCGGCGGCGCCGTCCGCATCGGAGGGCACACCCGAAGAAAAAGCCTGATCGGCGGAGGTGTCGCGCATCGTTCGGTCATTCGTTGGTATAAAGATAGAGCCATAGGATAAAGACAGAGCCATCGGCAGTATCTGCCGATGGCTCTCAGCCTGTCAAATAACTACCCAAACGCCCTCGTTTCCGGTATAATAAAGGAAACGGGGGCGTTTTCATGGAAGACTGGAGAAAAGACGCACGGCGAGAGCCGATCCTTGTAGATGCGGAGAAACCCGCCATGCGCGTTATACACACCATGGGGGGCTTGGCCGCCGTCACGCGATGGGGCAGGCTTAAATTTGCGGCCATGAGCCTGAAAAAGCAAAAAATTCGGAGCTGAAAAAACTCCGTTTCCCGGTTTATATTCGTTGATGATTCCCCAAGTTGCAAGAGACCCCCGGCTTTCGTTGCTTGAAAGCGGGGGTCTTTGACAGGCTGGAGCGGCAGGCAGAAACTTCTGCCCGGCGCCCTGGAAGTCATGCTGCGGCAATATCGCGGCAATGCCACAACGATGTCGCAGCGTTACTGCTATTGCGATGTAAAGCCGGTGCACTGCCGTCACTCGGCGGGTAAGGCAAAAGCCGCAGGCGATATCGCCTGCGGCTTAATCCGTTACCGTGGTCCCGCCATGTCGTAATGCCGTCGGTATAACCTGCTACTAAATACAGCAGGTGGGTAACGCCCGTCTCTTTCCGGCTCCCTTCTTCCCGCCCGGGGCGGGGAGGTCTGCACTCCGGAGACGGAGCAGGATTCCCGAATTACAAATGTAGTAGGGTTAAAAGACAGCAGTCCACGTGCACAGCAGGAGGCGGATCAACTCAAAGAGGGGTCGGCACCGTCGTCGGACTGAATTTCGTAATAGTCCGCCAGCCGCTCCTCGAAAATGCCGGCGATCTCATCAAAGGTTTCGTCGTCCTCAATGGGGGTCAGCAGATCCTCGCCGTTCTCCTCCACAACCTGTAAGATGACCAGCTCGCCGTCGTCCTCGATGGCCTCCTCGGCATGGGAATACACAGGCAGCAGCGCCACATACCGTCCGTCGTCGGTCTCGATGGCATCCAGAATCTCAAACTGGTGCTCGTTGCCCTCGTCGTCCAGCACGCTTACCAGATCGTTCCCGTATTCTTCGCTCATAGCTCTTACCGCTCCTTTGCGTTTGAGTTTCTCTGTCACTATGATACCCCATATTCCCGCCTCCGTCAAGGGTGTTTTCGCAGAAATTCTTTCCTTTGCCGGGAGTTTCTGTGTCGGATCGACGGATTTTGGCATACACTGAGGGTTGAGGGGAGGGGATCCGATGGCGAACTATCATATTCACGTAGGCTCCATTACCAATGCCATGCGGGGCAAGCGCCTGCTAGAGCAGCAGGGCATCCGCGCCTATGTGCATCGCTCCTCCGGCCCGGTTGCCGGAGACGGCTGCGGGTACAGTCTGCTGGTGACGGAACGGGTAGGACAGGCCGAACGCATCTTGCGGGGCAGCGGTGTGCGGGTGGTACGTGTCAGTGAAGCGCTGTGAGGAGGATGCATCGTGATCTATTGGGATAATGCCGCCACCACCTACCCGAAGCCACCGGTGGTGCAGCAGGCGGTGGCGGCGGCGCTGCGGCAATACGGTGCGAACCCCGGTCGGGGCGGCCATGCCATGAGTCTGGCCACCTCGGAGCAGCTGTATCGCTGTCGGGAAGCGGCGGCGTCGTTTTTCGGCCTGTCCGATCCGACCGGGGTGATCTTTACCCCGAATTGCACCGCGTCGCTGAATTATGTGATCCGGGCGTTGCTGGCGGACGGCGGACGGGTCGTCATTTCCGATCTGGAGCACAACGCCGTGTGGCGGCCGGTGTATGCGCTGTCGCCCCGATTCCCCCGCTACGATGTGGCGGCGTGGGATGCGGATGAGGATACGCTGGTGGAGAATTTTCGCCGGGCGATCCGCCGGGATACCCGGCTGATCGTCTGCACCCACGCCTCCAACGTATTCGGTGTGACCTTCCCGGTCAAACGGCTGGCGGAGCTGGCGCACACATACGGACTGCCCTTGTGTGTGGATGCGGCGCAGTCGGCGGGAGTGCTGCCGCTCCATATGGAACAGGATGGCATCGACTATCTGTGCGTGGCGGCGCATAAGGGACTGTATGCGCCCATGGGCACGGGCCTGCTGCTGTGTCGGGAGCGGGAGCAGGTCACACCTTTGCTGCGGGGCGGCACCGGCAGCTATTCCCGTCGACCGGAGCAGCCGCAGGAGCTGCCCGACCGTCTGGAGAGCGGCACCCCCAATACACCGGGACTGTGCGGTCTGCTGGCAGGGCTGACGTTTGTGCAGGGGCAGGGACGGGAGCGCATCTACCACCATGAATTGGGGCTGCTGCAACAGATATATGACCGGCTGCAGGGGCGCTCCGGGATTCGTCTGTATACCCCCCGGCCGGAGATGGGAAAATCCGCCCCGGTATTGTCCCTCAATGTGGAAGGCATCCCCAGCGAGCAGGTGGGGGAGCGGCTGGCGGCGGCGGATATCGCCGTGCGGGCGGGGCTGCACTGCGCCCCACTGGCGCACACCCGGTTCGGCACTCTGCCCGACGGAACGGTGCGTCTGGCACCGTCGGCTTTTTCCAACGCGAAAGAGGTCGAACAAATTTGTAAATTTTTTATTCAAATTACGCAAAAAACATTGCACCCTGCGAAAAATATGCTATAATTATATGCTGTATGGAAATGGGACGGCGGCAACCCGCCGGATGCAGATAAATGGAGCCGCGGCAGGCGGCTTGTCGGACGCAGGGGGCAAAGAACATGGCAGCTTTTTTTCAGATGATTTGGGAGCAGATCAAGCTGTTTTTCGGGTCGTATCACTGGGTGACGGATACGCTGGATATTCTGGTGGTCGCTCTGATCATCTATTTTCTGATCCGACTGGTGCGGGATTCCCGGGCGGAGCAGCTGATCAAAGGGATCCTGATCCTGGCGTTCATGTATTTGTTGGCATACCTGCTGCGGCTGACCACGGTGGAGTATGTGCTGAAGGCGATCTTCGATAACGGTCTGCTGCTGCTGGTGGTGGTGTTCCAGCCGGAGATTCGGCGAGCGCTGGAGCAGGCAGGACATTCCCGGCTGGGGGTGCTGCGCATTTTCGGCGGGCTGAACAGCATGGACAGCACAGTACTGGTGGAGCAGTGGAACAAGGCTATTGATGCCACCGCCGATGCGGTGGAGATTCTGCAGCGGCAGAAGATGGGCGCGCTCATCGTGCTGGAGCGTTCCACCCGCCTGGGCGAGATCGCCCGCTCCGGGACGCTGATCGAGGCAGAGCCGTCCGGCGAGCTGATCTCCAACATATTTTTCAATAAGGCGCCGCTCCATGACGGAGCTATGATCATCCGGGAGGGTAAGATCCATGCGGCGGGCTGCATCCTGCCGCTGACCGATAATTTGCAGATCAGCCGGGAGCTGGGCACCCGTCACCGGGCGGGCGTGGGCATGAGCGAAAACTCCGACTGCGTGGTGGTGATCCTGTCGGAGGAGACCGGCACCATTTCTCTGGCGGAGTCCGGTGAGCTGACCCGGAACTATACAAAAGAAACCCTGAAAAAGGCGCTGGCGGATCGCATACTGTGGAACGCGGAGGAAACGAAACCGCGCATCCGTCGCCGCAGAAAGGGGGCGAGATCGTGAAACATCGGATCTCTTTGAGCCGACTGATGCACAACGATAAGCTGATGCTGGTGGTGTCGCTGGTGCTGGCGATCCTCGTGTGGGCGCTGGTGGTGTATGGTCCCAGCAACGCCGAGGATCAGGTGATCACCGGTGTGCCGGTGTCCGTGACGCTGAACGATTACGCCACCCAGACTCTGAATCTGCGAGTCACCGAGGGCGGGGACAGCACCGCCACCGTGCGGGTGCACGGTCTGCGCTCGGTGGTCAGCAAGCTGACGGCGGCGGATATCACCGTCACCGCCGATACCGGCAACGTCATTCGGGAGGGCACCTATACGCTGCCCCTGCGCGCCACCTCCTCCGGGGATTATTCCATCCAGAGCGTGGTGGGAACGGACGGCACCAACAGCACCGTCACGGTGACGGTGGACGCCTGGAGAGAGTCGGCGTTCCCGGTGACGGTGGAGACTCCCAACCTGACGGTCGTGGATGAGCA
The DNA here is from genome assembly GCA_934636435.1 of uncultured Eubacteriales bacterium. Classification (GTDB taxonomy): domain Bacteria; phylum Bacillota; class Clostridia; order Oscillospirales; family Acutalibacteraceae; genus UBA5905. The sequence goes on from CAKUAQ010000020.1 coordinate 26,169, forward strand.
GACCATGCAGTTCGGCACGCCGATCTGCAGCGGCGCCGCTATGACCGATGGGAAGATCACCGTCAGCGGCCCCCGTGGGACGGTGGGGCGTATCGCCACGGTGGCGGCGGTGGTGGATGACACCGCTGTGATCGGGGAGGCACAGACCTTCACCGGGCGGCTGGAGGCACGCAATGAGGCCGGCGAGGTGCTGAAGGGCGTGTCCTTCAAGAATGCCGAGGACGGGCAGATCGGTGTGACGGTACCGGTGCTGAGCTATCGGCAGGTGAAACTGAATCCGACGCTGCTGCACGTGCCGGCCGGCTATCAGGGGCAGAATACTCTCATCACGGCCACTCCCTCCATGCTGGAGATGTGGGGAGTGCCCAGCGAGCTGGACGAGTATGAGCAGGTGTTGCAAAGCAAGGTGCAGCTGGATTTTGACCGGCTGCAGCCGGGACAATTGACTCAGGAGGTCGCGCTGGATGCACCGGAGGGGATTCGGGTGGACGGCGGCGTGACCGCCGTGAAGTTGCAGGTGCGTCTGTCCGGCGTGTCCAGCCGTAAGCTGGATGTGGCCATCGGCGATGCCAATTTGCGGTTCACCAATGTGCCCTCCGGCTATACCGTCACCGGCAGCCAATCGGTGCTGACCGGCGTGACTCTGTGCGGTCCCTCCCGGGTGCTGTCGCAGATCAAAGCGTCCGATATACTGGCAACGGTGGATGCCGCCGGCATCTCCGCCACCGGCAAGCAGACGGTGACGGCGCGGATCACGGTCAACGGCCGGGACACCGTGTGGGCCTATTATGGGGGTACGAAGAACGGCGTGGATCTGGTGGTATCGGTCAGCGGCGGTTGACCGAAAGAGCACCCGGCGGAAGCAGCGCTTTCGCCGGGTGTGTTGCCGTTTTGCGGTGACACCGAAAAAATCCGAAAAAACCTATTGACAATTCCCCGGACGACTGGTATAATAGCAGAGCAAATCAAGCAGAGCGTTTGCCCGCTCTCACCTCAGGATTCCGTTCCGAAGGGTCGATAACCGTTATTTCTGCCGGCGGCCGCAGGGTCGTGTCGGCGTCTCGGTGTGCGGGCAGCGTGGCTGTCCGCTTTTTTGTATATTCCGAACGGAGGTGCTTTCCCATAGCCAAGAAAGAACTGCAGATCAACGAACAGATTCGGGATGCTCAGCTTCGCATCATCGGGGCTGACGGGGCGCAGCTGGGCGTGATGTCCGCCCGGGATGCCCAGAATTTAGCCGACGAGGCCGGGCTGGATCTGGTGAAGATCGCCCCCACGGCGCAGCCGCCGGTATGCCGCATCATGGATTACGGTAAATACCGCTTTGAACAGGCCAAGAAAGAGAAGGAAGCCCGTAAGAATCAGCGGGTGGTGGAGATCAAAGAGGTGCGTCTGGGTCTGAATATCGATGTAGGCGATTTCAACACCAAGGTGGCGCAGGCGACCCGGTTCCTGCAGCACGGCGATAAGGTGAAGGTCAACATCCGGTTCCGCGGGCGCGAAATGGCGCACCCTGAGATGGGACTGGAGCCCATGCGGCGGTTTGCAGAGGCACTGGCGGAGATTGCTTCCGTCGAAAAGCCCGCCAAGCTGGAGGGACGGAATATGCTGATGTTCCTGACCCCGAAAGCGGCGAAATAATTATTCATTTGTTGCGTACAGGCCTTGCCTGTTTACACAAAAGCTATTAAGGAGGACATACAATATGCCTAAGATCAAAACGCACAGCGGTGCGAAGAAGCGTTTCAAGCTGAGCAAGACCGGCAAGGCGATTCGCGGCCATGCCTACAAGTCTCACATCCTCAACAAGAAAACAACCAAGCGTAAGAGAAATCTGCGCAAGACGGTGGCGGCAGATAAGACCAATCTGTCGGCGATCAAGCGTATGATCCCCTACAAATAATCGAAACGGACGAGAGACGGAGGTAAAGAAAAATGGCTCGTATTAAAGGCGCAATGATGACGCGCAAGAGAAGAAAGAAAGTTTTGAAGCTGGCGAAGGGCTACTATGGCGCTAAGTCCAAGCTGTTCAAGACCGCGAAAGAAGCCGTGATGAAGTCCGGCCAGTATGCCTATATCGGCCGTAAGCAGCGCAAGCGCGATTTCCGTCGCCTGTGGATCGCCCGCATCAATGCGGCGGCCAAGCTGAACGGCATGAATTACTCCACCTTCATGAACGGTCTGAAGAAGGCCGACGTCACCCTCAACCGCAAGATGCTGGCTGAGCTGGCGGTGTCCGATGCGGCTGCTTTCACCGCTCTGGTGGAAAAGGCCAAGGCGGCTCTGTAAAAAAGATGCAATTGCGCCCGTCGATTCCGGCGGACGCAATTTTCTTTAGGCAAAGCGATCCGGGTGCAGCCGTTCCTGAAACGATCTGCCTTCCCGCAGCCGGTCGGGGATTTTCGGCAAGCCGCGTGTCAAGGATGGCGCAGTGCCCCCGGCGGAGAAGGCGAACGCGCTCGGAGCGGGGGGCGGCAAAACGGACAGATGTGCGGTTGAGCCGCAAAGGGATCGTGCACGGATCGTTTTTGGGTCGGAGCGGTGATTGCCCGGCCTGCGGCGGCGAGCCGATGAACCGAAACGAGGTGAACGGGATGGTTGTGACCAGTAAGGACAATCCGCTGGTGAAAGAATGGCGGCAGCTGTGCCGGGAGACGAAGCGACGGCGGCAGAGCGGCTGCTTTGCGCTGGAGGGGGCGCGGCTGTGCGGTGATGCGCTCGGCTCCGGCCTGCCGGTGCGGGCGGTGTTGTATACCCCGGCGGCGCGGGAAACCTACGGCGCCGCGGTGGAGGCTCTGGCAGCGGCGGCGGAGCAGACGGCGGAGATCACGCCGGAGCTGGCGCAGTATATGGCGGATACCGCCACCCCGCAGGGGGTATTCTGCATCGCAAAAATTCTTGACAATCCGCTCAGTTTGGATACAATAGATACCATGGGTCGGTATGGGCTGCTGGAGGATATTCAGGATCCCGGCAATCTGGGGACGATGATTCGCACGGCGGAGGCGCTGGGTCTGGACGGACTGGTGCTGTCCGCCGGCTGCTGCGATGTCTATAACCCCAAGGTGCTGCGCAGCAGCATGGGAGGCGTGTTCCGGCTGCCCCTGCTGACCGGCGTATCCATGCCCGAAGCCATCCGCACTTTACAGGTGCGGGGGATGCGGGCCTATGCCTGCGTGGTGGATGCGGATGCCTGTCCGGTGCAGACGGCGGCTTTCGGTCCGGGATCTCTGTGCGTCATCGGCAATGAGGGCAACGGCCTGCGTCCGGAAACGGTGGAGGCCTGCGTCCGGCGTATTACCATCCCTATGACCGGCCGGGCTGAATCGCTGAATGCGTCGCTGGCGGCCGGAATCGTGATGTGGGAAATGAGACGTTAGCCGTTAGGAAGCAGATATTAGGAGAGGACGATTAGGAGAGGACGGACACCGAGACCGGATGCCTTTGGTCAGAAAATGCGCATTCGATGGGGCGGTCGGGTCTGCGCGGACGTTGCCGGAGGTGAAAAACGGCCAACCGGGACAGCCAATCGCCCGTCATTTGGAAAACAAAAGCAGCCGCAGGGAGGGAGAGAAGGATGGACAGCCGCTTATACTGGATCTGGCTATCCCGGGCGTTGCCGCTGGGAGACAAGCACATGAACGAGCTGCTGGACACCTTCGGCACCGCCCGGGCGGTGTATGAGGCTTCTCCGGCCGCTCTGCGGGAGACGGGACTGCCGGCGGCCCTGTGTGAGCGGCTGGCGGAGCGCTCGTTGGAGGAGTCGCGGGGGATCCTTGAGCGCACCGTGCAGGACGGCGACTGGATTCTGACACCGGAGGACGCATTGTATCCTTCCCGTCTGCGCCAGCTGGCGAACGGCTGTCCGGCGGTGCTGTACTGTCGGGGAACGCTGCCGGATCTGGATGTTACTCCCGCCATAGCGGTGGTGGGCACGCGGAAATGTACGCCTGCGGGCGAACGGGAGGCTTTTGCCGTGGCGGCCGGACTGGCCGCCGGCGGCTTGATCGTGGTCAGCGGCGGTGCGCGCGGCATTGATGCGGCGGCGCATCGGGGTGCGCTGGCGGCAGGCGGTATCACCATTGTGGTCATGGCCTGTGAGCTGAACGGCAATTATCCGGCGGAGACAGCCGATGTGCGGCGGATGACGGTGGAGCACGGCGGTCTGCTGGTATCCGAGTTTCCGCCCGGATTTAAGCCGAATTGCCTCTATCCGGTGCGCAATCGCCTGATGGTGGGCTTGAGCCAGGGGGTCCTCGTGGCGCAAACGCCCCTGCGCAGCGGCGGCCGCATTACCGCCCGGATCGCCCGGGAGGAGGGCGCCGATCTGTTTGCACTGCCTGCCGCCATCTCCGATCCCATGGGAGAGGGAGGCAATGCGGAGCTGCGGGGCGGCGCCATGATTTGCCGGGGCGCAGGCGATATTCTGGAGGAATATGCGTCCCTGTATCCCGGAATGCTGGATGTGTCAGCCGGAGAGGAGATGCAGTGCCGGGAGCTGCGCCGCCCTGTGCCCGCCACCGACCGCGCTGTGCGTCGCGAGCAGAAGCAGCAGGAGAAGCGCAGGGCGAAAGAAAAGAAGCGCCGCGCCAAAACCGGAGCGGCTGCTTCCGAGCCCAAGAGTGCGGACACTGTTTCCGGCGCGGCGCATGCGACCGCAGCTCCAAAGGTTTGCCCGGCGGCATCGGAAACAGCCCGACGGGTGTGGGAATCGCTGACGGACTCCCCTTGCCCGGTGGACGAGTTGGCACAGCGGTCCGGTCTGACCGTGCCCGCGCTGCTGGCGGCGCTCACCGAGCTGGAAATGCTGGGCGCAGCGGCGCAGCAGGCCGGACAGCAATACCGCAGACAGTAACGGCATTTCGCGACGGCAGGAAAGGAGCCGATTATGGCAAAACTGGTCATCATGGAGTCACCGGCGAAAGCCAAGACGGTGAAGAAATATCTGGGCAGCGGCTACGATGTGATCGCCTCGGCGGGACACATTCGGGATCTGCCCAAGACGCTGCTGGGGGTGGATGTGGAGCATGGCTTTAAGCCTCGCTATGTGGACATCCCCGGCAAGAGTGCGCTCATTCGCCAGCTGAAAACGGCGGCGGCGGAGAGCGACGGCGTATATCTGGCCACCGACCCGGATCGGGAGGGCGAGGCCATTGCCTGGCATCTGGCACAGCTGCTGAAAATGCCGCTGGACGAGCAGAGCCGGGTCACATTCAACGAGATCACCCGCTCCGGCGTGCAGGCCGGCATGGGCAAGCCCCGGGCACTGGACATGAATCTGGTCAATGCCCAGCAGGCACGCCGGGTGCTGGATCGGATCGTGGGCTATAAGCTCAGCCCCTTCCTGTGGAAGAAGGTGCGCAAGGGGTTGTCCGCCGGTCGTGTGCAGTCGGTGACGGTGAGTCTGGTGGTGGATCGGGAGAACGAGATCCGCGCCTTTGTCAGCGAGGAGTATTGGACGCTGGACGCCCAGCTGTCGGTGACGGAAAAGGGGCGGCAGTTCCCGGCGAAATTCTACGGCACCGCCGCCGGCAAGCTGGCGGTGAAAACCAAGGCGGAGGCGGACGCCATTCTGGCAAAGCTACAGAGGGCGACCTATGTGGCGTCGGGGGTCAAGACCGGCACCCGTAAGGTGTCGCCGGCGCCGCCCTTCACCACCTCCACCATGCAGCAGGAGGCGAACCGTAAGCTGAATTTTTCCTCCAAGCGCACCATGAAAACGGCGCAGGAGCTGTATGAGGGCGTGGAGATCGAGGGCGTGGGCGCCACCGGTCTGATCACCTATATGCGTACCGACTCGCTGCGCATCTCCGACGAGGCGCGGCAGGCGGGCAGCGACTATATCCGGGAGCATTTCGGAGCGGACTATCTGCCGCCCAAGGCGCGGGTATATAAGCAGAAAAATAACGCCCAGGATGCCCATGAGGCCATCCGTCCCTCGGTGCCGTCCATGACCCCGGAGCAGGTGAAGGCTTCCCTGACTCCGGATCAGTATAAGCTCTATAAGCTTATTTGGGAGCGGTTTATGGCCAGTCTGATGGCGGACGAGATCCGCAACACCTGTCAGGTGGACATCACCGCCGGGGACTATCTGTTCAAGGCGTCCGGCTATACGGTACGGTTCAATGGCTACACGGTTCTCTATGTGGAGGGACAGGACGAAAAGGGCGAGGAGAACAAACCTCTGCCGGAAATTCACGAGGGAGACACCCTGTTCTGCCGCAAGCTGGAGGGCAATCAGCATTTCACCCAGCCTCCCGCCCGGTATAATGAGGCGACCCTGATTAAAGCCATGGAGGAAAGCGGCATCGGCCGCCCCTCCACCTATGCCACCACCGTCAGCACCATCCTCAGCCACGAATATGTGGAGCGGGAGGGGAAAAGCCTGAAGCCCACCAAGCTGGGTGAGGTGGTCACGGCGCTGATGAAAGAGCAATTCCCCCAGATCATGGATATCGACTTTACCGCCCATATGGAAGAAGAGCTGGATGGCGTGGAGGGCGGTAAAGAGGATTGGGTCAGTGTGCTGGATCATTTCTACGGCGATTTTTCCAAGGCGCTGCGGGCGGCAGAGGAAAATTCCGAAAAGGTGCAGGTGCCCCAGGAGGAAAGCGACGAGGTCTGCGAGCTGTGCGGGCGACGCATGGTGATCAAGACCGGACGCTACGGGAAGTTTTTGGCTTGTCCCGGCTATCCGGAGTGTAAGAACACCAAACGGATCGTGGAAACAGCGCCGGGAACCTGCCCCAAATGCGGGGAACCCCTGGTGGCAAAGAAATCCAAGCGCGGGCGGAAGTTCTACGGCTGCAGCGCCTATCCCAAGTGCGATTTTGCCACCTGGAACGAGCCGACCAAGGAGACCTGTCCCCGCTGCGGCAAGACCCTGTTCCGCAAGAAGGGAAAAGAGGGCAACGGACTGGTTTGTCTGGGAGAAGGCTGCGGCTACGAGAAATAAACGAGAGGACGGAACAACGGTATGGCCATCACGGTGATCGGGGCGGGGCTGGCAGGCTGTGAGGCTGCCTATGCGGCGGCGCAGGCGGGCGAGCCGGTGACCCTGTGGGAGATGAAGCCGGAGAAGTATACCCCGGCGCATCATCAGCCGTGGTTCGCCGAGCTGGTCTGCTCCAATTCCCTGAAGGCGCAACGGCTGGAAAGCGCCGCCGGATTGCTGAAGGAGGAGATGGCGCGGCTGGGCAGTCTGACCGTGCCCATCGCCCGGGAGTGCGCCGTTCCCGCCGGCGGGGCGCTGGCGGTGGATCGGGATGCGTTTTCCGCCCGGGTGACGGAGGCGATCCGCTCCCACCCCCTCATCACGGTGCGGCAGGGCGAGGTGACCCGGATCCCTGCCGAGGGGGTGACGGTCATCGCCACCGGACCGCTGACCTCCCAGCCGCTGGCGGCGGATATCGCCCGGCTGTGCGGCGGGGGCCTGAGCTTCTATGACGCTGCCGCCCCCATCGTTACAGCGGATAGCGTGGATATGTCCAGCGCCTTTCGTGCCTCCCGGTATGACCGGGAGGAGAGCGGCGCGGGAGATTATATCAACTGCCCGCTGAACAGGGCGGAATACGAGGCATTCCGGGAGGCGCTGGTGAGCGCCGAGCGGGCGTCTCTGCACGAATTTGATACGCCGGAGCAGCTGACGGTCTATGAGGGCTGTATGCCCATCGAGGTGCTGGCGTCCCGGGGGGTGGATGCCGCCCGGTTCGGTCCGATGAAGCCGGTGGGTCTGCGGGACCCCCATACGGGGCACCGCCCCTGGGCGGTGGTGCAGCTGCGCACCGAAAACGCCGCCGGAACGCTCTATAATCTGGTGGGCTTTCAGACCAATCTGAAATTCGGGGAGCAAAAGCGGGTGTTCGGCATGATCCCGGCGCTGCGCAACGCCGAGTTTATGCGCTATGGGGTGATGCACCGCAATACCTTTCTGGATGCGCCCCGGCTGCTGACCGGCGGATTTCACTTGAAAAACTGCCCCGATTTGCTGTTCGCCGGACAGATGACCGGCGTGGAGGGCTATATGGAGTCTGCCGGCTCCGGGTTGATCGCCGGGCTGAATGGGGTGCGCCGGGTGCGGGGGCAGGAGGAGCTGCTTCTGCCCGCCGACACCATGCTGGGGGCGCTGCAGCGCCATGTGGCGGAGCCGAACGCCCACTATCAGCCGATGGGGGCGAATTTCGGCATTTTGCCGCCCATCGAGCCCCATATCCGGGATAAAAAGGCCCGGTATGCCGCTCTGGCCGATCGGGCGCTGGACAGTCTCGCACACTATCTTGGAAAGGACGGAGAAGCCCAATGAAAATTATCGTGGACGCCTATGGCGGCGATCACGCCCCGCTGGAAATTCTGAAAGGTGCCGTGCAGGCGGTGGCTGCCTACGGCTACGATATTCTGCTGACCGGCAATGAGGAGGAGCTGCGCCGTCTGGCACAGGAGAACGGTCTGTCGCTGGAGCATATCGAGATCGCCCATACCACCGACGTGATCCGGATGGAGGATCACCCCCGCAGCGTGCTGCGGGAGCATAAGGATTGCTCCATGGCGGTGGGGCTGCGGCTGCTCAGCGAGGGCAAGGGCGATGCCATCGTCAGCGCCGGCAGCACCGGTGCGCTGCTGATGGGCGCCACCTTTATTCTCAAGCGCATCAAGGGCGTTTCTCGTCCGGCGCTGGCGCCCATTCTGCCGTCGGATGACGGTCCGTTTATGCTGATCGACTGCGGCGCAAACGCCGATTGCCGCCCGGAGATGCTGCTGCAATTCGGGCGCATGGGCAGCATCTATATGGAGCGGATGTTCCATAAGGATGCGCCCCGTGTGGGGCTGCTGAATATCGGCACCGAGGACACCAAGGGCGGCGAGCTGCAGCAGGCGGCGTTTGGATTGCTGCGGGACAGCGGACTGCACTTCATCGGCAACATCGAGGCGCGGGACGTACCGGGCGGCGCGGCGGATGTGGTGGTGTCCGACGGATTCTCCGGCAATGTGCTGCTGAAATCCATGGAGGGCACCATCCAGATGCTGCTGAAGAATATTAAGGGTATTTTCACCGCCTCCCTGCGTACAAAGCTGGGAGCGGCGCTGGTGCTGCCGGGGATGCGGTCGCTGAAGAAGAAGCTGGATGTATCGGAATACGGCGGGGCGGTGCTGCTGGGCGTGAACGGTCCGGTGGTGAAAGCCCACGGTAACTCCAAGGCAGCGTCCATCGTCAGCGCCATCCGGGTGGCGGCGGAATTCGCCGCCAGCGGCGCCGTGGCGGCGATCGCCGCGGATCTGGCTGCCGCCGAAACAGCACCGGGAACGGCAAAGGAGGCGGACACCCCATGCGAGTGATTGAAACGCTGCGGGAATTGTTTTGTCGGCAGTATGGCTGCGACCCGGAGGATGTGGAGATGCCCGCCACGCTGGATGCGCTGAATATCGCTCCCCACGAGCGGGCGGAGATGGCGCTGATTCTCAGCGAGACCTACGGGGTGGATATGACCCGCCGGGATGCCGCCGCCTGCGAAACGGTGGAGGATGTGGTGGCCTTTGTGGAGGATCGCCTGATCGAACGGGAGGAGCAGAGC
>CAKUAQ010000021.1 GCA_934636435.1 uncultured Eubacteriales bacterium
GCGCCAGCCGTTCATACAGCCATTCGTAATCCATGACCCTCTCGATTTTCCGCAGCAGATGGTTTTCCGGCACCAATGCATCCGGATCCGCCGTTACCTTTTCTGCCCGCCCGTCCTTCCTCCATTGCTCCACGAACGCCCCGTTTCCTTTATTGTACCGGAAACAAGGCCGCTTGGGTAGTTCTTTGACAGACTGTGATTTTGCCGACTCCGGTCGGGCTTCGCCCTCCCTCCGTCAGAAAAACCGGGCAGCTTCCGGCTCCCGGCGCTTCTGAATCGGCGATTTCCGGCCAAGGACGGACATCAGAATCCGGTTGGAGCGCCGTAAGTGCCGCTTTATTTGAAGCTGCAGAGCTTCGTAAGAACAGAACTTCAAATGGGTATAGAACCGCTCCCGATCATTCCTGCGGCTGCGTTCTGCCTTGCCGTTATGCCAGGGTATTTTCGGACGGGGATCCGGAATACGGACCGGGTGGTGTGCGCCTGTGCGCGGAGGCTTGCTGACGCAATCGAAAAAAGCGGACATTTTACGGGATTTCCGGGCTTGTATTTTGTTATAATCCGTGATATAATGAATCTGTATTATGTAGGAAGAAGAGGGGGTTTGCATGGACATTCAGGATAAAATGCGTCTGGTGCAGGAGTTGGTGCCGGGCAAGCAGATCACCATCTGTCATGTGATCGCCAACCCCGATGCGGTGATTTATCGCAAGCTGGGGTTAGACCCGGCGGTGGATTACAGCCGGGCGGCCATCGGGATCGTCACCATGTCCCCCGCCGAAACCGCCATCATCGCCGGCGACATTGCCATCAAGACCGCCGGTGTGGAGCTGGGCTTTGTGGATCGGTTCAGCGGTACGCTGATCGTCACCGGCCGGGTGTCCGAGGTGGATGCGGCGCTGCGGGCGCTGACTGAGTATTGCCGGGATACCCTGGGCTTTACGGTGTGCGACATCACCCGCACATGAAAAAGATCATTCTCATGGGCCGGGTGTCCGCCGGAAAGACCACCCTCACTCAGGCGCTGCGGGGTGAGAGCATCCGCTATGCCAAGACCCAGTATGTCCACCATACCGATGTGGTCATCGACACCCCCGGCGAATATGCGGAGACGGCCCATCTGGGACGGGCGCTGGCACTGTATACCTATGAGGCGGATGTGGTGGGGCTGTTGCTCAGCGCCACCGAGCCGTACAGCCTGTATCCCCCTTGCGTGACCTCCTGCTGTAACCGGCCGGTCATCGGCATTGTCACCCATATCCACGCCCCCGACGGCGATCCCGCCCGGGCCGAGCGCTGGCTGCGGCTGGCGGGCTGCCGGACGGTGTTCCGGGTGGACAGCACCACCGGCGAGGGGGTGGATGCCATTCTCCGGTATTTGTCCGGGGAATAGCGGATTTGGTCAGGTGAATCAGCGTTTGGATTTCTAAAGCACTCGGCGGGTGCCGGGTGCTTTTTTGCGCAATTTTTCTCCGTGGGCGGGCCGTATGCATCCGCGGCATATGGCTGCCGTTGCGAAAAATTCAGCGGAAAATTTTCTGCGCAAGGCAGAAAAATCGAAAAAAGGGCTTGACTTATGGGGGACGGCTGTGGTATACTCGTTAATACCTCATAGGGGGTTTATTTTTTGTGCCCGTTTTTCGGGTGCTTTCCCTGCCGCAAGGCCATGAGGGAGGTTCACAAATATCCGGCTTCAGGTAAGCCAATGGAGGTACCGTTATGAAAAATGGCAAGAGAGTCAAGATCACCCTCGCCTGCACCGAGTGCAAGCAGCGCAACTACAACACCACAAAGAACAAGCAGAACGACCCCGACCGTTTGGAGATGAGCAAGTATTGCCGCTTCTGCCGCAAGCACACCGCTCATCGGGAGACCAAGTAATTTCGGAGAATACACAGACAGGAGGAAAACAGTATGATTTTATGGGGATTCATTTTCCTGGTAGGCGGTTTTCTGACCAGCCTGATCCTGTTCCTCAGCAACCTGGATTTGTTCTCCCAAATGAAGAGCCTCGGATTCAACGGCTATGTGCAGGCCTTCTTTGACAAGGCGAACCTCACCACCGGTAAGGTGCTGTTCCTGATCGGTGTGGCGGCGTTCATCCTGGGTCTGGTGCTGTATCTGGTCGGCCGCGCCAAGTGCAAGGCGGAGAACAACCCCGTGATCCCCGCAAAGGTCAGCAAGTTCTGCCGGGACACCAAGGGCGAGTTCAAGAAGATTGTATGGCCCACCTTCCCGTCGGTGGTGAAGAATACCGGCGTGACGCTGGCGATGTGCGCCCTGACGGCGGTCATCATCGTGGTGGTGGACATGGGCCTGGGTCAGCTGGTCAATCTGCTCCTCAATCTGTAAAGGAGCGGTGGCACGATGGACGAACAGGCAAAGTGGTATGTGGTACACACCTTTTCCGGCTATGAGAACAAGGTAGCCACCAATCTGGAGAAGATCGTCGAGAATCGGCACCTGCAGGATTGGATCCATGAGGTGCGGATCCCCACTGAGACGGTGTCCGAGGTCAAGGACGGCGTGCGCAAGGATGTGGAGCGTAAGATCTTCCCCGGCTACGTGCTGGTGAAGATGGTCATGAGCGACGACAGCTGGTTTGTGGTGCGCAATGTGCGGGGCTGCACCGGTTTTGTGGGGCCCAATGGCAAGCCCGTGCCGCTGACCGAGCAGGAGCTGGCCAATCTCGGCGTGGAAAAGAAAGAGGTTGTGGTCGATTACACCGTGGGCGATACCGTGCATATCACGGACGGTCCGCTGGAGAATTTCTCCGGTGTGGTGGAGGAGATCGACCAGGAGAAAAACATGGTCAAGGTGACCATCTCCATGTTCGGCCGGGAAACCTCGGTGGAGCTGGAGCTGGATCAGGTGGAGCGGATGGATTGATTCGCCGCAACAGCAGAAAGTACGGGGGCGGCTGCCCCCTTACCCGTGCGCCGGACACTCTTCCGGCTGTGGGAGGAGCGTGAGACACGCGCTCCGACGGACCACGATTTTTGGAGGTGCGATAGAAAATGGCTCAGAAAATTACCGGTTACATCAAGCTGCAGATCCCGGCAGGCAAAGCGACTCCGGCTCCCCCGGTAGGTCCTGCGTTGGGTCAGCACGGCGTCAACATCATGTCCTTTACGAAGGAATTTAACGAGCGTACCAAGAATGAAGTGGGGATGATCATTCCCGTCGTCATCACCGTGTATGCCGACCGTTCCTTTACCTTCATCACCAAGACTCCCCCCGCTGCCGTGCTGCTGAAGAAGGCTGCCGGCATCGACAAGGCGTCCGGTGTCCCGAACAAGACCAAGGTGGCGCAGGTCACGAAAGAGCAGATCCGCAAGATCGCCGAGACCAAAATGCCCGATTTGAACGCAGCCAGCGTCGAGAGTGCCATGAGCATGATCGCCGGCACGGCGCGCAGCATGGGCATCACGGTGACCGACTGATCTTCGACGGATAACCCCGTGGGAGGAACCCTGAAATTCCGATTTTACCACAATGGAGGAAACAACCAATGAAACATGGGAAGAAATATGTCGAGAGCGCTAAGCTCATCGACCGCAGTGTACAGTATGACGTGCCGGAGGCTCTCGACCTGACGGTCAAGACCGGCAAGGCCAAGTTTGATGAGACGGTGGAAGTGCACGTCCGTCTGGGCGTGGATGGCCGTCATGCCGACCAGCAGGTGCGCGGCGCCATCGTGCTGCCCAACGGCACCGGTAAGACTGTCCGGGCGCTGGTTTTTGCTAAGGGCGATAAGGTGCAGGCGGCTTTGGATGCCGGCGCGGATTATGCCGGTGCGGAGGATCTGGTTGCCAAGATTCAGGGCGGCTGGATGGATTTCGACGTGGTGATCGCCAGCCCGGATATGATGGGTCTGGTGGGCCGTCTCGGTAAGGTGCTGGGTCCCCGCGGCCTGATGCCCAACCCCAAGGCCGGTACCGTCACCCCCGACGTGGCGAAGGCAGTGACCGACGCCAAGGCCGGTAAGATCGAATACCGTCTGGATAAGACCAACATCATCCACTGCCCCATCGGCAAGGTGTCCTTCGGCGCCGAGAAGCTCCAGGAGAACTTTGACGCGCTGCTGGGTGCGATTGTGCGTGCCAAGCCCGCCGCTGCCAAGGGTCAGTATATCAAGTCCTGCACCGTGGTATCCACCATGGGCCCCGGTGTGAAGATCAACCCCGCCAAACTGGGCGGCTGATCGGTTTTCGGCTATCGCGGCTTGTGCGGATCGCCGCATCGGACGTTTCGGTCCGTCATGGGGCGATTCTTCAGGCTGTGTAGTATAAATACGGTTGCTGTTCTTCCACAGACAGCAGGTGCGTAACCCGTCGGGTCATGCGTAAAGCGTCCTTGTGGCGCGCCTGCCGAGGAGTGAAACAAAGCCCTGTCCGCGCTTTTATGCGGAAAACGGTGCGTTTTTCACCTCTCCTGTGGAATCACGGGAGAGGTTTTCTTTTGGGATGAATGGCGATCATCCTGTATTCGGAGGTGAAATCATTATGCCCAGCGAGAAAGTTCTGCAAGAAAAGCAAGCCTTCGTGGCGGATCTGACCAAAAAGATCCAGGGCGCCGTCTCCGGTGTGATCGTGGATTACAGCGGTATCACCGTGGCGGACGATACGGCGCTGCGCCGTAAGCTGCGTGAGGCCGGCGTTGAGTATTCCGTTGTCAAGAACACCCTGCTTAAGCGTGCCGTGGATGCGGCCGAGATGGCCGGGCTGGACGACGTGCTCAGCGGCACCACTGCTCTGGCGCTCAGCGACGATTATGTGGCTGCCGCCAAGATCCTGTGCGGGTATGCCGAGGGTAAGGACAATTTCAAGGTCAAGGCCGGCTTTATGGATGGCGCTGTCATCGATGCCGCCAAGGTCATTGAGCTGTCCAAGCTGCCGTCCAAGGAGGGCCTGCTCTCCATGCTGCTCAGCGTGCTGAACGGACCCATCCGTGGTCTGGCTGTCGCTCTGAAGGCTGTTTCCGAGAAGGAGCCGGCCGCCGAGGAGGCAGCACCTGCCGAGGAGGCCGCTGCCCCTGTTGAAGAGGCTGCTCCCGCCGAAGCCCCCGCCGCCGAATAAGCGGCTGCCCGTTATCATTGGTCTGCATACAGACCCGGGCACAACAAAATCATCATGTATTGGAGGAAATGAATCATGTCTGAGAAAATCACTGCTATGATCGAGGAGATCAAGGCTCTGACCGTTCTGGAGCTGGCCGATCTGGTCAAGGCGATTGAGGAGGAGTTCGGTGTTTCCGCCGCGGCTCCCGTGGCTGTGGCTGCAGCCGCCGCTGCTCCCGCTGCCGAGGAAAAGACCGAGTTCGACGTGGTGCTGGTTGAGGCCGGCGCTGCCAAGATCGGTGTCATCAAGGTTGTTCGCGAGATCACCGGCCTGGGTCTGAAAGAGGCCAAGGAGCTGGTTGACGGCGCTCCCAAGGCGGTTAAGACCGGCGTGTCCAAGGACGACGCCGAGGCTGCTAAGGCGAAGCTGGAAGAAGCCGGCGCTAAGGTTGAGTTGAAATAAATTTCAACCCGCCTGCAAGTGAATGTAGCTCGGTTGAAGTGAGTTCAACCCGCCTGCAAGTGAATATGCCCCCCGGTTGGACTTTGAGCCAGTGGGACAAAGTCCAACCGGAATTGAAGTGTATTGCAGCTTGAGTTGCCATAATTGCGGCTTGGTTCGGGGTGGAGCTCACGCGAGCGAAGAGCTCTGCCTTTCAAACGGAGCAGATTTCGACTGGCTTTTCAGCCGTATTGTCGGCGTCGGAACTGTCTCGACGCCGCCGGCAAGCAAAACAGAAGAGGTCCGGGGAATCGCAGGAATGCGGTTTCCCGGACCTCTTTTATTGCCTTTGAAAACCACCGATTACGCCCGGAGGGGGCATCCCGTAAAAGCTTTAGTTTCAAGCATCCGGCGAAGTGAGTTGGTAATACCTGCCCAACAAATGCATATACACTCGACAAAAACGGCAGATGTCCGTTTGCGGGCGGCGATACATTTGAGGCAAGTGAAAGATAATGCAGCGCATCTTTAGATGCCGGTCGGTAAAAGTCCTTTGGGGGCTTATTCAAGCCACCGGCTAAGCCGGTGGTGGCCACGCGAATTTTCGGTCGGGAGTCCCCGCCGGCAGCGGTAATCGGCGGGGGACACCGGATGATCCGCACCGGCATCGTTTCAAATCAGCCGGAACTGTGTCCACTTGCCGGATCTCAGCCGCCGAATGAAAAGCGCACTGCGCAGTATTAGGTCCACGCTCATGCCGATGGCGGCCCCAATGCCCCCCCGCCCAGCCACAGGCCGAACAGCGCCGAAAAAAAGTGCCGCGCGACGATGGCCAGCGCGATGGACACAATCATGGCGAATTTCACATCCCCTGCGGCACGAAGCCTGCCGCAGCCGGGATATGGTCGAAGTCGGTCAAGCCCGCACGAAAACCGGCAGCCCAGACAAATCAATCGAATCGCTAAAAACCGCTGCGAGTCGATCCCGCGCCGCGCCACACCGTGCGGCCGTCCGGCAAACTTCCCCCAGCCGCCGCGGGGCGACACCGCAGCCGGCCATCCGGGCGCGGCTTTTGTTATTCCGCCGCCGACCCGTCCACAAATTCGTCGGCGCGGTCGGCAATATACTCCTCACACAGGGACAGGGGGCACTCGGTCTCCACCGCCCGACGGAAAGCACCCTCCGCCGCAGTCAGGTCGGCCCCGCTCTCGGCGGACTGCGCCAGCAGCGCCGCAAAGGCATCGCCGCAGTCGGCTGCTCCCACCGCCCGAAAGCTCTCTGCCGCCAGATCCAGAATCGCCGCCGTGGGGGACGCCAGCAACGCCGCCGTATCCCCGGAGGCCATCTCCCGGCACACGGCCCAGACGCAATAGACCACCGTGCAGCCGTCCCCCAGCTCCCCCAGGATCTGCACGGGATCAGGGCGGTTCAATTCCTCCGCCCGCGCCAGCACCCGGCTGATCACCGCGTCTACCCGCTCCCCGGCGGGAATGGCATCAAAGACCTCCCGGGTCATGTGGCCGTATTTTTTCATCATGCGGGCGGCGCGGCTTTCGCTGCCCTTTTTGCCGCCCAGCTTGCGCAGCACCAGCAGCAGTACCACCAGCACCACCACCAATACCAGCTGTTTCCAATCCCAATTCATCGACCGTTCTCCTCTCTCATTCCGTCAACCGACGGTAAATATCCCCTTTTTTCAGTCCGGATTCGGCGGCGGCGGTTTTCGCCGCCTCAGAGGGGGACATCCCCTCCCGCATATAGTCCTGTGCCAACGCCGCAGCCTGCTCCACCGTCATGGCCGGCGTTGCCGGGGGCTGCGCCCCGGCAACCACCAGCACAAACTCCCCCCGGGGCGCTTCCTCCGCGAACCGGGCGGCAGCAGCCGACAGGGTGGTGCGGATCACTTCCTCGTGTATTTTCGTCAGCTCCCGCACCAGCGCCACCGGCCGGTCGCCGAAGGCGGACGCCAAATCCCGCAGGGTGACGGGCAGCTTATGGGGCGCCTCATAAAACACCATGGTGCGGGTCTCCCCCCGCAGACTGTCCAGATGCTCCCGGCGGTTGCGCTTATTGACGCTGAGAAACCCCTCAAAACAGAATCTGCCCGTGGGCAGCCCCGCCACCGCCAGCGCCGTGGCTACAGCGGTAGGCCCCGGCACCACCCCCACGGGAATCCCCCGCTCATGGCACAGCGCCACCAGATCCTCGCCGGGGTCGGAGATGGCGGGCATCCCCGCGTCGGTGACCAGCACGCCGTTTTCCCCCGCCAGCAGGCGGGTGCAAATGATCTCGCCCCGCTCCCGCTTATTATGCTCAAAATAGCTGATGAGCGGCCGGGACACGCCAAAGTGATTGAGCAGCTTCAGCGTCACCCGGGTATCCTCGGCGGCGATGAAATCGCATTGCCGGAGCGCCTCCAGCGCCCGGGGCGAAAAATCCGATAAATTGCCGATGGGCGTGCCCACCAGCGTCAACCGCCCCACGGCGGGTCGCTGTTCCTCCACAGTGTCACATCCAATCCGGATACATTGCATCCAATATTACTCATTGTATATTCTGTGCCACTCCGCCGATTCCTCACGGTGAGCGACGTAGTGGTACAGGCACGGCTCCCACCGCAGACCGGGGCGGCCGCCCTTACGGCATTCCAGCAGGAACAGCCACGGCGCGGCCGCGGCGGTCTCCTGTACCGGGCGCAGACGTTTCGGCTCCAGACCCGCCGCCGATACCGCCGCCAATACGGCGTTCAAAAATTCCGGCCGGTGACACAGACAGAAGCGCCCGCCGTTTTTCAGCAGCCACCGGGCAGCGGCGGAGATCTCCGCCAACGTATCCTCCCCGGCATGGCGCGCCCGGCGGCGGGCCGCATCGGTGGATACCCCGCCGGTATGGGGTGGGAAATAGGGGGGATTGCACACCACCAGCTCCACGGAACCGGCCTCGCCCAATGTACGGGGTTGCCGCCAGTCCCCCACGGAAAACGTGGGGACCGGTGCGCCGGAAAAGGCCGCCGCCGACCGGCGGCATAGTTCGATGGCCTCCGGCGCCAGGTCGATGCCGCGCACCGTCAACGGCCGCCCCGCAGCACACAGTCGCAGAGCGATGGCGCCGCAGCCGGTGCCCAGCTCCATCACCCGTTCCCCCGGACGGGGCACGGCGAAATCCGCCAGCAGCACCGCATCGGTACCGAAGCCGTGCGCGGAGGAAACCGCCATAAATTCCTGCCGCCACAGCGGCTCCCACACGACATCCTCCTCCAACCTCGCTGCCCCTTTCCGCACCGCATAATGAAAACGGGACTGTCGCACGGGGCAAAAAGCCCGGGCACGACAGCCCCTTTCCTTACAGAGATCACGCCTCGGCAGGAGCGCCCACCGGGCAAGTCTCGGCACAAGC
This sequence comes from uncultured Eubacteriales bacterium, assembly GCA_934636435.1. Taxonomy (GTDB): domain Bacteria; phylum Bacillota; class Clostridia; order Oscillospirales; family Acutalibacteraceae; genus UBA5905. The sequence continues at coordinate 8,898 of CAKUAQ010000021.1, forward strand.
GCCGCAATCAATGCAGGTATCCGCGTCGATGACATACTTGCCGTCGCCCTCGGAGATCGCCGACACCGGGCAGCCCTCTGCGCACGCGCCGCAGGAAATGCAGGCATCCGAAATTGCATAAGCCATATTGTTACACCTCCCAACTTGGTACTTGCCTTAATGATAACACAGAATCAGAAAAAATCAAGGCTTTTTACGACATTTTTACACGCCGATCCCGCCTCAGGGAGACTCCGCGCGCCGCCGGGTTCCGTCGCGCCGCCGATACAGGCGGCGCGACAGCGATTTTATCGGATATGCGGGCACGGGTTTTCGGCAGGAGCGGGGACCTTGCCGTCGGTATCGCCCCGCCCGCTCCGGGAACGGCCTCATCCGTTACCGCGGCAGGGGTTACCCGCCGTTCCGCCGCCGGAAGCCGGATATGGCTCCCTTATTCTCCGGCGGATTCCCCCTTATTCCCATTGCCGTCATTTTGGCGGGATCTGGCGGCACGGGGCCTGGCAGCCGGACTGCCGGCAACTGCACCTTCCGGCGCGGCGCCCTCCTCATGGCGGGGCTTGCCGTTTCCGCTGCGGATGACCTGCACGTCCTCACGGGTCAGCTCCACCGGGGGCGAATCCGGGGTCTTATCCAGCCGCACCTTGACCCGGCCGGTCAGCACGGCGCTCTCCGTCACCACGCCCCGTCCCTCCGGGGTCGTCACCACCGCGCCCACCCGGGGGCTGAGCTTGCACAGCTCGTCGTATACGTTCTGCTCATACTTGAGGCAGCACATCAACCGTCCGCAGGAACCGGAGATCTTTGTGGGGTTCAGGGACAGTCCCTGTTCCTTGGCCATCTTGATGGACACCGGCTGGAAATCCTTAAGAAATCGGGCGCAACAGAAGGGCTGTCCGCAGATGCCGATACCGCCCAGCTTTTTGGCCTCGTCCCGCACGCCGATCTGATGCAGCTCGATGCGGGTGTGAAATACCCCCGCCAGATCCTTGACCAGGCCGCGGAAATCCACCCGTCCCTCGGCGGTGAAATTAAACAGGATCTTCGACCCGTCAAAGGCATATTCCGCATCCACCAGCTTCATATCCAGCTTGTGGGTCTCAATGCGCTCCTGACAGATCCGCATGGCCTCCCGTTCCTTCTGCTCATTCTCCTCCTTGCGGCGGCGGTCGATATCGTCCGCCCGGCGCAGTACCGGCTTCAAGGTGCGGTCCGCTCCCTCGCCGTCCCGGTTCAGCCGCACGACCCGGCCGCATTCCGCGCCGCGGGCCGTCTCTACCACCACCAGCTCCCCCGGCAGCAGCGTCATACCCCGGGTATCGAAATCGTATATCCTGCCGTTTTCCCGAAAACGGACGCCCACGCTCTTAGCCATGTGTCTATTCACCCTTTCTTACAGCCCGGCGGCCTGCCGCAGGCAGGCGCTCATCCGGGTCAAAAACAATGTCTGGTTCATATTCTGCCGCAGGTTGCGCTGCAGCTCGTCGGTGGCCTGTGTCAGCGCCATGAGCCGCGCGCCGGACAGGGATGCGGCCAGCCGCCGAGCCTCCTCCGGGGCGGTGGACAGCAGCCGCGCACCGCCGCAGCGCACCGCCAGCGCATCCCGGAACACCAGCTGCAATCCCGCCAGCACACCGGTCTGCAGCTCCTTTTGCTTTTCCAGCCGCCCGGTGAGCCGCAGCAGCTCCGTCTCGGCCGGTTGGCACAGCGCCCGGGCAAACTGCGGCGTCAGCTCCACCACCTGCCGGAACGCGCCGTCGCCGACCCCGGCCAAGATCTGTCCGATATAACCGGAAAACAGGCTGTGCGCCTGCCGCAGCTGTTCCTCGGAGGCGTCGGGCAGCCGCTGCCGCAGCAGCGGCGCGGCCTCGTCCCATTCCACCGCCTGCAGCGTCAGGCACACGCAGCGGGAGCGCACCGTCTCCAGCAGCTGCGCCCGATTCTCGCAGGTGAGAATGAACCGCACCAGCGCCGGGGGCTCCTCCAATATTTTCAGCAGCGCATTCTGCGCCTGTGCGGTCATGGACTGGGCGCCCATGAGCACCGTCACCCGACAGGGCGCTTCATTCGGCAGCACATAGGCCTCCTGCCGCAGCTGCCGCACCATATCCACCGTGATGGTCTGATCCTCCGCGCCGTATACGGCAATATCCGGGTGCACCGACTTCCGACAGGCAGCGCACACCCCGCAGGGGCGCTCCGTCCCGGCGGGCGCGCCGCATACCGCCGCCCGCGCCAGCTGCATAGCCAGCGTGCGCTTGCCGCTGCCCGGTTCTCCCTCCAGCAGCAGCGCCTGAGGAAACCGCCCGGCATCCACTTCGGCGGACAGCTGCTGCTTCAGCGGGCCGTTGCCGACAAAATCCCCGAATCGCATGGGCGCTCTCCTCTCTCCACGTCTGTCCAAAATAGTATTATACACGAAAGCCGCCGTCGTTTCAAGATTTTTTTGTGCGCCGCCCCACGGAGCGGCATTGCAGAGGCGGTTCTCCGTGCCGACAGCGCGCACACCGCGGGGACGGGAGACTTTCCCGCCGATACGGCGACGGGTGCACAAAGGCCGCAGCACACAAAAAGAGCCGGCTGTAACCGGCGTGCGGAGCGCAAACGGGGAAAGGGGAGACCGCAACGAGAGAAACCCCCGACGCAGTCGGGAGCTTTCTCCTGATAAAAAAGAGCCGCAGCAACCTGAACTGCAGCTCCCATCCCGTTATTTCGTTCAGCGGGCGTTATGCTCCTTGAGCGCCCGCTCCGCCTCCCGGCGCATATCCCGTCGGGCGGCATCCTCCCGCTTATCGTACAGCTTTTTGCCCCGGCAGAGGCCCACCTGCACCTTCACCCGGCTGCCCTTAAAATACAGGGACAGCGGAATGAGGGCGTAGCCCTGCTGCTTCGTGATGCCGTAGAGCCGCAGAATTTCCCGCTTGTGCAGCAGCAGCCGCCGCACCCGCAGCGGGTCGCGATTGAAAATATTGCCGTGGTCATAGGGGCTGATGTGCATCCCGTTGATGACCATTTCCCCATTCACCACCGAGCACCAGGCATCCTTCAGGTTCGCGCCCCCCGCCCGCAGGCTTTTGACCTCCGTGCCGCACAGCTCGATCCCCGCCTCCAAGCTTTCCTCAATAAAATAATCGTGGAAAGCCTTACGGTTTTCCGCTATGGTGCGGTTGCCCGGTTTCTTTTCATTGGCCATGGAATCACCCCAAGCAGTCAATTAGTCGTTAGTCGTTAGTCGTTAGGGAATAGTCGTTAGGAGAGGCAAAGAAGCAGTTGTTAGTCGCCTGTGAATCGTCAGCGGGAGAGGCAGGCGCAAGCGGAGGATGAGCCATCAGAAAACAGGTAACACGGGGTTTCCCCTTCTCCCGGCACCTACGCGCCCACGTTACAATTCGTTACGGCCCTCCAGAGAGCGGCTCAGGGTCACCTCGTCGGCGTATTCCAGATCGCCGCCCACGGGGATGCCGTAGGCCAGCCGGGTGACCTTGATGTGCAGCGGTTTCAGCAGACGCGCCAGATACACCGCCGTATAATCGCCGCCCACGGTGGGATTGGTGGCCATGATGACCTCCGTCACCCGCTCATCCTCCAGCCGGTGGAGCAGTTCCTTAATACGCAGCTGCTCCGGTCCACGGTTATCCACCGGGGAAATGGTGCCGTGCAGCACATGGTACAGCCCCCGATATTCCCGGGTGCGCTCGATGGCCAGCACATCCCGGGGATCCTCCACCACGCAGATGACCGACATATCCCGCCGGGGATCGCCGCACACCGGGCAGCGTTCGCCGTCGGTGAGATTGCAGCAGACGGGGCATTCGTGGATGGTGCTGCGGGCGGTTTCCACCGCCTCCCGCAGTGCCCCCGCCTCCGCCGCCGGCATGGACAGCAGGTGAAAGGCCAGTCGGGCGGCGGATTTATGCCCGATGCCGGGCAGCCGCTCCAGCTGCTCGGTCAGCCGTTCCAGCGGTGCCAACGTATAGCTCATACCGCCCTCAGAACATCCCCGGCAGATTCATCCCGCCGGTGATGCGCCCCATGGTCTCCTCCGCATCCTTCGCCGCCTGCGCCAGCGCCTCATTGACCGCCGCCCGCACCAGGTCGCTCAGCATCTCCGCATCCTCCGGGTCGATAACCTCCGGCTGAATCGTCAATGCCGTCAGGGAGTGTTTGCCGTTGACGGTGGCGCTGACCGCACCGCCGCCCGCATTGGCCGTATATTCCCGGGTCTCCAGCTCCTGCTGGGTCGCCGCCATCTCCTCCTGCATCTTCTGCGCCTGCCGGATCATGCTCTGCATATTGCCCGGCCCGCCGCCGACACCCTGGGGAAGTCTCGCTTTCATTGCTCATCCATCCTTATCTTTCATAGAATCATAGAGAAAACGATCGGGGTACGACCGCTTTTCGTTTTTAAGCGCACACATCGGCCTGGTTGCCCGCCGCCGACGAGAGCCTCATGCCGCCTTTGACAGGCGATCTGCCGGAAATCTTCGACCGGAAACGAAGAAGTCGTTTCATTTTGAAAACCGAAGAACACGGCAATGCCGACTGATGAAACATAGCGGGAAGCCGCACCGATTCGGGAACCGTCACACCCGGTTCACCTATCTAACCGGCCTGCCCGTCGCAATCCCCGGATCGCCGCTCAGCGCTCATCTACGGGGATCCCGGCGCTGCGCCCCGCCTGCATCAGCCGGGTGAGCGGGTCCTCCGCCTCGGCCTTCGGCATGGTCACGGTACGCCGCAGCCCGATGCGATACCCGCTGCCCGCCGTCTGCCGGATGGCCTCCAGCAGCAGCTGTTTATTGTTATCCTGCCGGAACAGTTCCTTGAACAGAGCGTTATCCGTGCAGATCAGCAGCAGATTGCCCTTCAGCACCGCCTGCGACTGCGCCAGCACCGCATACAGCGGAATGCAGGTCTGCTGCAGCCGGGCCAGCACATCGCCCCACTGGGTAAAGGGGCGCTCCTCGCCCTCCTCGACGGGAGGGGCCGCGGGCACAGGGGGCGGGGGAGCCGCCGGTTCCGGCACAAACGCCGACGCGCCGGTCGGGGCGGCCGAAGCCGCAGCCTCCGGCACAGAAGCCGTCGGCGCAGGGGAAGCTGCCGCGGACATCGCCGCCGGAGCGGCCGCAGGGACAGCCGTCACACCGGCACGCAATGCACTCTCCAGCGTCTCGATACGGGACAGGAGCGCCGCCGGGCTGTCATCCAGCCGGGGGTCGCACAGCCGCAGCACCGCCATCTCCATAGCCACCCGGCGGGCCGCGCCGCCGTGGAGCTGCTCCAGAGTGGTTTGCAGCACCGAAAGCGCCCGCAGCACCCCCGCCAGACTCAGGCGCTCGCCCAGCTGACCCATCTCCGCCAATTCCTCCGGGGAGGCGATCACCAGATCGCCGGGCTGCCGCACCTGCAGCAGCACCATCACATCCCGCAGATATCCGATCCATTCGGTGCACAGCCGCTCCATGTCCTTGGAGGACTGATACAGCCCGTCGATCTCATCCAGAGCGCCGGCGCCGTCCCGCGCCGCCACCCGGGCGGTCAGCGCCGCCAGCCGGGCGCGTCCGGTCATGCCGGTGCCGGCGGTAACGGCATCTATGTCGATCTTCGTCCGGCCGGAGGCGCACTGATCCAGCAGCGACAGCGCATCCCGCATGGCGCCGTCCGCCAGCCGCGCCAGCAGCAGCGCCGCGTCCGGCGTGATCTCCAGCCCCTCCTGCTCCGCCACATACGTGAGCCGGGCCGCGATCGTCTCCGGGCGGATGCGCCCGAAATCAAACCGCTGGCAGCGGGACAGAATGGTGGCCGGCAGCTTATGCACCTCGGTGGTGGCGAGTATAAAGATCACATGCGCCGGAGGCTCCTCCAGGGTTTTCAGCAGCGCATTGAAGGCGCCCGGGGACAGCATATGCACCTCGTCGATGATATACACCCGATATTTTCCGTTGACCGGGGTGAACGCCACCTCGTCCCGCAGATCCCGGATGCTGTCCACGCCGTTATTGGAGGCGGCGTCGATCTCGGTCACATCCAGTACCGAGCCGTCGTCGATGCCCCGGCACAGCTCGCACTCTCCGCAGGGGTCGCCGTCGTGGGGATGCAGACAGTTGACCGCCTTGGCGAGAATTTTGGCGCAGGTGGTCTTGCCGGTGCCCCGACAGCCGGTGAACAGATAGGCGTGGGACAGACGTCCGCTTTTCAACTCATTGCACAGGGCGGCCGTTACCGTCTCCTGCCCGCACACATCCGCAAAGGTGCGGGGCCGCCATTTCCGGTATAACGCCTGATACACACGCTCATCCCCTTTTCATACAAACAGCAAACGCCCCGCACTCTCGGGCATACGGACGGACGGGAGATCTGCGGCACACGGACACAAAACCGCTTAATGCTGCTCGGTTCCCCGCCTGACATGGTTCACGGCGCACCGTCGCACAGGGCCCGCCCGCCCGTATGCCCCAAAGCCGGGGCGTTTTCGTCAGACCTTTATTATACACGATGTGCGGCGGAAAAGCAACAGCGAATTTTTGTTTTTTTACGGTTGTTGCGTCGCGTTACAATCGATGTTGAGACCAAAGGGTGTCGAAAAAGGCGATTGAGTTCGTTAGAATAGAGTTACCGCAACAAACCCTAACGAAAGGACCCAATCGCCATGGATCATGCAGCACAGGAACAGAAAAAATAACAAGCGGTATTTGCCCCATATGATGAGCACAAAGAAGGGCGCCCTGAAGCGGTACCTACGGCGTTCCAACCGGATTCCGATGTCCGCCCTTGGCCGGAAAACCCCGGCTCAAAAGCGGCAGGAGCCGGAAGCCGTCCGGTTTTGCCGACTCCGGTCGCCCGTTTCGCCGCGCCGTGCACCTTGCCTTGCGGCGCGCCCTTGATCCGGCGGGTCAGATTCACCGTGAAGCGCCGCCCCCGGAGAACCCGCCGCCTCCGCCGGAGAACCCGCCTCCGCCGCTCCGTCCGCCGGAGAACCCGCCCCCGCCAAAGCCGCCGCCAAGGAACACGCCCGGTCCCCCAAAGCCCCCGCGACCGCCAAAGCCGCCGCCGTAGCGGGAGCGCAGCAGGATCAGCAACGCCACCGCCAGAATCGGCACCAGCAGCGCCAGCGGCACCGCATCATCGTCCTCCTCCGGCAGCTCCTCGGACAGGGGATATTCCTCCTCGGTGAGCCCGTATTCGGCATACACCTGATTGAGCAGCGCCTTATAGGTTTCGGTCAGCCCGTCGCCCCAGCGGTCGGGGGTATCGTATTTCGGCACCAGATAGGTATCCAGAATACGCCCCGCCTTGGAATCGGGGATGGCGCCCTCCAGCCCGCTGCCCACTTCAATGCGGCTGTGGGGTCCATCGGTGGTGAACAGCAGCAGCAGACCGTTATTCTTCTGCGCGTCTCCCAGCTGCCATTCCCGCGCCATTCCCAGCGAAAATTCTTCCAGCGCCCGCCCGCCGGTGTTTTCCACCGTCACCAGCACCACCTGGGCATCGCAGGCGCGGTAGAGCTTGACCCCCGCCTCGTAGACGGTCTGCGCCTGTTCATTGGATAAAATTCCGGCATAGTCGTTGACGAAAAACCGATCCGTCGGCTCCGGATAGGCGGATTTTGCCGTCCCGGGCAGGGCCGTTGCCGCTGCCGCCAGCACCGCCAGCGCCACCGCCGCCAGCCGACGCGGGAGACGCCGTCCGTTCATAGTCCTCACCAGTTAAAGGAGACCTCCGGCACATTATCCGCGCCGGAATCTGCCTGAAAATAGTCCACCTTATCGAACCCGAACAGCCCCGCCACAAGATTCCGGGGGAACTGCCGGATGGCGGTATTATACGCCTGCGCCGTCTTGTTGTAGTCATTGCGGGCGGTGGTGATGCGGTTTTCGGTTCCCGCCAGCTCGGTCTGCAGCGCCACAAACTGGTCGCTGGCTTTCAGATCCGGGTAGGCCTCGGTCACCGCATTGACCCAGACGGAGATGGCCCGGTTCAGCTCCTCCTCTGCATCCGCCTGCTGGGCGGTGGTGGTGGCTTGTCCCACCTTGGTCCGCGCCTCGGTGACGGCGGTGAGGGTCTTTTGTTCATATTCCGAATAGCCCTTGACGGTGCTGACAAAGTTGGGGATCAGATCCGCCCGGCGCTGCAGCTGGGTCCGGATGGTGGCCTGCGCCGTCTCCACCCCCGTCTGCAAGCTTACCAGCTCGTTATAGCCGCTGACAGCCGCAATGGCGAGAATCGCCACCACCGCCAGCACCGCGATCAGTACAATGCCGCCCCTTTTCATAGCGCACACTCCTTATCCATACAATAGCGTTCGATAAATTCCACCACCGGGGCGGGATCCTCCAGACTGTGGGGATGATGGCCGCAGCCGGGCTTTTCGATCACCTCGATGTGACCGCCGGCCGCCCGGAAACGGGGGACGAACAGCTGCATATTCTCCGCATAGGGCACCACATCGTCCGCCAGCCCCACCACGCTGATGACAGGTAGTCCGGTGCGTGCCATCCGTTCCGCCTGATCCAGCGGATTCTGGGCAAAGCCCGGCGCGGTGGTATCGGTCAGCCCGTACCAGCGCTTGCACTCCTCCCAGCAGACGGGATCGCCCACGCCGCCGCCGAAGCCGCCCGGCCAGGAGCGCACATCCAGCACCGGGGCGTCCAGATACAGGCCGCCCACCCGGAAGGGATACGCCGTCGCATAGTTGACCGCATACAGCCCGCCCCGGCTGAAGCCGAACAGCACCGGCCGCATATTCAGCTGAAATTCCCGCTCCACATGATCCTGATACGCCCGCAGATATTCCACCGACGCCTGACAGCCGTACATATTGCTGACCCGGTGGTAGCCGATGTGCCAGCCCTTGGCCAGCAGCGCCCGGTCCACCGTATCAAATGCACCGAAAAATTCCGTGCGCCACACCCAGGGCTTGCCGGGCAACGGCTCATGGGGGCAGATCAGCAGGCTCTCTCGCCCGTCTACATCAAAATCCAATCGGGTATATCCGTTCCAGACACCGGTTTTCATCACACATATCTCCCTTACAGTATTTCCGCTTCTGTCAGCCATATTCTACCGCAAACCCCCAAAGCTGTCAACCGCCAAAAGGACGAAAGCCGGCGGGAAATAGCTGCTCCCGGCTTTCCCCGACAGTCCTCACGGCGCTGCGGCAAAAAATTCCCGGTTTTGCGCCGCCGATGCGACACATCCGGCGGCAGGCCTGTCCTACAATAGCGGTGTATGGTCCCGCCGGAAATCTCTCCGCAGAAAGGATGGAAGCTCTCGTGAAATCCACTACCGCCATCGGCGCTGCTCCCGGCAGCGCCGCCGGAAAACCCACCGTCGCCGTTACCCTGCTCTGGTGTCTGCTGGGGCTGCTGCTGCCCCGCGCCACCCTGTACGGAGAGCTGGCGCCCTTCGGCATCAGTCTGGCGGCGGCCGCCGCCGGCGGGACGCTGCCGGTGACGGCATCGCTCATTGCCGGATATCTGCTGGCGGGCGGCATCCTGTATCCGCTGCGATACATCGCCGCCGTGGCCGTTGTAGGCGGGCTGCGCTGGGTGCTGGCGGCGGTGCCGGGCTGGCGAGAGCGGCCGCTGACGCCGCCGCTGATGGCTGCCGCCGCCGATCTGCTGACGGGGCTATTCTTTCTGGGGCGCAGCGGCATGGACGCTTTCCGTCTGCTGCTGCTCGTTGCCGAAAGTCTGGCCGCCGCCGGAGCAGCCTACTTTTTCCGGATCGCCGTGCAGTTCACCCGGCGGGCGGCGGAGCCCCGTCCGGCTCGGCGGCTCCAGCTCACCGGCGGGGAACAGGCGGCGCTGGTGCTCACCGGCGCAGTGGCGCTGATGGCGGCCTCCACACTGGATATCCGGGGCTTTGCGCCCGGTCGGGTGCTGGCCGCGGGGCTGATTCTGCTGCTGGCCCGTTCCGGCCGGGAAACCGGCGGCGCGGTGGCCGGGGTCGTGGTGGGCGTCTGTACCGCTCTGGCCGCGCCGGGGCAAACGGTGCTGGCCATGGCGCTGGCCTTCGGCGGACTGTTGGCGGGGCTGTTCGCCCGATTCGGGCGGCTGGCAGAGGCCGGCGCATTCTTCATCGCCGCCGGGGTGGTGGCGCTGTCCGACAGCAGCGACGGGGCCCTCATCCATATCTATGAGTTGTTCGCCGGCGGGGCGCTGTTTCTGGCGCTGCCCCGCTCCTGGGACCGGCAGCTGTCCCGGCTGTTTCTTCGCAGCCGGGAGCTGCCCGCCGTGGAGGGGCTGCGCCGGGCGGTGACGCTCCGATTGCAGGTGGCGGCCGGGGCGCTCCGGGAGGTGTCCGGCGCGGTCAGCGAGGTGTCGGAGCGGCTCTGCCGCCACCCGGCAACGGATGTGCCCGGCCTGCAGCGGGAATGCCGCCGGCAGGTCTGCGGCAGCTGCCCCATGGAGACCTTTTGCTGGGAGCAGCACGGGGAGAAGGCTGCCGCCGCACTGGAGCAGCTGACCGCCCGGCTGCCGGAGCAGGGCATGGTCGCGCCGGAGGACACCGTCGGTTTCCTGCGCCAGAGCTGCCGCCGCAAGGAGCAGCTAACCGCCCGACTTTCCCGGGAATACGATCGATTATTGTTGCAGGAATCGACATGGAAGCGCTTACAAGAAATCCAGCACTCCCTCCACGGACAGTGCGCCGGCATGACCGACCTACTGACCACTCTGGCGGCCTCCTTGGAGGACCCCGGGCAGGTGGATACGGAGCTGTCCGCCCGGGTGATGGCGGTATGCGAGGATGAGGACATGACCGTGCGGGAGGCCCTCTGCACCCGGGACGCGGGTAATCGGCTGACGGTGGAGATCGTGATCGATGAGGCGGAGCTGCCCACCCCGGGCGGGCGGTGGCTGCGGCGGCTCATGGAGGTCTGCGGCACCCGGCTGGCCGCCCCGGCCGCCGTCCCCTGCGGCAGCGGCACCCGCATCACCCTGTCCGAGCCGCCCCGATTCCGGGTGGAGCTGGGGATCAGCCGCCTGTGCTGCGCGGGGGAAAAGCTGTGCGGCGATGCCATCGACAGCTTCTCCGCGCAAGGGCATACCACCGTCATTCTCAGCGACGGCATGGGTTGCGGCAGTCGGGCGGCGGTGGACAGCGCCATGACGGTGGGTCTGTGCGCCCGGCTGTGGCAGGCGGGCTTCAGCCCCGCCGGGATCTTGCAGACCCTCAATGCGGCGCTGATGACCAAAAGCCGGGAGGAAAGCCTCGCCACGCTGGATGTGGTGCAGATCGACGCCTTTACCGGGCGACTGGATTTCTACAAGGCGGGGGCCGCCGCCACCCTCATTTGCTCCGGGGGACGCATCTCCCGGCTGGAGGAATCCTCCCTGCCCGCCGGAATCCTGCCGGATGTGAAGCTGTCCCACGGATACGACTGGCTCGCCGACGGGGACATTCTGCTGATGGCCAGTGACGGAGCCTATACCGACGGCATTGCCTCGGTGGAATCCCTCCTGCGGGAGCATCCGCCCGAAGAAGATATGGAGACGCTGGCGCGGCGCATCACCGCCGCGGTGCGCCGGTCCCAGACGGAGCACCAGGACGACATCACCGTGGCGGCGCTGCGGCTGCATCGGCTGGAGGACACCTGAAACGAGAAACGCGGCGGCCGCTCCGGGAGCAGCCGACCGCATTTCCTTTTATCCGGGCAGTCGCGGGATGCATAGCTCAACCGACCGGGTATCGCGAAAAGCCGTGCAGGCACGGCACTTTCGACCGAAAGCGCCGTCATCCCGTCCGAGGCGCTTCCTTCCTGCCGTCCCCTCAAGCGTTCCCGAACACCGCCGCGCTGACCTCAGGCAGGATCCCCAGATCGAAGCACAGCCGAGACAGCACATACTTGTCCCGGATATCCTTGGTGGCCTCAAAGGTCATGGGCAGAACGGCAGGGTCGATGCCGATATCCTCCGCCGTTTTCGGCGCGTGGATCCGATCCAGAATCCCCTCGACCGTCCGGGCCGTGGGTATCTCCTGACGGATCACCGCCTCGATCGCGTCCCAGTGCGTGACGATCCGCTGCAACCGCGCCCGGTGCTGTTCGGGGCTGTATTTTTGCTCTTTCTCCTCCAGCGCGATCATCGCCGCGGCTCCCCTGCCCAAAAAGGCGCTCAGGCGAGCCTGATAGGCTCCGTAATCAAAACGCTCCACATGTCGTATCGCCCTTTCGGCATCCGGCGTATAGCTCCGCAGCCGGTCGTAAATCCGTGCAGCATACAGCGTGCCGACCGCGCACTGAATGCCGTGCAGATCGACGGGCGTGCCGAATTCCAGCCCGCGCATATCCCACACGTGGGAGAAATAATGCTCCACCCCCGAGGCGGGGCGGGACACGCCGGCATAGTTCATCGCCACGCCGCCGATCACCAGCCCCTCGAACACCGCCTTTACCGCCGCCGGTTCCCGGCGCAGCAGACCGTCCGCATGGTCGGTGCAGGCCCGCAGCGCCGTGCGCACCATGTTCGCCACGGTTTCGCAATAATACTCGCCGGTGATGATGTGCGCGATCCTCCACTCGCCGAGACTGATGTATTTCGCCAGCATATCGCCCAGACCGGCCACGAGCATACGCGGGGGCGCTTTTGCCAGAATATCCAGATCGCCGAGAATGTAATCGGCACAGCGGGAGGGCAGCGAGACCTTCAGCCCGTCCCGCACCACCGAGGAGGTGGCGGAGGCATATCCGTCCATCGAGGGCGCGGTGGCCACGATGATATAGGGTGTGCCCGCCGTGTGGCTGACGATCTTTCCGATGTCGTTGATAACCCCCGAGCCGATCCCCACCACCACATCGCAGGAACGGTCAAACCGCAGAATGGCAGCGCCCACAGTCGCCTCGTCCGGCTCCGGCGCCGTCCCGTCCAGAATACACAGGGAATAGGGAATGCCGTTGCGGCTCAGATTGGCACAGACAGCCTCTCCGGCCGCCCTGTAAGTATTCCCGTCGGCCAGCAGAAACGCCCGGCTTCCGCCGCATTGACGCACACAGTCGCTCAGCCGTTCGATCGCACCGCTCTCGGCGATGTATCCGCGGATGCGGGCGTTATGCTCCTGCCCGCAGCCGCAATGAAAGGATCGTTTGAATGCGTTATCCATGGATCGGTTCCCCTTTTCCTTGATGCAGTCCGCTTAATGCAACCAGTATAGCACATATACAGCACCGCTGCAAGCCGCTGCCGCCCAAAAGCCGCCCGCCTGTCCGGCCCGGACAGGCCGGGATACAACCGTCTCCGAAAGCCGTATATTCTTCCGGCGCGGGTCGCATAGTATCGGCAGGTCGCCTCTGTTGTCGGCGCGGCATTCCTCCGAAGAATACAGACGGGATGCCGGCGTGCGGGCAACAAACCGGATACGCCCGCCCCTAAATCCGGAAGTGCCTGACCCACGGCAGCCCTATCTGCGGGAGATCCCGAAAAAATGCTTGACAATTTGTCCGAATTGACATACTATATAGAGCGTAAAAGGGAAAGGGAGTAGCCGACGAGCAATCGTTTCTCCGGCGTCAGTACGGTTTTCGGTTCTATGCCGCGAACCCGCTTGAGGATGAAATGGCAAGACTTTCGCTGAAGCGCAGGGGATGTGTGTCCCCGTATCGTTGCTTCAGCGGGGGTCTTTTTTATTTGTCCGGCGGCGCCCCTCCCCATTCAAGGAGGTATATGCATGGCAGACCTGTTTTCCAATGCGCTGAACATCACCTGGCAGCAGGTGGTGATGTGGTGCGTCGGCGGCATTCTCATCTATCTGGCAATCAAAAAGGACATGGAGCCCACCCTGCTGCTGCCCATGGGGTTTGGCGCGATCTTAGTGAATCTGCCCCTGTCCGGTGCCGTCACCCAGGGCGCCGAGGAGGGCGTCATCGACGTGCTGTATGCAGCGGGCATCGCCAATGAGCTGTTCCCGCTGCTGCTGTTCGTGGGCATCGGCGCCATGATCGACTTCGGCCCCCTGCTGTCCAATCCCAAGCTGATGATCTTCGGGGCGGCGGCCCAATTCGGCATCTTCTTCACCCTCAGCATCGCCAGCCTGTTCGGCTTCGATCTGAAGGACGCCGCCTCCATCGCCATCATCGGCGCGGCGGACGGCCCCACCTCCATTTTCGTAGCCAACTATTTTGAGTCCCGCTATGTAGGAGCGATCATGGTGGCGGCGTATTCCTATATGGCTCTGGTGCCGCTGGTGCAGCCCCCGGTGATCCGGCTGCTCACCTCCAAAAAGGAGCGGCAGATCCACATGGACTATAAGCCCGGGCAGGTCTCCCGCACGGCGAAAATTCTGTTCCCCATTGCCATCACGGCGGTAACGGGCATCGTCTCCCCCAAGAGCGTGGCGCTCATCGGCTTTCTGATGTTCGGCAACCTCATCCGGGAGTGCGGGGTGCTGGACAGCCTGTCGGAAACCGCCCAGAAGGTGCTGGCAAACCTGGTCACCCTGTTCCTGGGTATCACCATCGCCACCAAGATGCAGGCAAAATACTTCCTCACCAAGGAAACGCTGATGATCCTCGGTCTGGGACTGGTGGCCTTTATCTTCGATACGGCGGGCGGTGTGATTTTTGCGAAGCTCCTCAATCTGTTCCTGCCCAAGGGCAAAAAGATCAACCCCATGATCGGCGCGGCGGGTATCTCGGCCTTCCCCATGTCCGCCCGGGTGGTGCACAAGATGGGGCTGAAGGAGGACAACCAGAATTTCCTGCTGATGCACGCCATCGGTGTGAACGTGTCGGGTCAGATCGCCTCGGTCATCGCCGGCGGCATGATCCTCAACCTGATCGGATAAAGGAGGGTGCAACAGATGAATTTTCAGGCATTTTTGAATACGCTGCCCATCATGGGCAAGGGGATGCTGGGCATCTTCATCGTGACGGCCGTTATCGTCGCGGTCATGTACTGGCTGCGCTGGACCTTTAAGGATAAAGGCTGAGCAGACCGCCTACACCCCGGAGCCCCCTGCTTTCAAGCAACGAAAGCAGGGGGCTCTTGCCATTGGGGAAATCATCAACGAATATAAACCGGGAAACGGAGCTTTTTCAACTCCGTTTTGCCGGTTTTTTCAGGTTTATGGCCGCACATTTAAGCCTGTCCCATCGCGTGACGGCGGCCAAGCCGCCCATGGTGTGTATAACGCGCATGGCGGGTTTTTCCTGCGCATCCGCCAAGACCCGCTCACCGCTTTCTTTGCGATCCACGGGGTCACCATGGTTACGAACCGAACCCCTGTTGCCGTGTCGTATACTTTGTCCCGCGCCACGCCGTCCATGAAAATCGTGCGCAGATCCGCTATTGCACTTTGTTGAAAATGTGCCCGAAAATCCCACCGCTCGGCTTGTCCGGGAACCGCCTGCAAAAGGCATGGCTCACCGTTGCCAAGTGCGAAATCTCAGCCAGCAGCCCATACCCCAAAAACCGGCGGTATGGATTCCCCCATGGGTTTGCTGCAGAGACGGAATGCCGAACGGGTGCTGAATGAGCACCATCCGGATCAGCACGACCGGCTCTGTCCCCGGCCGCTGTTATGGCGGTAATACGGCGACAGCCGTTCATACAGCCATTCGCAGTCCATGACCCTTTTCGGTCTTACGCAGCAGAGGGCTCTTCGGCACCTGTGCCGACGGGTCCGCGCCGCCCGTCTTTCCTCCATTGCTCCACGTATAACGCCCCCGTTTCCTTTATTATACCGGAAACGAGGGCGTTTGGGTGGTTCTTTGACAGGCTCGCCGGTTGCGGCGTTCGACTGTCCGACGATCCCGCCGATTCATGGATATTTCCGCCGCGCCGCCGCGGCCGATGGCACCGAAAGAGGCAATACGGGCACAGCGCCGCTCCGCAATTTTGCAGAAGCGGCGCAGAGGCATGGCAGAATCAGTATTGCATCTCCCCGGTGAAGATTAATTTGGCGTCCCCGGTCAGGGTCACACCCTCCTCCGTATAGCGGACGGTCAGATCGCCGCCGCGCACCTTGACGGTGATCTCCTGCCCCTGCGGACAATAGCCGTTCTCCACCGCCGCCACCACGGCGGCACACGCGCCGCTGCCGCAGGCGAAGGTTTCTCCGTTGCCCCGCTCAAATACGCGCATCTTCAATGTGACGGGATTCACCACCCGCACGAACTCGGTATTGACCCGCTCCGGAAATTCCGGCGCGTGCTCAAAGGCAGGCCCCAGCTCCGACAGCGGGAGCGTATCAATGCGGTCGCAAAAAACCACACAGTGGGGATTTCCCATGGACACGCAGGTGACCCGGTATTCCTGTCCCAGAACCGTCAGCGGCACATCGACCGCCCGGTCGCCGGAAAAGGTGCAGGGCAGAGACGCCGGCTCCAGCGAGGCGCGCCCCATGTCCGCCGCCACCGAGGACACCGTGCCGTCGGTGAGATACAGGGTCAACCGGCGCACGCCGCTTTCGGTTTCCACCGTCACGGTCTCCCCCGCGACATAACCGGCATCGTACAGATATTTTCCCACATTGCGCAGGCTGTTACCGGCGACCTGACCCTTGCTGCCGTCCCGGTTGAACACCCGCATGCGGCAGTCCGCCACCCGGCTTTTTTCCAGCAGCACCAGGCCGAAGCCACCGATGCCGTAATGGCGATCGCACAGGGTGATGCTGAGGGATTCCGGGCAGCTGACCGCCCCGTCAAAATTCTCGATGAAGATATAGTCGTCGCCGGTGGCCTCCATCTTGGCGAAGCGCAGTCGGGTGCGCCCGGTGCGCATATGGTTCAGATCCACCAGCTCCGTATTGTCGCACCGATAGCCCGCCGCAATGATATCGGCCAGGGCATTGGCCGTATCCAGCGAGGTGAAACAGGGGATCCCCGCCTGCATGGCGCGGCGGTGCAGCCGCACATAGAGATCCACCGTGGAGTCGTAGGCCGCGCCGGTATACACGATATAGCGGATCGTCCCGCTGTCCAGCAGCGAAAAAATGCCGTCCTCCTCCGCGATGGAGGGAACCACGGTCGCGTCGATGCCGAGAGAGCCGATCGTCGCAGCGGTATCCGGCGTAGCAAACAGCCGCAGCCCCAGCGCATCCAGCTTCTCCGCCAGAGCCAGCGCTTCGGTGCGGTCGTGCTCCTCCACGCTGATGAACACGCCGGCCTCTTTACCCGGTGTCGGCGCCGCCGGTGTCAGCCCCGCCGCGGTCAGGCCCTTGAACAGCGCCTCGTGCAGCGTCCGGCCGATGCCCAGCACCTCGCCGGTGGATTTCATCTCCGGCCCCAGGTAGGCATTGGCGTCGGTGAGCTTTTCAAAGGAGAACACCGGCACCTTCACCGCAAAATAGGGCGGCGTGGGACAAAGCCCCGTGCCGAAACCGAGCTCCCGTACTGCCGTGCCGGTCATGACCCGGGTGGCCAGATCCACCATCGGCACCCCCGTCACCTTGCTGATATAAGGCACCGTGCGGGAGGCGCGGGGATTGACCTCAATCACGTACAGCTCATTCTGCCAGATCAGGTACTGGATGTTGACCAGTCCCTTGGTGCCCAGCGAGAGCGCCAGCTTTTCGGAGCAGTCGACGATGCGGCGCATCATCCGGTCGCTGACCGCATAGGGCGGATATACGGCGATGGAATCGCCGCTGTGCACCCCCGCCCGCTCGATATGCTGCATCACGCCGGGGATGAGCACGTCCTTGCCGTCGGAGATCACGTCCACCTCCAGCTCCGAGCCCATCATATATTTGTCCACCAGCACGGGGTTTTCGATCCCGCCGGCAAGGATTCGCCGCATATACCGCCGCAGATGCTCTGCGTCGTGCACGATGGTCATATTCTGCCCGCCGATGACATAGGAGGGACGCAGCAGCACCGGATAGCCGAGCCGCTCCGCCGCCGCCTCGGCCTGTGCCTCGGTCAGCACGCCGCAGCCCCGGGGACGCTTGATCCCCAGCCGTTCCAGCAGCGCATCGAACCGCTCCCGGTCCTCCGCCGTGTCGATCCCCTCGGCGGAGGTGCCGAGGATCGGCACGCCGAGGCTGTCCAGATAGCCGGTCAGGCGAATAGCGGTCTGCCCGCCGAAAGCCACCACCACGCCGACGGGCTTTTCCACATCGAGGATATTGGCCACATCCTCCTCGCACAGCGGCTCGAAATACAGCCGATCCGCCGTGTCGTAATCGGTGGAGACGGTTTCCGGATTGTTGTTGACGATGACCACGTCATAGCCGAGCTCTTTCAGTGTCCACACACAGTGGACCGAGGAATAGTCGAATTCGATCCCCTGCCCGATGCGGATGGGTCCGGAGCCGAGCACCAGAATGCAGGGCTTGCCGGAGCGGGCGAATTCCCGCGCCTCACAGGCGGAATCATAGGTGGAATAAAAATACGGGGTCTCGGCGGAGAATTCCGCCCCGCAGGTGTCCACCATCTTATAGGAGGCGGACAAATGGGGGAGCGTCGTCTCGCCCGTGATCCGCCGGATGGCGGCGTCCGGATAGCCGAGCCGTTTCGCCGCGGCGTACAGCTCCGGCGTCAGCCCCGCCCCCAGTGCCTGCTCCAGCTCCGCCAGATGCTGCAGCTTATACAGGAAGAACCGGTCGATGCGGGTGATCTCATGGATCCGCTCCGGCGTGACGCCGCTTTTCAGCGCCTCGAACACCGTGAACAGCCGACGGTCGTCCCGGTCGGCCAGACGGCTCTCCGCATCCCGTCCGTCGATCGGGGGCGCATTCAGCGTATCCAGCGAAATCTCCGCGCCCCGGACCGCCTTCATCAGCGCCGCCTCAAAGCTGTTGCCGATAGCCATGACCTCGCCGGTAGCTTTCATTTGCGTACCCAGTCGGCGGCTGATGCCGGCGAACTTATCAAAGGGCCACTTGGGGAATTTCACCACCACGTAATCCAGCGCCGGTTCAAAGCAGGCGCAGGTCTTGCCGGTGATGTCGTTTTGAATCTCGTCCAGCGTATAGCCCAGCGCGATCTTCGTGGTGATTTTGGCGATGGGGTAGCCGGTGGCCTTGCTGGCCAGCGCCGAGGAGCGGGAGACCCGGGGATTGACCTCGATGACGGCATATTCAAAGGAGTCGGGATTCAGCGCGAACTGGCAGTTGCAGCCGCCCACGATGCCGAGGGCGGAAATGATATCCAGCGAGGCGCTGCGCAGCATCTGCAGCTCCCGGTCGGAGAGGGTCAGCGCCGGTGCCACCACCACGCTGTCGCCCGTATGCACCCCCACCGGGTCCACATTCTCCATGCTGCACACGGCGATGACGTTGCCCCGACCGTCCCGCATGGTCTCAAACTCGATCTCCTTCCATCCGTAGATATACCGCTCCACCAGAATCTGTGCAATGGGCGAGGCATCCAGACCGGCGGCGGAGATCTCCCGCAGCTGCGCCGGATCCTCCGCCACCCCACCGCCGGCGCCGCCCAGAGTGAACGCCGGGCGCACGATGACGGGATAGCCGATGCGCTCCGCCACCTGCAGCGCCGCCTCCACCGTGTGGGCGATATCCGAGGGGACGGTGGGCTGTCCGATCCGCTCCATGGTCTCCTTGAACAGCTCCCGGTCCTCCGCCCGGTCGATGGCGGCGGCATCGGTGCCTAGCAGCCGCACCCCGTTGGCGTCCAGAAAGCCGTCCTTCGCCAGCTGCATAGCCAGCGTCAGACCCGTCTGTCCCCCCAGTCCCGCCAGCAGACTGTCGGGCTGTTCTTTCTGTATGATCCGCTTGAGGGTCGCCACATTCAGCGGCTCCAGATAGATCTCGTCCGCCAGCGCCCGGTCGGTCATGATGGTGGCGGGGTTGGAATTGACCAGCACCACGTTGATGCCCGCCTCCCGCAGCACACGGCAGGCCTGCGCCCCGGCATAGTCAAACTCCGCCGCCTGCCCGATGACAATGGGGCCGGAGCCGATGACCAGAACTTTTTTGATGTCTTTGCAAAGCGGCATATTACGTTTCCTCCATCAACCCGATAAAGCGGTCAAACAAAAAGGCGGTGTCCAGAGGGCCGGCGTGCGCCTCAGGGTGAAACTGCACCGAAAAGGCCCGCAGCCCGGGGTAATCCACCCCCTCGCAGGTGCCGTCGTTGGCGTTGCGAAAGCGTACGGTGCCCACGGAGTCTATGCTGTCGGACAGCACCGCATAGCCATGATTCTGGCTGGTCATATAGGTCCTGCCGGCGACAAGATCGGTCACCGGCTGATTGACGCCCCGATGGCCGTATTTCAGCTTTTCGGTCCTGCCGCCCAGCGCCAGCGCCAGCAGCTGATGCCCGAGACAAATGCCGAAGATCGGCACCTTCCCCGCCAGCTCCCCCAGCACGGCGATCGCGGCGGTGTTATCGGCGGGGTCGCCGGGGCCGTTGGACAGCATCACCCCGTCCGGAGCCTGGGCGAGGATCTCCTGCGCCGTGGCGGAATGGGGCATCACCTGCACGGCGCAGCCGCGCCTGACCAGCTCCCGGATGATATTCCGTTTGCAGCCATAGTCCAGCAGCACCACCCGGCGGACGGGATCCTCCGGCGCGACGGTGTACGGCTCCCGGCAGGAGACGGCGGCCACCGCATCCGTCACCCGATAGGCAGCAATGGCCGCCGGGTCGGCGGGCAGTGTATCGGTGAGCATGGCGTTCATCACGCCCGTCTCCCGAATTTTTTTCGTGATCGCCCGGGTGTCCACCCCGCACAGGCCGGGGATGCCCGCCTGCTTCAGATAAGCGTCCAGCGTCATTTCACAGCGAAAATTGGAGGGATGGGGACACCATTCCCGCACCACATAGCCGCAGGCGGCGCTTTCCCCCTCAACATCGGCGGGGATGATCCCATAGTTGCCGATGAGCGGGAAGGTCTGGAGAATGATCTGCCCCGCATAGCTGGGATCGGTGAGGGTCTCAATGTATCCGCCCATGCCGGTGGTGAACACCAGCTCTCCCACGGCGGTACACGCGGCGCCGAAAGCGGTCCCCTCCACCACCTCGCCGTCGGCAAAGACCAGATACCGTTTCATACCGCGACGCCCCCGATCATGGCCGCCAGCACGGCTTTGATGGTGTGCATCCGGTTCTCTGCCTCCTCAAACACGACCGACTGAGGGCCCTCAAACACCCCGTCGCTCACCTCCATGGAGTCTCGGCCGAATTTCTCACACTTTTCTCTGCCGATGGCGGTCTTTTTATCGTGATAGGCGGGCAGGCAATGCATAAACACCGCCTCCGGCGCCGCCTTTTCCATCAGCGTCTCATTCACCTGATAAGGGGACAGCGCCGCGATCCGCTCCTCCCATACCGCATCCGGTTCCCCCATGGAGACCCAGATATCGGTATACACGACCTGGGCATCCCGCACCGCCTCGGCGGGGTCCTCGCAGAAACGGAGGGTGGCGCCGGTCTGGGCGGCGATCTTTTCGCAGGCGGCGACAAGCGCGGGATCCGGGAAATACCCCTTCGGCGCGCCCGCCGTGAAATGCAGCCCCATCTTGGCGCAGCCCACCATCAGGGAATTGCCCATATTGAAGCGGGCATCGCCCATATAGGTGAACCGGATATCTTTCAGTCTGCCGAAATGCTCCTGCAAAGTGAGAAAATCCGCCAGTATCTGGGTCGGGTGAAATTCATCGGTCAGCCCATTGAAAACGGGCACCGCCGCATAGGCTGCCAGCTCCTCCACGATGGCCTGACCATAGCCCCGGTATTCGATACCGTCAAACATTCCGGACAGCACCCGGGCGGTATCCGCGATGCTCTCCTTTTTGCCGATCTGCGAGCCGGTGGGGTCCAGATAGGTGACTCCCATGCCCAGATCCCGCGCCGCCACCTCAAAGGCGCAGCGGGTACGGGTGCTGGTCTTTTCAAAGATCAGCGCCAGATTCTTCCCCTCACACAGCCGATGGGGCTCACCGTTTTTCTTTTTTGCTTTCAGCTGCGCCGCCAGCTCCAGCAGTCCACCGATCTCCGCCGGCGTAAGGTCCAGCAGCTTCAGAAAATCTCTGCCTTTTAAGGTATTCATACGCCCTCCCGTCCGCCTGCGCAGACCTCTTTCAGAATTTGTACCGCCCGCTCCAGCAGCGGCAGGGGAATATTCAGCGCCGGCAGCAGCCGCACCTTTTGCTTGGCGCTGATGACCAGCACCCCCCGCTCGCGGCACTCCCGGATCACCTCTGCGGCCGGGCGCTCCGTTTCCACCCCCAGCATCAGCCCCAGTCCCGTCACGGAACGGATACCCGGAGCGCCGGACAGCTGACGGATGATGTAGACCGAGCGCTCCTGCACACCCGCCAGCAGCCCGTCATCCAGGCGGGACAGAACAGACAGCGCACCGGCGCAGCACACCGGATTGCCCCCGAAGGTGGAGCCGTGAGTGCCCGGTGTCAACACATGCGCCACCTTTTCCCCCAGCACAGTGGCGCCGATAGGCAGCCCGCCGCCAAGCCCTTTCGCCGTGGTGAACATATCCGGCCGGATCCCATACTGCATATAGCCATAGAGCTTGCCGCTCCGGCCGTTGCCGATCTGCACCTCATCGCAGATGAGCAGCACGTCCCGGGCGGTGAGCAGAGCGGACAGCTCCTGCACAAAGGCCGGCTCCAGCGCGACCACACCGCCCTCTCCCTGCACCACCTCGATAAGGACAGCGGCGGTGGGATAGGTATCCAGCAGGGTGCGCACACCGGCCAGATCCCCCGCCGCCACTGCGTGGAACCCCTCGGTCAGAGGGGTGAAATCCCGATGGAACACCTCCTGCCCGGTCGCCGCCAGTGTGGTGATCGTCCGCCCGTGAAAGCTGTTTTGCAGCGTGAGGATATGGTAGTATTCCTTCCCCTTTTTCTCCTGGGCATATTTGCGGGCCACCTTGATGGCGCATTCGTTCGCCTCGGCACCGGAATTGGAGAAAAACACCCTTTCCATGCCGGTTTTTTCGCACAGCAGAGAGGCGAGCCGGGCGCAGGGCTCGGAATAATAGAGATTCGAGGTGTGCTGCAGCGTGCCAAGCTGCGCCGTCACCGCCGTCTGCCAGCTGTCATCCGCAAAGCCGAAGGTATTCACCGCGATCCCGGTGGAAAGGTCGATATACTCCCGCTCGTTTTCATCGTATACCAGAGAGCCTTTTCCGTGCTTCAGCACCACCGGGAAGCGGGCGTAGGTGTTGGCGATATAACGTTGATCCAGCTCCTGTACGGTTTGTGTCATCCCTGCATCCCTCCCGCCGGAGAGATCGCGTCCCCCTCCGTAAACATGGTGCCGATGCCCTCGTTCGTCAGCATTTCGATGAGAATGGCGTGAGGGATACGGCCATCCAGGATAAAGACCCGGTTCACGCCCCAGTGAATGGCGTGGATGCAGCACTCCACCTTGGGGATCATCCCGCCCCCGATGGTGCCGTTGGCGATCAACTCCGGCGCGTCCGAGGTGCGGATCACCGGGATCAACGTCGCGGGATCGTCCTTATCCCGGAGAATGCCCGCAATATCCGTCATGGAGATGAGGCTCTCCGCCCCCAGCTCCCCGGCAATCCTCGCCGCCGCCGTGTCGGCATTGATGTTATAGACATTGCCCTCGCCGTCGCACCCGACGGTGGAGACGACCGGAATATAGCCCTTGTCGATCACATCCAGGATCGGCGCCACGTTGACCGCCGTGATCTCCCCGACATATCCGAGACGGGGGTCCTTCGTTTTGGCTTCGATCATGCGCCCATCCATGCCGGAGAGACCGATGGCTCTGCCGCCTTTATTTTCGATCCGGGCAACCAGACTCTTATTGATCTTCCCCGCCAGCACCATCTGCACGATGTCGGCGGTCTCCTTATCCGTGACCCGCAGACCGTCCAGAAACCGGCTCTCCTTGCCGATCCGTTTCAGCATATCGGTGATCTCCGGTCCGCCGCCGTGCACCAGCACCACCTTGACGCCGATAAGGGACAGCAGCACGATGTCCCGCATGACCGAATCCTTCAGCTCTTCGTTGATCATGGCATTGCCGCCGTATTTGATCACCACGATCTTGCCGGTGTATTCCTGAATATAGGGCAGAGCGTGTACCAGCACCGCCGCCCGCCCGGCATTTGTAATGTCCATATGCTATCTCCCGTATCAGGTTCTGTAATCGCCGTTGATCTTGACATACTCATAGGTCAGGTCGCATCCCCATGCCGTGGAGGAGGCGGAACCGGCATTCAGACAGACCAGAATTTCGATCTCATCCTCCAGCAGAATCTTTTTGGCCTCCTCCTCGGAGAAGGGGATGCCCGCGCCGTTTTTACAGACCGCCACCGTCCCCCGGGACGAGCGGAAAGCCACGTCGATCCGGGTCACATCCACGGCGGCGCCGCTGTATCCGATGGCGCACAGCACCCGCCCCCAGTTGGCATCCGCCCCGAACATGGCGGCCTTCGTCAGGGAGGAGCAGATGACGCTCTTGGCCACCGTCCTGGCCGTCGCCGGATCCGCCGCCCCCGTCACCTTACATTCCAGGAGCTTGGTCGCCCCCTCGCCGTCCCCGGCGATGCGGCGGCAGAGATCGACGGTCACGGTATTCAGCGCCTGCATAAAGGTGTCAAAATCCGCCCCCGGCGCCGTGATCTCCGGATTGCCCGCCGCCCCGTTTGCCAGAATCGCGACCATGTCGTTGGTGGAGGTGTCCCCATCCACGCTGACCATATTGAAGGTGTTCTCCACATCACCGGACAGGGCCTTTTGCAGCATCGCCGCAGAGATGGCGCAATCCGTCGTCAGGAACACCAGCATGGTCGCCATATTCGGATGGATCATGCCGGAGCCCTTGGCGATGCCCCCCAGGCGGCAGGGCACGCCGCCGACGGTGAATTCCACGGCGATCTCCTTCTGCCTGGTGTCGGTGGTCATGATGCCCTGCGCCGCCGCGGATGAGTTGTTCCCTAGCGCCGCCACCAGCGGGGGCATTCCCGCTGCGATGGGTGCAATGTCCAGCGGCTGACCGATCACGCCGGTGGAGGCGATCACCACGTCGTCCGGGGAGACCGACAGCTGAGCGGCGAGGAGCGCACACATCTTCTCCGCGATTTCTACCCCGTCGGCGTTGCAGGTGTTGGCGTTTCCGCTGTTGCAAAGAATTGCCTGCGCCATGCCGTCCGCCAGATGATCTTTGGTTACGGTGAGCGGCGCGCCCTTGACCAGATTGGTGGTATACACTGCCGCGGCCGCGGCCTTTTTCTCGCTGTATATCAGCGCCAGATCTTTTTTCGATTTGTTTTTCCGGATACCGCAATGAATTCCCGCGGCCCGAAACCCCTTGGCGGCGCACACACCGCCCGCAACTGTTTTCATTCTCTTCGTTCCTCCTTACAGGCAGAGCCCCTGGACCGGCTCCGCGCCCAATACCATATTGAGACACTCCAGCGCTGCGCCGGAAGCGCCTTTTCCCAGATTGTCGTACACCGCCAGCAGCAGCATTCGCTCGCCGTTACCGGCCACAGAGATGCGCATGGAATCCTTCCCGGCCAGCGCGGCGGCGGAGAGAAATCCGTTGTCTTCCAGCGCTTCGGAAAACGTCACCACCGGCCCCCCATAGATCTGTCGGTACACGGCGGCGATCGCTTCGGCGGTGGTGCCGGGGGCGCACTGCGCCGCAAACAGCGGCACCGTGATCTGCATCCCGCTGTAAAAATCGCCCACGACCGGGCAGAACGCCGGAGCGGGCAGCCCGCTCTGCGCCGCCATTTCGGGCAGGTGCTTATGAGTTTGCCCCAGCGCATACTGTCGGGGGGCACGGAGCGTCTCGGGCTGCGGCTGCTCCTCATAGTCAGCGATCATCTTCTTGCCGCCGCCGCTGTATCCGGTCAGCGAAAAGCAGGAGAGCTGCGTCCCCCGGGGCAGTATCCCCGCCGCCACCAGCGGGGCCGTCAGCGCGATAAAGCCGCTGGCGTGACACCCCGGCACGGCAATGCGTTTCGCTGTGCGGAGCGCCGCCGCATGGGCTGCGGACAGCTCCGGGAATCCATAGGCCCAGCCGGGGGCCGTGCGGTGCGCCGTAGACGTGTCCAGCACCACCGTGTCCGGGTTTTCGATCCACGAGACCGCCTCGCGGGCCGCCGCATCGGGCAGGCACAGAATGGCGATATCCGCCTCGTTCAGCGCGCGGGCGCGGGCGGCGCTGCATTTCCGCTGCGTCTCCGACAGGACAATCCGTTGCAGCTCCGTGCGCCCTGCCAGCCGCTGGGCGATGCGCAGCCCGGTTGTGCCGGCGCTGCCGTCAATGAATAGTTTTTTCACCGTTTCAACCTTTCCTTTCCCCGCCCGGTCACTTCTGCCGGGGCGATCCGTCTCCCGCTGATGCGGCTGACCGTCTCCCATTGGTGCATCTCGCCTGCATGTGCGCCGGTCATGCTGTCCTCCGTCGGATCATCCGCTCCCGCCGCCATCCCGGCAACCGCCCTACGTAAAACGCATCTTTTCTCATTTATGCGCATAATTATACGACGTAGAAAGGAGCTTGTCAAGAATTTATTCACAAAAATGCATAAATTCACATCCGAAACATGCCCGTTACATTCCCTTCACCCGGCTCCGGAC
>CAKUAQ010000022.1 GCA_934636435.1 uncultured Eubacteriales bacterium
GGTTGTTGACGCTCTTGTCTTTGTCCCGGGCCGAGCGGGCGGCATCCACCCGCAGGTTGGCGCAGATGACGATGGTGGCATTCGGCTGATTCTGCCGGATCTCTTCCAGCAGTTCACTGAAGCGCTTCAGGGTGGTTGCGCGGTTATAGCCGAGCTCGTTGACTCCTAGCATCACATACACCCGTTTATACTGCTTATTCCGGATGACCTCCTCAAAGCTCTGGGCATCCCGCCCCGGCAGAGCGACCTTTTCGCTGTGCACCTTATAGACGCTCATGCCCACGGTGGCAAAGAAATCCGCGTTGTTCAGCCCGCCGTATTCTCTCAGTCCCACCGTGCGGGAATCCCCCACAAACAGCACGCCGCTGAAGTCGATGGCGTTTTCCGGCGCTCTGGTGGTGGTCGTGGTTGTGGTTGTGGTTGTGGTGGTGGGAGCAGTGGTGACAGGGATCGAAGAAGCCTCGTCTGGCTTTTTGGTATCCGAGCGGTGCAGCAGCCACCACCCCACCAGCACGAATACGACGGCCAGTATGGCGGCCAGCAGAATTTTCACCACGGCTTGTCCGGTATATTTCATGGAAAAGTGCCTCCTAAAATTGGAAATACATAAACGGGTCGTTCATTCCCAGATAGATGTTATAGACGGCCATGGCCAGCACCGCCGCCAGCACCGCCGCCAGCAGGACCGGGTGCTTGCGCAGTCGATGGACGGCGCGCTCCGGCAGCGGGGTGGCGCATAAAAGCCCCAGCAGTACGAATACCCCGTATTGGCGGAAATATTTGAGAAAATCGCCGGCGTAGACATTGACGCCGTCGATGCCGATGAGCCGCCCGGCATACACGGCGATGTCCCGCACCCGGGGAACGGCGAACAGCATCCAGCTCAGCGGGATCGCCAGCAGCATATAGAGCCGGCTGATCACCCGGCTGCGCTCCAGCAGGCGGCGAAGCCCCGCCTTTTCCGCCGTCAGCAGCAGGAACAGAAACAGCCCCCACAGCACATAGTGCCAGGCGGCGCCGTGCCACAGACCGGTGAGCAGCCACACGCACAGCAGATTCAGCACCGTGCGGCCGAAGCCCCGGCGGCTGCCGCCCAGCGGAATATACACATAGTCCCGGAACCACATACCCAGCGTGATATGCCACCGCCGCCAGAAGTCGGTCATGGAGCGGGCAATATAGGGATGCCGGAAATTGTCCGGCAGCGAAAAGCCCAGCCATTGTCCCAGACCGATCGCCATAAGGGAATAGCCGTAGAAGTCAAAATACAGCTGGAGACTGAATGCCACCAGTCCCAGCCATGCCAGCGGGATGGACAGAGACTCGTAGCCGATGCCCTCTACCGCCGACCACAGACCGCTCAGTCGGTTGGCCAGCAGCACCTTGGCGCCCAGGCCGCCGATGAAATAACGCACGCCGCGCCCCCAGTCGGCGGTGGTGACGGTGCGCTCTCGCAGCTGGGCGCGCTGCGCCTCATAGCGGACGATGGGACCGGACAGCAGCCGAGGGAACAGCAGCATATAGACGCCGAAATCCACCGGGTCCGTTTCTGCCGCCGTGCCCCGATACACGTCCGCCAGATAGGCGATGGCCTGAAAGGTGAAAAAGCTGATGCCCGGCGGCAGCGGCACGGAGGGCACCGGCAGCGGCGTGGTCCCGCACAGGGTCAGCAGCCGATTGAGATTCTCCGTGGCGAAGGCGGCGTATTTGCAGCAGAATAACGCCCCCAGATGGCCGACGATACCGAGGATCAGCCACAGCCGGGGACGGCGGGCGGCGGCAATGAGCCGCCCGCAGCCGTAGCATAGCGCCACACTGCCCAGCAGCAGCAGGCTGTAACCCGGATGCCCCCAGGTGCCATAGGCGTAAAACGCCAGGCTGAACAGGCAGATGGCTCCGTTGCGCCAGCGGACAGGCAGCAAATGATATATGATTAAAAAGAGGGGTAAAAACCAGCAAAGAAATTCCAGACTGCTGAACGACACGACGGACTCCTCCAAAGAAATTGCTTATGGTAACGCAGCGCCGTATTCGCAAGGCTGCCCGGCAGCGGCTTGCGGTGCGGCGTTTTGTACAGCGGGCAGGGCACCGGCACGCATTTCAGCCGAAGGCGGCAACGTGCGGCTATGTACGTGTGCGAACGCTGTTTGCTCCGGCCGGTTCCGGATGCGGCGGGATTGTCCGCCGCTCTTCCATAACGGGGGCGGGCGCAGGTCGGTTCCATTGGCTCAATGGTCCTTGTCTCTGCTATCATAGCACATAAAAGGAGAAAAGAAAAGTGGCAATGTTGAAATAAATGTCGGTTATTTTTGGCAGACACACCATGATAATCCGCCCGGGTCGAAAGCTGGCGGAAAAGCGCGGAGAGCTCCGGATAAGAAAAGCCCCCGTGCAACCGTTAGGCGGTTGCACGGGGGCCTGCGCGATGTTCAGATGCAGCGGTTCCTGTTCCGCAGCAGCCCCGTCAGGGAGACCGCGGCCAGAGAGAGCGCCGCGAGCCAGATCCACAGAGCATTATCGGTGGTGCTGCCGGTCTTGGGCGAGAGCGGCTTTTCTGCGATGGTGAATGTGGTTGTTGCCGCACCGGAGGCGGAATGGATGGCCAGCGTATGGGTGCCGGCCATCAGGGTGTTCAGATAGTCGGCGGTCAGCTTTACAATGGTGCTGCCCTCGGACACCGTGTATTTTTCGGCGCTGAGGGTCTCGCCGTCCACCGCCACGCTCAGGAAATCGGCCATCGCCGCATTGGAGCGGAAAATCAGTCCGTCGCCCACGCTCCGGGTGAAGGCGCCGTTGGTGCCCTCGATGATCTCCGGCGGCAGCTTTTCCACCGGCTCGGTCCTCGTGACGTCGCAATACCGGCAATACCAGGTCTTGACGCCCTCCGCGATGACGGTGGCGGGGGTGGTGATCTTGCTGTCGGTGAAGGTGTGCTCTTTATTGACCGTGACCGTTATCTCGTTCTTGTTTCCGGCCTTGTCCGTGGCTGTGATCACCTGCGGCTTATCGGCGGCGGTCAGCGTGATGACGCCGTCCTCCGGCGTGACCTCCTCGCCGTCCACCGTGACGGAGGCAAGGGATTTCTCGGTGATCCGGACCGTGGCCTTTTCGCAGAAGGTATCGCCGTCCTTGACGCTCAGCTGCGGAGCGGCGGTGTCCAGCACCAGCCCCTCGGAGCAGACAACGGCGGCATTCCCCACCTTGTCCGTGACCTTGGCGTAAATGACATAGGTGCCGTCGGCGTCCAGCGTCAGAGCCGCCGTGTAGGGTTTCCACTCGATGGTGTCTGGATCGCTGACAGCGGCATCGCTGATGTAATACCAGCTGCCGTCCGGACCGCTTTCCCCATCGGCATAGGCGATGGTAACGGTCTGCGCCCCGTTGTGGTACAGCGCAAAGACCGGTGCGCTGATCAGTGTGCTCCAGGTATGCTCGCCCACGGTGATGGCGGCGGTGGGCAGTCCGGTGTCAATGAGCCGGCTGTTCTTGCAGGTGCGGGTGTCCTTGAGGGTGCAGCCGGTGTGATCGCAGGCGGCGGTTTCGGTGCCGTCGGCGAAATAGGTGGCGTCGTTGTTGTAGCGATAGTCGGAAAAGCTGTGACCCAGCGGGTTGCCGTGTCGATAGGTTTTCGCCGTATCCTTTTCGGCGCAGCGGGAGCAGTTGTAGCAGTAGACCGCCGATTCGGTGCAGGTGGCCGCGGCAATTCGATGGGCGTCGTCCACGATCTCCTTAGTGAAATCGTGTCCCAGCGCCTGCCCGTTTTCAAAGGTCTTGGTCGTGTCCTTGGCATCGCAGCGGGAGCAGTCATAGCAATAGACCGCCGGTGCGGTGCAGGTGGCGGCAGCGATCCGATGCGCCTCGTCCACCAGCTTCTCGGTGAAATCGTGACCCAGCGGGTTGCCGTGGGAATAGGTTTTGGTCGTGTCCTTTTCGGTGCAGCGGGAGCAGCTGTAGCAATAGACCGCTGTCTCGGTGCAGGTGGCTGTGGCGATCAAATGGGCATCGTCCGCGATCTTCTTTGTGAAATCGTGTCCCAGCGGATCGCCGTGGCGATAGGTTTTCGCCGTATCCATTTTGTCGCAGCGGGAGCAGCTGTAGCATTAGACCGCGGTCTCGGTGCAGGTGGCGGCGGTGATCAAGTGAGCCTCGTCGATGACTTCTTTGCTGAAATCGTGGTGCAGCGCACCCAGGGTGAATCGGTCGGGGGTAGCGTAGGCGGCTGTTGTGTCGATCTCACCGTCGTTGTCGGCGAAATACCGGCCGCACACGGGGCAGAGCCAGTAGGCTTCATGCCCGTCCCCCTCGCAGGTGGCCGCCGCATAGTCGGACTTTACGGCGGTTTTGTGATAGTCGGTGGAGTCGGTCACGCGGATGGTCACCGTTGCCTCGGACACCGTGTCACCGGATACGCCCAGGGGCGCAAAGGTCAGGGTCAGCATCACCGCATCGCCGTCGGAAAACTGCGCCAGATACCCCTTGGTGATCGTGACCGTGTCGCCGTCCACCGTATAGTCGGCGGGGGTGCTGAGGGTCTGGGCGCCGTTCTTTGCTTCGGAGAAGGTGTTGCCATTGAGGGTCAGTCGGATTTGTATATCCGCCTGCTTGTCTGCATTCAGGTCAAAGGTATCGTTTACCGCTGTCGCGGCGCTGTCGGTATACAGCACGATCCCCTGATCGTTGGCGATGGTCCGGTTGCCGGCCTTGTCCGTCACCTCCACATACACGATCCTCTTCGCCGTGGGGGTCAGGCGCAGGCTGTCGCTCCAGCCGGTGATCGTTTCCGGATCGGATACGGCGCTGGCGGCCGCATAGTATCGCACGGTGTCCACGCCGCTCAGGGTATCGGTGGCGCGGGCCTCCACCGTGACGGTCTCCTTGAAGAACAGGCCGAAGGTGAGGGTGTTCAGCAGCCTGCGGAAAGCGCTGTTGTTGTACCGGATCACCGGATCGGTGGGGGCCTCCTCGTCCAGACTGTATACGAGCGTGCCCCGGTAGACGCCGCCGTCGGCCGCTCTGGCATAGAGGGTCACGGACTTGTCCGCGCCCGTCTCGGTCAGCTGTACGCTGTCGGTAAAGGCGGTCTCGCTCAGCCCGACGGTATAGCCTGTTCCGGCGCCGATGGTCAGAGCGCGGTTGTACCAGCCGTTTTTGTTGGCGGACGGCATGGTGTACATGGTCTCGTCGAGGACACCGTAGCGGATATCAAAGGAACAGACGATCTTTCCGGAATAATTGCCGCAGAAAGCTATGGTTACGCTGCCGGTGTCCCGGGTATTCTCACCATAGGACACGGTATATTCCGTATCCGCCACCAGCGTCTTGTTGTCGTATACCACGGCGGGCACCGGACGGATGGCGTTCCCGGTCAGAATGTAAGCACTTTCAATCCCCGTCACGGTCACATCGTCTTTGGTGATCGCTTTCGGGAGAACGGTGAATTTCCAGCCGGCATCCGTCAGATCGGTGACGGCCGCATATTCATCGGATTCCGCCACGTCGATCTTCACGGTGTAGGTGCCGGCATTCACCGGGGCTCCGGCGAGCTTTTTGCCGGTGGAATCATAGTATTTTACGGTGATGGCACCGATGCCGCTTTTCCCGGTCACCTCAGCCGTTTTGGCTGTGCCGGTGTAGGTCAGGTCCGCAGGAGCGACGAAAGTAAAATCCCCTGTCGCTACAGGCGTGAGGATCTTCTGCAGCCGGATGGTGTTGCCGATGAGCACAAACTCATATCCGTCCGCATCGCTGGTGAATTTTGCCTTATCCGTTTCGGTGAGCCAGTAGCCCGAGCCCTTCGCCACGGTGGCTTTGGTGCCGGGGATGGACACGCCCAGGCTGCCGGTGAGCGCAGCGGGCACGGTCATCCGGCTTCCGCCCTTCAGATAGATGTTGCTTGCCGCACCGTTCTTGGTGTTGCCGGAGACGGTGATATTCCCCTGCATCTGGAGCGTAGTGTTGGTGTTGACACACACGCCGCCGGCGTAGTCGGTGTCGCTGGTCGAGGACGACTGATTGCCGGTGATGCTACCGCCGGACAGCTCCAGCGTATTGTCGTATGAGTTGCTGTATATACCGGCGCCGCTTCCCGTAGCGGTGTTGTTCGAGACGCTGCCGCCCTTCATGCGGAGGGTCGTCGTGCCGCTGCCGTAAGCCTGACGGTTGGCGATCCCGCCGCCGTCCATCGCACTGTTGCCGGTGATGCTGCCGGCCTGCAGGGTGAAGAGCGCATCCGGCGTCCCGGCGTCGGTCTTATTGCAATTGTCTACACCGCCGCCATAGAGGACAGCGCTGTTCCCGCTGATGCTGCCGCCGGTCATGGTGAAGGTGCCGTAGTTATATACGCCGCCGCCCTTATTGGCGTGGTTGCTGCGGATCGTGCCGCCGGACATATTGACGGTGCCCATGTTGCCGATCCCGCCGCCCAAACTGCCATAGTTGCCGGAAATGGTGGCGTCGTACAGATTCAGCGTGCAGTCCTTCTGCACATAGATGCCGCCGCCGGAGCTCCATACGTTATCGACGGTGGTGTAGTTGCCGGAGCCGTTGCTCTGTATGGTGGCATTGTACACATTGACCGTGGTCTTATTGATGTACGACCAGCTGCTCCTCCGGAGGAAGATCCCGTAATAAGCGTTACTCTTGAAGGTGCCGCCGTAGACATCGGCGTTGCCGGCATCCACAAACAGACCGGTGTCCTTGCCGGTGTAGGTGCCGCCGAAAATGCGTGCCGACGCATCCGGGTCATACACCTTCACAGACGGTATACCGCTCTTATGGGAGCGCACCGTGCCGCTGCCTTTGCAGTCGGTGATGGTGAGCTTGGAGCCGCTCTGGATGCTGATGACGCTGTTATAATCAATGTCGAAGTTATCGCTGCGGATGGTGTGGCCGTTCAGGCACAGAACGATGTTCTTGTTGGTCTGGATGGCCCACATCTTCTTCAGGTTATAATCTGTCGTCAGATAATAGTTGCCGCTTTCCCAAGGCAGAGAGTCCGGATCCGTCCACTTGGTGAACGTGACGCTTTCCGCCGCCGTATGGTCGCCGATGCTCTTATGGGTCGTGCCGCACAGGCAGTGGGTATGCCCGCCGGCGGCAGAGGTCGGCAGCGCCCACGCCGGTACGGTGGACAGCAGCACCGCAAAGCACAGAACGGCTGCCAGAACCCGCCGTTTCCAGAAATCAACAATACGCATCTCTTTCATCCTCATCTTTCAGATTTTGTCGAGAGCAGTATACCATAGCACGGGAGAAAAAACGGTCCTTTGCGTGAAATGCGGTTTTTTCGGCGCGAAATGTGCCGTTTCCATTGAAAACGGCGCCAAAGTATTGTACAATGGAGCAGAACACCGAGAATGGAGGATCGACTATGCTGACCATTGCCGTATGCGACGACAACCGGGATTCTCTTCACGCGGCCGCCGGGTGCATCCACCGCTGGGCGGAGGAGAGCGGCGTTCCCGTGACGGTGCATACCTATGACGACGGGGACAGCCTGCTGGATGCCGCCCATACGACCCACCACGATTTGATCTTTCTGGACATTCTCATGCCTCTGCTCAACGGCTTGGACACCGCCCGGGAGCTGCGCCGGGTCGATGCCGCCGCCCGCATCGTGTTTCTGACCTCTTCGCCGGAGTTTGCGCTGGAATCCTATGCGGTCAAGGCACAGGGCTATATCCTCAAGCCCGTCACCGAAGAAAAGCTGTGGGAGGCGCTGGAGGATTGTGTCGCCGCTGTGCGCAAGGAGCCGGAGACGATTCTGCTGAAAACCCCCTTCGGGTATCAGAAGCTGTATCTGCACCATATCGAATACGCCGAGGCGCAGAATAAGCGGGTGATATTCTTCCTGAAGGACGGCACCGCGGTGGAGACCGCCGAGCCGCTGTATTCCTTCGAGGATAAGCTGACGCCGGACAACGGATTTTTCAAGTGTCACCGCAGCTATTTCGTGTATATGCCGGGGGTGGCGAGCTTCAGCAGCACCCAGATCGTCACCAACGCCAACGGGCGGGTGCCCATCGCCCGGGGCTATGCCCGGGCGTTCAAGGAAGCCTATTTTTCCTTCATGTTCGGAGAATAAAGGGGTGGGACGATGCTGTTGCCGGCTTTAAGCGTAGTGCACAACGCCACTACCCTGCTATTCGGCGTGTATATTTCGGCGGCGTTTCTGGGTATCCGGATGAATCGGAAGAACGGCGGCAGACTGCTGCTCTTTTCTCTGGCGGTGGGGGCGGTAGACATCCTGTCCTATGCGCTGCTGGGGACGGATGGTACCCAAAAGGTCTATCCGCTCATTGTCCACATACCGCTGGTGCTGTTCCTGTCTTTTTACTATAAATATAAGCCTGCGCTGGCCGCCCTGTCGGTGCTGACGGCGTATCTGTGCTGTCAGATCAGCAACTGGTTGGGGCTGCTGGCCATGACCGTGACCGGCTCGGAGTACGTTTATTATGCCGTGCGTATCGCCGTGACCGGTATCGCCTTTGTGCTGCTTATCCGGTATGTATCCGGTGCCACCGCCACCCTGCTGGAAAAGCCCACAAAATCTCTGCTGATATTCGCCATGGTGCCTTTTATGTACTATGTGTTTGATTATGTGGCCGGGGTGTACACGGGGCTGCTGTATGCGGGGACACGGGTGGTGACGGAATTTCTGGGATTCGTGCTGTGTCTGTTTTATATCCTCTTTATCTTCCTCTATTTCCGCCAGTATGAGGAAAAGAATCAGGCCGAGCAGCGCAACCGGCTCCTGAAAATGCAGCAGGTGCAGACCGCCAAGGAGATCGAGGCCATCCGCCGCTCCAAGCGGGAGGTCTCCATTTTGCGCCACGATATGCGCCATTTCCTCAGCAGCCTGTCGGTGCTCATCGAGAAAGGGGAGAATGAGAAGGCGCAGGAGTATATCCACGAGATCATCGCCTCGGTGGATAACACCGTCCGCCACCGCTATTGCGCCAACGAGACCGTGAACATGATCCTCTCCAGCTATGAGCGCACCATGGAGGAGAACGGCATTGCCCTGCGGTATACCCTGCAGCTCTCCGAGACGCTGCCCCTGTCGGATGTGGATATCACCTCGGTGCTGTCCAATGCCATCGAGAATGCCATCCACGCGGTACTGCCGCTGGAAAAGGAACGGCGGATCATCGAACTGACCGCCGCCGAAAAGAACGGAAAAATTCTGCTCTCGGTGGCCAATCCGTATAGCCAAAAGCCCAAAATGTCCGACGGTATGCCCGTCACCGAGGATAAACAGCACGGCTTCGGCACCCAGAGCATCCGGTATACGGTGGAGAGCCATAACGGCAGCTGCCGCTTCTCCGTAACGGACGAGCGGTTTCTGCTGCAGATCATCGTGTGACTGCGCGCCCCCTTGAGCCTGTGGCTCAAGGGGGCGCTGTTCTGTACGGCGTGGGCAGGAGGTTTTAATCTGCTTGCTTCAGCGATCAACGGGGCGGCCGAAACCGGGCGCTGCAACAAGAATTCTGTCTGAAGGACAAAAAATTTCCGAAAAGCTGTAACAATCCGATCAAAAAGCGGAATATACTTATTGAAAGACCTTTGGAGGAGATGTGTATGGAGGATCGGCAGATCATTGAATTGTGTACAAAAAGCGGTATATAGAGATGTTACGACAGAAAATATCGGGTATGGCTGCCATGCACCTTGACAGGCGAAAGTGCTTAAGATGGCTTGCGGCATTTTATGCCCCCTTTGCTGCGGTTTTCGCGGGGAAAATATTGCGCCCGGCTCTTTACAGCGGATGCGTGGTCTGGTATAATAAGGACAGTAATAAAAAAGGAGCTGTTCACCATGGAATACGCGCTGATCGGTCTGTTGATCCTGATTTTGCTGATCATCCTGTGCAATATCAAGATCGTTCCCCAATCCTCCCAGTATGTGATTGAGTTTTTGGGTAAGTACAAAACCACCTGGAGTGCCGGCTTGCATATCAAGGTGCCGCTGCTGGAAAAAATCTCCAAGAAGATTACCTTAAAGGAGCAGGTGCTGGATTCCCCGCCCCAGCCGGTGATCACCAAGGATAACGTCACCATGCAGATCGACACGGTGGTGTATTTCCGCATTTTTGATGCCAAGCTGTATACCTATGGCGTGGTGAATCCCATCAATGCGCTGGCCAACCTGACCGCCACCACCCTGCGGAATATCGTGGGTGAGATGGAGCTGGACGGCACCCTCACCTCCCGGGACACCATCAACGGGAAGATGACCGCCATTCTGGATGAAGCCACCGACCAGTGGGGTATGAAGGTGTCCCGTGTGGAGTTGAAGAACATCATTCCGCCCGCCGAGATCCAGTCCGCTATGGAGAAGCAGATGAAGGCGGAGCGGGATCGCCGGGAAACGCTGCTGCAGGCCGAGGGGCACAAGGCGGCTGCCATCACCCGCGCCGAGGGCGACAAGATGGCCATGATTCTGGCGGCCGAGGGCGAGCGGGATGCCCGGATCGCCCGGGCCGAGGGCGAGGCGAAGGCGCTGCTGCTGGCCAAGCAGGCCGAAGCGGACGGTATCCGTGCCATCCGGGAAGCCGGCGCCGACGCGTCGGTGCTGGAGCTGAAAAAGTACGAGGCGCTGGTGCAGATGAGCAACGGCACCGCCGCCAAGCTGATCATCCCCACCGATGCGGTCAGCACCGCCACCCGCAGTGTGCTGTTCAGCGAGACCTCCGGGCTGGGGGATGTGACCCATTCCGCGCCCAAGCCGGTGACGCCGCCGAAGGCCGATCCCTGCTGTGACGATTGAACGATTGTAAAAAAGGATCCGGTTCCCCGCATCCGCAGGGAACCGGATCCTTTTCGGTATGGGGAAAAGCCGGCTCTTTCCCATACCGGGGGACTGTCTGAAAAGCGCCGGGTCCGGAACCACCGTTTCCGTGTGTTGGAAAGGATGTAGTGCGCTTTGGGGGATGGGGCGGCCTTTTTTACTGGCTCTCCTGCTGTTTTCCGGGAGTGCTTAGGGACGATAAATAAAACGCCGTTGGCCTGCAAAGGACAACGGCGTTTTCATAAGGATCATTGGCCATCTGCCACGAGTACGCACAGAGTATCGGTTTTTGCGTCGTGCGCGTCTCTCGGACTACCGAGCTCACACCGATGCGACGGCACACTGTATCGGTGTGAGCAAACCGGCGTTACTTCCGGCTCAGATACTCGTCGATAGCCTTGGCGGCGGTTTTACCCGCGCCCATGGCCAGAATCACCGTGGCAGCACCGGTGACGGCATCGCCGCCGGCATAGACGCCCTCCCGGGAGGTAAGCCCGGTCTCCTCCTCCACCACGATGCCGCCCCATTTCTGGGTTTCCAGACCGGCGGTGGTATTCTTGATGAGGGGGTTCGGGGAGGTGCCCAGCGCCATGATGACGCAGTCCGCTTCCAGAATATGCTCGCTGCCCGGCACCTCCACCGGACGGCGGCGTCCCTTTTCATCCGGCTCGCCCAGCTCCATACGGATGCACTCCACGGCTTTCACGCAGCCGTTCTTGGGATCCCGGGGATCGTCCGGATTCTCATAGCCGATAATGCGGGTGGGATTATGGAGGAGCTTAAACTCAATGCCCTCCTCCATGGCGTGCTCCACTTCCTCTTTCCGGGCGGGCAGCTCCTCCATGGAGCGGCGGTAGACCACCGTCACGTCGCCGCCCAGACGCAGCGCCGTGCGGGCGGCATCCATGGCCACATTGCCGCCGCCGACCACGATCACCTTGCCGCCTTTCATAATGGGGGTGTCGGCGTCGTCCCGATAGGCTTTCATCAGGTTGCTGCGGGTGAGAAACTCGTTGGCGGAATAGACACCCTTCAGCCCCTCGCCGTCGATACCCATAAACATGGGCAGACCCGCGCCGGAGCCGATGAACACCGCCTCAAAGCCGTCCTCAAACAGCTCGTCGACGGTGAGGGTCTTGCCGATGACCACATTGGTCTCCACATCCACCCCCAGCTCCTTGAGGGATTCCACTTCCTTCGCCACGATGGACTTGGGCAGACGGAACTCGGGGATGCCGTAGACCAGCACGCCGCCGGCGGTGTGCAGCGCCTCGTAAACGGTGACGGCGTAGCCCTTTTTCGCCAGATCGCCGGCGCAGGTCAGCCCGGAGGGACCGGAGCCCACCACGGCGACCTTGTGCCCGTTGGAGGCAGGCTTCTGCGCCGGCGCCTCGGCGTGGGCATTGTGCCAGTCTGCCACAAACCGCTCCAGGCGGCCGATGCCCACCGGCTCGAACTTGATGCCCAGTGTGCAATGACATTCACACTGAGACTCCTGCGGACACACCCGTCCGCAGACGGCGGGCAGGGAGGAGGAACGGGCGATCACCTGATAGGCGCCCTCGAAATCTCCCTCTTTAATCCGGCTGATGAAATCCGGTATCTCAATATTCACCGGGCAGCCGTTGACGCAGGGACGATTTTTACAGTTGAGACAGCGGTTGGCCTCCTCCACGGCGATCTCCGGGGTATAGCCCAGCGCCACCTCGTCGAAATTCCCGGCACGCACATGGGCGTCCTGGGTGGGCATTTCATGCTTCTTAGGATCAATTGCCATGACGCTCTTACCTCCTTACGCCTTTTTGAACAGATTGCAGGTTTCTTCGTAGGCGTGCCGCTCGAACCCGGCATACATCCGGCCGCGGGACATGGCCTCGTCGAAATCCACCTCATAGCCGTTGAAATCGGGACCGTCCACGCAGGCAAACTGCACCAGCTTTTTTCCGTCCCGATGGAGGGTCAGCCGGCAGCCGCCGCACATACCGGTGCCGTCGATCATAATGGGGTTCATGGACACCGTCACCGGCACACCGAAAGGCTTGGCCGCCGCCACCACGAATTTCATCATGATCAGCGGACCGATGGTGATGATCTCATCAAAGGTCTCTCCCGCCTCCAGCATCTCCTTCAGCGGGACGGTGACATTTCCCTGCCGCCCATAGGTGCCGTCGTCGGTCATCAGCACCAGCCGGTCGGAGCAGGCTTTGAACTCGTCCTCCAAAATCACGATATCCTTGCTGCGGAAACCGATGATGGAGGTGACCTCCGCCCCCATTTTATGCAGTTCCTCCGCAATGGGCATGGCGATGGCGCAGCCCACGCCGCCGCCCACGATGCAGACCTTTTTCAGCCCCTCCACCTTGGTGGCAACTCCCAGCGGGCCGACAAAATCCTGAATGCAGTCGCCCGCCTCCTTGTGGTTGAGCTTTTCCGTGGTGGCGCCCACGATCTGGAAAATGATCTTCACGGTGCCTTCCTCGGGGTTGCAGCCGGCGACGGTCAGAGGAATACGTTCCCCTTCCTCATCCACCCGCAGGATGATGAACTGACCGGGGCGGGCCTTTTTCGCCACCAGCGGAGCTTCGATCTCCATCTGGGTGACGGTGGGGTTCAGCACCCGCTTGCGCACGATCTTATACATACGTTTACACGCTCCTTATCCACAAAATCAAACAACGCGACGGAAATCGGGCGTACCCGCCCGTTTCCGATGCGGTCGCACTCATTGTACCATAAAACGACCCGGTTGTGAATACCCTAAAACCGTTCCCGGCGGAAATTTCCTGCGAAAAAGCCGCCGGACCAATCGTATCCGGCGGCTTTTCACAGTCGCTTATGCACCGACCGGTAGTTCAGCCGGGCTCTTCCGTCGGGAGGGGAGGCTGCTTAGAAATCCACCTCGGTGTCGTAGTAGCAGCACTTGAGCAGCTTCTCCATCTCCTCCACGCTGGGCTGGCGGGGGTTGGAGCCGGTGCAGGCATCCGCCAGAGCATTGACGGCGATGTCGTGCACCCGCGCCAGGAACACATCCTCCGGCACAAAGCCCTGCTCCGCCGGGAAGCTGTCCGCGCCGTAGTGGCCGATGCAGTGGGGGATGTTCAGCGCGTCGTTCATGCCGCGCAGATACTCGATCAGGTTGCGGATCTTCTCCTCGGTGGTGTCGCCGCCCAGACCCATGTAGTCCGCGATGGTGGCATACCGCTTGGCCGCCGTCTCATCCTTGGCGTTGAAGGCGATGACCTTGGGCAGATACATGGCGTTGGCCGCGCCGTGGATGATGTGGGCACCGTAATCGGCGAAGGCTGCACCGGTCTTATGCGCCATGGAGTGGACGATGCCCAGCAGCGCGTTGGAGAACGCCATGCCCGCCAGGCACTGGGCATTGTGCATGGTGTCCCGCTTGGCCATATCGCCGTTGTAGGAATCCACCAGATCGTTCTGGATCATGCGGATGGCATACAGCGCCAGCGGATCGGTATAGTCGCAGTTGGCGGTGGACACATAGGCCTCGATGGCGTGGGTCATAGCATCCATACCGGTGTGGGCCACCAGCTTCTTGGGCATGGTTTCCGCCAGATCCGGGTCGACGATGGCCACATCGGGGGTAATCTCAAAGTCCGCGATGGGGTACTTGATGCCCTTGGAATAATCGGTGATGATGGAGAAAGCCGTCACCTCGGTGGCGGTGCCGGAGGTGGAGGAAATGGCGCAGAAGTGAGCTTTCTTGCGTAGCTTCGGCAGGCCGAACACCTTGCACATATCCTCAAAGGTCACGTCCGGGTACTCATATTTGATCCACATGGCCTTGGCCGCGTCGATGGGGGAGCCGCCGCCCATAGCGATGATCCAGTCGGGCTGGAACTTCAGCATGGCCTCCGCGCCCTTCATGACCGTCTCCACAGAGGGGTCGGACTCGATGCCCTCGAACAGCTCGACTTCCATGCCGGCCTCTTTCAGATATTCGACTGCTTTATCGAGAAATCCAAACCGCTTCATGGAGCCGCCGCCAACGCAGACCATCGCCCGCTTGCCTTCAAAGGTTTTCAGCGCTTCCAAAGAACCTTTACCGTGATACAGATCCCGGGGTAATGTAAAACGTGCCATAGTTGTGTCCTCCTTAAGAGATTGTTAAAAATTTCTCAATGGCAACCAGTCGGTTTCCATCTCGTTGCCCAGAGTATAACACAATTGCTTCCCGACGGGAATTGCCAAAAAATCATAGCGGGGTTGCAAAAATGTATATGCCTTTTGACGCTTTAATTTGGTGATATGCCACAAAGGGGGCGGCGGGGTGGCAGAGAGCACTTGCGCCCGTTTGCAGACTGTGGTATTCTGCCGACTGGGAGCAGGCGGGCGATGCGGCGGCGGATGAACCGGCGCAGCTGCCGTGCTTGCGGAGCACCGTTTTTCGGGTTTTGCCGTTCGGTGAGAAAAAATCGGAGCACAAGCGAGAGAAAACGGGGGACGGTGCGTTTAATGGGTGAAGGGGGGAGGGCAATGGAACCGGCTGAGACGGAATCAACGGAGCTGTATATGCGGTTTCTGGCGGGGGACGAGACGGCTCTGACGGAGTTGATCGGCCGCTACCGGGAGGGATTGACCCGGTTCCTCAACGGATATGTGCACGATCAGGCGGTGGCGGAGGAGCTGATGACCGAGACCTTTGTGCGCCTGGTGGTGCGCCGTCCCCGTTTTTCGCCCCGGGCCTCCTTCAAGACCTGGCTGTATACCATCGGGCGGCGGCTGGCAACGGATCATCTGCGCCGGGCGGCCCGCACCATCACCCTCCCGCCGGAGGAATGGGCGCTGCTGGACGGTGGGGAGCAGCCGGAGCAGTGCTATCTGCGCAGCGAGCGACAGCAGGCGGTGCGCCGGGGGCTGGAGCAGCTGTGTCCGGACTATCGGCAGGCGCTGTATCTGGCGTATTTCGAGGGGTTCAATAACCGCCAGATCGCGGCGGTCACCGGCTGGAACCGCCGGCAGGTGGAAAACCGGCTCTATCGGGCCAAAGGGGCTCTGAAAGCCATTTTGCTACAGGAGGGATTGGATGATGCAGACCTGTGAGGAATTGACCCGGGAGGTGTTGCGGCGCAGCCGGGTGCGCCGGGCGAAGCAACGGCGGCGGCATGCAATTGCCGGGGCGGCGCTGTGTGCGCTGTTGATCGGTGGTGTATGGGCGGCGGCCGGAGGGGTGCGCCCGACGGTGCAGCCGGCCGAAAGCGAGCCGGTACAGCCACCGGAGGATGAAGCGGACAGATCCGCGCCTGTGCGGTACAGCGCGGTCGCCCGGGGAGGTCCGCAGCATCCGGCGGATGCTGCGGGGACGGATCACGTGGCATTTTCAGAGAAATACTGTCTGCGGGAAATGACGGCCATGGTGGAGGGGGAGATCCTCTCCGTCACCCGGCGGCAGCGGAATTACCGGGAGGTGTCCGCGGAAAAGGGGGAGCTGCAGTGCTGCATTTTTACCGTGGCGTATACCCTGCGGGTGGAGCGGGTCTTTCTGGGCGATCTCACGGTGGGGCAGACGCTGACCTTTGAGAATGAGGTGGATCGGATGGATGCGCCCCAATGGCTGGCGGCGGGGGGACGGTATGTGCTGCCGCTGTATATGGCGGGGGAGCAGCTGTACCCGGCGCAGTATCCGGGGGTCAGCGGCGACCTCGATCGGGTCAGCCTCTATGCGCTGCTGTATCCGTGGCATTCCCAGATCGAGGCGGCACAGGGCGGGTATCTGGTGCCGACAGACTGGCCTACGCTGTGCACCGGGGAGGATGTGCGCCCGGTGGTCCCGGACGGCGACGGGGATTGGTACCCGGAGCCGGTGTATGTTCCCGCCGCTGCTTTCGCTGCCAATGTGCAGACGCTGCTGAGATCTGTACCGGCCGAATCGGAAAACTGAAAAATTGACGGATTTCCTCTTGAATCTGACGGCACATTGTGGTACTATGTTCATTAAGGTATCCCTGTCGGGAAAATTTTTGTGAGAATTCTATGGGTTTAAGGGGAAGTGATCGTATGATCTATATTTTGGAAAACGACCGGCTGAAGATTAAGGTCAGCAGCATGGGCGCGGAGCTGCAGTCCATCCGTCGCCCGGCGGATAATACGGAATATCTGTGGCAGGGCGACCCGACCTATTGGAAGGGACGCGCCACCAATCTGTTCCCCTGCTGCGGTCGGAATGTGGACGGAAAATACACGTATAAGGGACAGACCTACGAGATGCCCATCCACGGCTTTGCCAAGCTGCAGGAATGGGATGTGGTGCGGCAGAAGTCCGACACCCTTACTCTGCAGATCAAGGATACTCCCGAGACGCTCTCTATGTTTCCGTTCCGCTTTGCCATGGAGATCACGTATACCCTCTGCGGGGAAAAGCTGACGGTTACGATGGCGGTGCACAACCGGGACGACAAGCCCCTGCTTTTCGCCGTAGGCGGACACCCCGGCTTTAA
This sequence comes from uncultured Eubacteriales bacterium, assembly GCA_934636435.1. Lineage (GTDB taxonomy): Bacteria > Bacillota > Clostridia > Oscillospirales > Acutalibacteraceae > UBA5905. The sequence goes on from CAKUAQ010000022.1 coordinate 17,247, forward strand.
CGTGCCGTTGAGTGCGGGAGAATCCTTTGAGGACTACTGTCTGGAATTTGACGCGCCCTGCGAGGCAAAGCGTCTGCGGATGTCGGACGCCTGTTTCTATTTGGATGCGGCCGATCCCTTCCCGCTGGAGGAGGGCAAGCGGCTGCCGCTGCGCCATACGCTGTTTGATAACGACGCCATTTTCCTGCGGGATACCGCCGGCGGTGTGACGCTCAGAGCCGAGGGTGGCAAGCACTCCGTGCATATGGATTACAGCGACCTGCCCTTCGTGGGTTTCTGGCATAAGCCCCATACGGAGGCCCCGTATGTATGCATCGAGCCCTGGCGGGGGGTTCCCGCCCGGGATGGCGGGGTCAACGACTGGGAGGAAAAGCCGGAGAACGAGCGGCTGGAGCCGGGCGAGACCTATAAGTGCAGCTATGCTCTGTCCTTCACCTGAAATACGGACGGAAAAGAGAAAATCAAAGGCACACCGGGGAGCTGGCAAGGTTCCCCGGTGTGCCTTTATTCCGGTATGAGCTTTTCCGTTTCCGCTCATCGCGGCTTGTCGGCATCGGAACGCCCGGTGCGGTTGTGCAGGGCGGAGGTCAGGTTGCCGCCGAGGAACGTGCCCTTGCAGATCTTACCGCACCTATCGCAGACCACCACATCCCGCTCCTCCGGACGGTCGATGACCCACGGCTCGCAGCTGCCCTGCAAGCCGTCCTCGACGCCCCGGTCAAACTGCACGGTATGGAGATCGGGGCTGGCCGGGCAATAGGGGCAGGTGATTGCCCGCCCCACCAGCTTGCGCCCGTCGTCGTGGTGCGGGTGCAGCGGGCTTTCGCCGCTGCCCGCACACCGGTGCGGTGCTCATAGCCCGGTGCGAGGATGGGCTTCCATACCTCCTCCGGCGTCATGCCGTACAGGGCGTCCAGATATTTGTCCGCCACCTTGGGTCTGCCGTCCGGCAGGCGTGTCCCTTTCCACAAAGGGGTGGGCCGGATAGTTTTTTCCCCGGTTGTTAAAGGTCATATGCATCAGCACCCATACGATCGTATGAAACCGGTTTGCGCAGGACAGCCGTTGCCCGACTGTTCCGCGGTCACACGTCTTCGGTCTACCGCTTTGCCGAGGGGATTTCATCAATGTTGTTACCGGATTTGCAAGCTTAATTACGATTTTTGATGTGGCAGGTCACAAAGCATAGAGCAGGATGCACACCGCCTGCAGGGCGCTGCCGATGTCCACGAACACGTGGAACACCGTGTGGTATACGGGCTTTTTGCCGCCGATGCCGTACAGCACCGCCCCCACGGTGTAGGCGACGCCGCCGCCCAGCAGCCACAGAAAGCCGCTCATCCCCAGGCAGCGCACGGTGGCCCGCAGCGCCAGAATGATGCACCAGCCCATGCCGATATAGCAGCACATGGCGAGGATCCGGTATTTGTGGTGGTCGATGGCGGTGAACACTACCGCAAAGGCCACCAATCCCCATTCCACCCCGAAGATGACCCACGAAAGCGCCGGATATACCGGGCGGATGGCGGACAGCAGGATGGGGGTGTAGGTGCCGGCGATGAGGAAATAGATGGTGCAGTGGTCGATGACCTGCATGACCTTTTTGCCCATGCCGGGTCTCAGGCCGTGGTACACGCTGGATACGCTGTACAGAGCGATCATGGTGCCGCCGTAGATGCTGACGCTGACCACACCCCAGACGTTGTGGCGCAGAGCGGCGAGGATCACCCCCAGCACCAGTGTGACGACTCCCATGGCACCGCCGACAATATGGGTCACCATGTTGGCAATATCTTCTCCCCGGCTGTAATCGGGCAGCTTACGGTCTTTCAGCGGTGTGCGGGACATAGAACAGCTCACTCCTTAATACACGAATACACGACATACGTTACACGGTATACGAGATGCGGCAGAATACGGCAGGCGACCGTTCCGGGAAAGCTGCCGCCTGTCCGGCGGGTCGCTCGACGACCGCACAGCATAAAAAACGCCGGACGGCCCTGCGGCGCATCGAATGGCGGGTCGGCCGTATCGGTTCTGTGCGGCTTCGGCGGTCAGTATACCCCATTCCCGGGCGGGACACAACCTACCGCTGTGTTTCCGCGGTCTACGGCCGGAGAACCGACCGGTAGAGTGGGCGGATGAGACGCTCTACCGGCAGGAGAGTGGGATCTTTGGCGGAGAATCCGGTCACTTTTGTGGTTATATTTGCCTGAAAAATCCACAAAATCTCGTTGCTTTTGCAAAATCGGTATCTTTTTGCGTAAAAGCAGTTGATTTTTTTGAAAGACCGGATTATGATGAACACAGAGTCGATATGTTTCGGGTTGCCCCGGGCGCGCCGGAACACGGGATTGCAGGAAAGGTGGCGCACATGTATGGAGTATATTCACACCGTTATGGAGCGGGCGGTCAATATCCAGTCCGTCGTATCTGTACATTATTATGAATATCCCATTGATTTTTCCTTCGCGGGGGAGGTGCACGATTTCTGGGAGATCGTGTATGCCGACAAGGGCGAGGCCATCATCACCGCCGGCAACCGGGAGCTGGAGCTGCCGGCCGGATCGCTGTTTCTGCATAAGCCTATGGAATACCACAACATTCGCTGCGGGCCCAGCGGCACGGTCAATTCCTTCATCATGTCTTTCTCCAGCGATTGCCCGGAGCTGTATGGGCTGGCCGGTCAGCCGATCGTATGCACCGAGCGGGAGCGGGAGCGGATGGCAGAGATCGTGGTGGAGGCGAAGGGTGCTTTTTCCAGCCCACTGGGGGATGTGATCGTCCCGCAGCTGAAGCGGCGGGAGGATGCCCCCTTTGGCAGTGAGCAGATGGTGCAGACCTATCTGGAGCAGATCCTCATCGACCTGATCCGCCGCCACCGCCGCCAGCAGCCCCGGGAGCCGATGCTCCTGCGTGCCATGCAGGAGAGCAAGGGAGACACGCTGCTGCAAGGGGTGTGCACCTATCTGGAGCGGCATGTGGCGGACAATGTGACCATGGAGGAGCTGTGCCGGGAGTTTTCCGTCAGCAAATCCACCCTGCAAAAGCTGTTTCAGAACCGGGTGGGCTATGGGGTCAGCCGGTATTATCAGGAGCTGAAGATCAGCCGTGCGAAGATCCTCATGCGGGAGAAACGGCATAATTTCACCGAGATTGCGCAGATGCTGGGCTATTCCTCCGTCCATTATTTTTCCCGGCACTTCAAGCAGATCGCCGGCATGACCCCTTCGGAGTATATGACCTCCTTAAAGGCGATGCTGCCGCCGGATGCGAATGGCTGAAGATCCGTGCCGGACGGCTGTCGGCGGTGGGACGCTTTTTTATGGCGGCGCTTTTTCTTGCAAATTCCACCGAAACCGTGTATACTGGGGACATGGATAAAACGATTCCGGTACGACCGTCTCCGAAACGGGATATTTTCCCGTTTCGTTTGTCTTGTCAAGCGATGGAGCCCATACGGCAGTATGGCGGTGCTCTTCGACTTGCCTTACGGGAGGGTTTCTCTCATTCGGTCATAATTTTGTCAGACAGCGTGTTTGGCGGCGGGTGGCCCGGCCGCAGAATACCGACCTATGCCGGGCGGAGGGCAACAAAGCCGATGAGAACACTGCCTGACCGAAGAAAACCGTTGTACCCGGCTCGCTTTGTCTGATCAAAAGAACACAGGAAGTATTGTCATGCTGAAAAAATTTGCCAAGTATTATAAGCCCTATCTGGCCTGGTTTCTGATGGACCTGGCCTGTGCGCTGTGTATCTCGCTGGTGGATCTGGCGTATCCGCTGGTGTCCAAATATGCCCTCAACACCCTCCTGCCTCAGGGGGCATACCGCACCTTTTTCGTGTGGATGGGGATCCTGGTGGGGGCATATCTGCTGAAGGGGGCGCTGCAATTCGTCGTCACCTATTGGGGACACCTGCTGGGGGTATTTATCGAGACGGATATGCGGCGGGATCTGTTCCTCCATTTGCAGAGTCTGTCCTTCCGCTTTTACGATACCCACCGCACCGGTTCGCTGATGAGCCGGGTGGTGAGCGACCTGTTTGAGGTGGTGGAGCTGGCACACCACGGTCCGGAGGATCTGTTCATATCCTTTGTGACGCTGACCGGCTCGCTCATCGTGATGTTCACCATTCGGTGGGAGCTGGCGCTGGTGATCACACTGCTGGTGCCGCTGCTCATCGGCTTCACCATGCTGCGGCGCACCCATATGGGCGCCGCCAGTCGGGCGGTGAAGGAAAAAATCGCCGTCATCAACACCGGCATTGAGAGCAGCATCTCCGGCATCCGCACCGCCAAGGCGTTCACCAACGAGCGCTATGAGCGGGAGCGGTTTCAGGCGGGCAGCGAGCAATATCGTACCGCCCGCCGGAGCTTTTATAAGCAGATGGGCATTTTCGGTGCCGGAAACGACGTGCTCACCAATCTGATGAATGTGGCGGTGATCGCCGCCGGTGGGCTGCTGATCATCGACGGCAAGCTCCAATATGTGGATTTACTGGTGTTCACCATGTATATTGCCAGCTTTCTGACCCCCATCCGCAAGCTGGCGAATTTTGTGGAGCAGTATACCACCGGTATGGCGGGGTTCCGCCGGTTCCAGGAGCTGATGGCGGAGGAGCCGGAGATCACCGATGCGCCGGATGCCCAGCCTCTCCGCTGTACCGCGGGGCATATCGAGCTGAAGGATGTTACCTTCCGCTATAATGATGGGGTGGATGTGCTGGAGCACGTATCGCTGGATATTCCGGCCGGAAAAATGCTGGCGCTGGTGGGCCCCAGCGGCGGCGGAAAAACGACCCTGTGCCATCTGATCCCCCGATTTTATGAGCTGACCGGCGGCAGCATCACCATCGACGGGCAGGACATCCGGCAGGTGACGCTGCACTCCCTGCGGGGGCAGGTGGGCATCGTACAGCAGGATGTGATGATCTTCGCCGGGACGGTGATGGAAAACATTCGCTACGGGCGGCTGGATGCCACCGATGAGGAGGTTGTCGAGGCGGCGAAGAAGGCGGAGATCCATGCCGATATTATGGCACTGCCGGACGGCTACCAAACCTATGTGGGGGAGCGGGGCATCATGCTCTCCGGCGGGCAGAAGCAACGGGTGAGCATTGCCCGGATTTTCCTGAAGAACCCCGCCATTCTGCTGCTGGATGAGGCGACCTCGGCGCTGGATACGGTCACGGAGGCCCATATTCAGTCCGCCTTTGAGGAGCTGTCCAAAGGGCGCACGACCCTTATCATCGCCCATCGGCTGTCCACCATCCGCCATGCCGACCGGATTGCCTATATCGACCGGCAGGGGGTGCGGGAGGTGGGCACCCACGAAGAGTTGATGGCAAAGGGCGGCTTTTATGCCGCCCTGCAGGAGGCGACCCGGGCGCTGCAATAGGCTCCGGGCGCGGGCTGTCTCGACCGGTGGGCGCGGCTTATGCGCTCCGGTTTCCGATGCGGGGGCCGTATGCGATACGCCCGCGGGTCACGGGCGGCGCAGAGCACAGACCGCTTACCCCGGATCGGCGGACAGCCGTCCGTCCCGCATATATACCTGCCGGGAGCAGGCGGCGCCGATCTTCGGGTCGTGGGTGATCAACACGACCGTGTTGCCCGCCCGGTTCCATTCCAGCAGCAGCGCCAGCACAGACTCCCCGGCAGCGGTGTCCAAATTGCCGGTGGGCTCATCCGCCAGCAGGAGAGGCGGCTCCCCCGCCATGGCCCGGGCGATGGCGACCCGCTGCTGCTGCCCGCCGGAGAGCTGTCGGGGCAGGTGGACCATGCGATCCTCCAGCCCGACCCGGCACAGACTTTCCTCCGCCATGCGGCGGCGGCGTTTCTCCGGTACCCCCCGATAGAGCAGAGGCAGCTCCACGTTTTCCCGGGCGGTGAGTCCGGGCAGCAGATAAAAGCTCTGAAATACAAAGCCCACCGTTTCCCGCCGCAGGGCGGTCAGCTCCCGCTCGCTCATATGAGCCACCGACTTTCCCGCCAGCCGGTATTCTCCGGCGGTGGGAGTGTCCAGACAGCCGATGACATTCATGAGGGTGGATTTGCCGCTGCCGGAGCGACCGAGAATCGCCACCATTTCCCCTGCGTGTACGCAAAAGTTCACGTCTGCCAGCGCGTATACCGTGCCTGCGGCCGCGCCGTACCGTTTGCCGATGTGTTCCATTTCGATCAACGCCATAGCTGTATTCCTCGCTTTCGCTGATATTGTGTGCAAAAGCGGATAAAATACACCCGATCGGGCGGAATTGTCCGGCACGGTCTTTGCGTATCCCGGAGAACGTGCCGTCGCGTCTGCGCCCGCGAACCGGACCGTACCGCCAAGTGCCAGGATTCGGAAAGGAGCTTTTCCTATGGAGGATGTATTCGACATTGTGATCGTGGGCGGCGGCCCGGCCGGGCTGTCGGCGGCGCTCAACGGCGCGGCTCGGGGCTGCCGCTGCGCGGTTTTATCCAATCCTGCCGCGCAGAATCCGCTGTGGCGGGCGGAGCGGATCGACAATTACAGCGGCATGGCGGGCACCTCCGGACGCGCCATGCTGGAAACCATGGAGGCGGAAGCCCGCCGCAGCGGAGCGGTGTTTTTCCCCGGTCACGTGACGGCGATCCTGCCCTTCGAGGGGCAGTTTGTCGTGACGGTGGGGGACGGCATGGTGACCGGACGGCGGTTGATCCTGGCCATCGGTGCCGGGGCGGGCGCCACCCTTCCCGGCGAAAGCGACTGGCTGGGCCGGGGGTTGAGCTATTGCGCCACCTGCGACGGGCGGCTCTACCGGGGCAAACGGGTGCTGGTCACCGGCGATGCCGCCGATCTGGCGGAGGAAGCCGCATTTCTCGAACGGGTGGGCTGCGGTGTGACCGTCGTGACCCGCCGCCCGCTGCCGGACAGCGCTCTGTCCGCCGTCGTCGCGCAGAAGATCGCACTGTGGGTGGAGGACGACCGGCTGAGGGGACTGGAGGCCGACGGGCAGCGGCTGGCCGGGGACGGCGTGTTCCTGCTGCGGCAGGTGAGCGCCCCCACCGCTCTGCTGCCGGGATTGCAGATGGACGGAAGATTTATCGCCGTGGATCGGCAGCAGCGCACCAATATTCCCGGCTGCTACGCTGCCGGGGACTGCACCGGTCAGCCTTTGCAGGCGGCCAAGGCCGTGGGAGAGGGACTGGTGGCCGCGCAGGCGGCTGCCCGCAGTCTGCGGGAGGGTTGATCCCGTCGGTCGGCCGCGAAAGGTTCCGCGGTCTAAGGCAACCGCCCCGTTCGGGCAGCGGCCGGTAGTGTTTGTATCCGTGCGGTGAAAATCCGCATTAAATTACTCGGACAGAAAGGATGGATCTCCATGACCAAGCATTTCAGTGAGGACAGCTTCAACGCCGCCATCGGCACCGGCATCACGCTGGTGGATTTTTGGGCGACCTGGTGTGCCCCCTGTCGGATGGTAGCACCGGTGATCGACCGGCTGGCGGAGGATTTTGACGGTCGCGCCGTGGTGGGAAAGGTGGATGTGGACGCCGAGGGCACGCTGGCGGCCAGGTTCGGCATCCAGAGCATTCCCACCGTCATGGTGTTCAAGGACGGCCACCCGGTACGCACGCTGATCGGTGTGCGCACCTATGAGGAATATGCCGCCGCATTGGAGGAGGTCCTGCGCTCCGTCACCGAATGATCCTGCCGACCGAAATAAACCAACCGAAGAGCGCCAGCCGGCTTGATGCCGACTGGCGCTCTCGGTTTGATGCGTTTTTTCGGCGGGTACGTTGAAACCGCGCGGTCTGTGCAAACGGACGTTATTCGCTCACGGCGGGGGTGGGACGGTTCACCACATAAATACACAGGATAATGCACAGGCACAGGGCGATCTGCACCGGGGTCATGGGCTCTTTGAGAATGAAAATGCCCGTGACCATGGACACCACCGTGATGACGGCGGAAAAGGCGGAGGAACGTACCAGCCCGATCTTGCCGGTGGCATGATTATAGAGCCAGTACGCCACGATGGAGGAGAGCAGCGACAGATAGGCGATCGCCAGCCACAGGCGGGGCTGTTTCACAGCCGCTGCCAGCTGGGGGAGATACTGCCCCCGCAGCACCGCCGGGGTGATGACCAGAAACCCGACCGCCGCCACCGCGAACATGGCATAGGTACGCTCCCATGCACTGAATTGCGCTGCCACCGACCGGCTGCACAGGTTGAATCCGGCGGCAGTGATCACCGCGCCCGTCAGCAGCAGGATGCCGGTGAGGTCGGTGGTGCCGTTATGCTGTCCGATGAGACTGATCACGGCGATGCACCCCACGCTCAGCAGCCCCGCCGCCCATTGCAGCGCCGTGGGGCGCTCCCGCAGGATCAGGGCCGATGCCAGCATCACCACCGCCGGCACCGTGCCGATGATGACCCCGGACAGGGCGGTGGAGGTGCGAGCGATGCCGTATAGCTCAAAGATGAAATACAGCAGCGGCTGCATCACTGCCATGAGCAGCAGTCTGCCCAGCGGTTTCCCCCGATACCGCACCCGGATCGCCCCCGGCGCCGCCAGCAGCGACAGCACGATAAACGCCATCGTGAATCGAATTTGCAGGATCACCAGCGGATGCGTGCCGGTATCCAGCGCCATCCGGCTGAAATAATAGGATAATCCGAAAATGCAGTTTGCCGCCAGCGCTCCTGCGGTACCGGTGATGCTGTCTTTGCGCACGGGCCTCGCTCCTCTGTCTGTGATATACCATACAGATATACCACGGCGGCGGGAGGAAGTCAAGCCGCTTTTCTGTTCCGGGGCGCGGTTTCCCTTGCATTTTGTGTTCATACGCGGTATACTGGGGACAGATTATTGGATTCGGGAGGTAAACAATATGGCCGTTTTAGGCACGCTTGCCCCGCAGCGGGTATTTTACTATTTCGAGGAGCTGTGCGGTATCCCCCACGGCTCCGGCAATACGAAGGCCGTCAGCGACTACTGCATGGCGTTTGCCCGCCGGCATGGGCTGGAGGCGGAGCAGGATGCGTACAATAACGTATTGATCCGCAAGCCCGGCTCCGCCGGCTATGAGACACACCCGCCTGTAATCCTGCAGGGGCATCTGGATATGGTCTGTGAAAAGGAGCCGGGCAGCCCCGTCGACTTCACCCGGGACGGGTTGGAGCTGTTCATCGACGGGGATTGGATCGGCGCCCGGGGCACGACTCTGGGCGGTGACGACGGTATCGCCGTGGCCATGGGGCTGGCGATTCTGGAGGACGATGCATTGGCTCACCCGCCGCTGGAGGTGCTGTTCACCACCGATGAGGAGACCGGTATGGACGGCGCCGTGGGGCTGGATGCCTCCCGGCTCAAAGGGCGCACCCTTATCAATGCCGACTCCGAGGAGGAGGGGGTGCTGACGGTGGGGTGTGCCGGGGGCGCCCGAGCGGAGCTGCGGATCCCCGTCACCCGAGAGCCGGTGAATGCTCCCTGCTACACTGTGACGGTGGATGGGCTCATCGGCGGACATTCCGGCGCGGAAATTCACAAAGGGCGGCTCAATGCCAACATCGTTATGGGGCGTTTTTTGCATAGCCTGACCGGGGAATACCGGCTGGTGTCTCTGGCGGGAGGCTTGAAGGATAACGCCATCCCCCGACAGACGGTGTGTGTGCTGGCGGGGGAGGACCCCACCGCCGCGGCGGCCGCGTTTGCCGCCGCCAACCGCATTCCCTCCGATCCGGATCTGACCGTCACCGTATCCCCCGCCCCGGCGGCGGACAGAGCACTGACGGCGGCGGACTCCCGGCGAGTGGCAGAATTCCTCACCACCGTGAAGAACGGGGTGCAGGCCATGAGCCGTCACATCGACGGGCTGGTGGAGACCTCGCTGAATTTAGGGGTGCTGGAGCTGGAGGAAACGGCGCTGCGCGCCACCTTCTCGGTGCGCAGCAGCGTAGGCACCGGCAAGACGGCGCTGCTCGCCGATCTGGAGCAGACCGCCGCCGCCTTCGGGGGCACCTATAGCAGCCACGGCCACTATCCCGCCTGGGAATATCGGGAGGTATCCCCCTTGCGGGAGGTGATGGTGGCGGTCTATGAGGAGCAGACGGGGCAAAAGCCGGTGGTGGAGACGATCCACGCCGGATTGGAATGTGGGCTGTTCAGTGAAAAGCTGCCCGGTCTGGACGCGGTTTCTTTCGGCCCCCGGATGCGGGATATCCACACCACCCGGGAGCGGCTGTGCATCTCCTCCACGGAGCGCACCTATGCCTATCTGTGCCGGGTGCTGGAAAAACTGTAACAAATCGCTGCCCGCCGCCCTTTGCTTCGGCGGTTTTTCCGCCCTGCGGGGGGCGGCGACATTTTTCTCCGGAGGTGACGGTATATGACCCTGTCCCGGCTGGCGAAGCTGGCGCACGTGTCGGTGTCCACGGCCTCCAAGGCGTTTTCCATGAGCCGGGAGGTCAATGAGCAGACCCGGCAGATGATCTTTGAGATCGCCCGGCGTGAGGGCTGCTTTAAGCAGTTCTTCTCGGCGAAGTATCCCCGTTTTGTCATCGCGATCCTGTGTCCGGAGCTGGACAGCCTGTATTATTCCGGGCTGGTGACGGCGCTGCACCGGGAACTGACCGCTCGGGGCTGTGACATTTGCACGGCGGTGACGGATTTTTCCGCCGACACGCTGGCGCAGCGCATCGCCTATTACGATACCTATGCGGCGGTGGACGGGATCCTGCTCATCGGTCACGAAACGCACCCGCTGCCGCCCCATGAGACACCGCTGGTGGCGATCGGCAGCCGTCGGGAGGATGCGGTGGCATCCGTGACCGCCGATTCGGCGGCCGCCGTCCGGGCGGCGGTGGACTATCTGTACCGTGGCGGCATCCGGGAGATCGGGTTCATCGGCGAGCCGCTGACCGCCACGAAGCAGGCGGCTTTTGTTGCGGCAATGCAGACTGTGGCCGGCGGCGCGGAGGAACGGTATATCGCCGTCAGCGGGGAGCGGTTCGAGCCCGGCGGCTACCGGGCGGCGGAAATGCTGCTGGAGCGGGGCGCTTTCCCCCGGGCGCTGATCGCTGCCTATGACCGCATGGCCTTCGGCGCACTGCGGTGCCTGACGGAGCACGGTCTCTCCGTGCCGGGGCGGGTCAAGCTCATCGGTATGGATGATCTGCCGGTGGATGCGTATACCGTCCCCGCACTGTCCTCCATCGGCACGGATACCGCCGCTATGGCGGTCTGGGCGGTGGCACAGATGATGGGGGCGCTGACCGGCGGCACGGTGGAACGGTTTGCGGCGCTGGAGCCGCGGCTCCGCCTGCGGGAATCCTCGGCTCTGTAAGCGGACCGCAGTGTGAAAAGCGCTCGGCGAAAAGTCGAAAAGTTTTCGATGGGCAAAGCGTTGAAAAGTGGATAGTTCCGTGCTATCATAACTCCGAAATTGACGTTTCGGAGTTGTTTTTTATGCAGATTGCGGGATCTTTAGGGATAATACTGCTGGCGCGGGTGGTGCAGGCCGTCTTTAACAAGCGCACCAGCAACGAGATCCGGGGGTTGGGTATGACCGCCGTTTATTCGGCGTACAAATTTGCCATTTCCGCCCTGCTGGGGCTGCTGATGCTGCTGCCCTCCGTCGGACAGACGACGGTGACATGGGCAGCGGTGGGGATCGCTCTGTTTTCCGGGGCGTCGTTGATGGCGGCGGGCTTTTGCAGCATCTACGCCATGAAGAGCGGTACCGTCTGTCTGGATTCCATGTTCGGCACGGCGGGGCTGCTCATTCCGGTGGCGGCGGGAGCGCTGTGGTTCGACCAGCCGGTGCAGCCGCTGCAAATAGCCGGGATGGGGCTGTTTTTTGTGGCGGCGGGGCTGCTGATGCATTCCTCCCGGGATATTTGCCGAAATTTCAGCCTCAAAACCGTGGCGCTGCTCATCGGCTCCATGCTGAGCAATGGGGCCACTATGCTGGCCCAGCAGCTCTATACCCGGTATGTGCCGTCGGGGAGTGTGGCGTTCTTCTCCTTTGTGTCCTTTGCTTTTGTGGCGGTGGTGGGGTGGCCGCTGGCGCTGGTGCTGCGACGGCTGCCGGAGGAGCGCGGCCGCCCGCTGAGGCTGAACCGATCGCTGCTGCTGTGCGGCGTGGCGCTGGCGGCGGCGGTGTTTGTCATCAATCAGCTGACCACCACCCTGACCGCGCGGATGTCCCCGGTGATCCTGTTCACCGTCATTAACGGCGGCGCCACCGTTATCTCCACGCTGGTGGCGGCCATTCTGTACGGAGAACGGCTGACGATACGCTCCGTCGCCGGAGTGCTGCTGGGCATCCTGTCGATGGTGATGATAAAAATGTTTGGAGGATAAACCCATGGATACACTGATCTTTGACCGTGAGCACCCCGTCACAGACCCATTCAAGCCCCTGAACTGCGTCAACGGCGGTCCCTGGCACAAGCGCCACGCCATCGACCAGTGGCGCAGCAATCTGGCGGAATATGCCGCCGCCCGGATTCCCTACACCCGCAACCACGATTCCAATCTGGCGGGCAGCATCTACGGCGGTCCCTATGCCATTGATATAACCAGCGTGTTCCCGATTTTTGACGCCGATCCGGAGGATCCGGCCTCCTACGATTTTGCCTGCACCGACGAGTCGATTCTGGTGCCGCTGGAGGCGGGCACCCGCACCTTTTACCGGCTGGGGCAGTCCATCGAGCACCAGATCAAAAAGCACGGCACCGTCCCGCCCAGGGATTTTCATAAATGGGCGGTCATCTGTGAGCATATCATCCGCCACTATACCGAGGGCTGGGCGGACGGGCTGCGGCTGGATATGCCCTATTGGGAGATCTGGAACGAACCGGATATTGATCCGGAGGACAGCCCCAACAAGAAGATGTGGGGCGGCACCTGGGCGGAATTTTTCGATTTCTATGAAATTGCCGCCAAGCATCTGAAGGGCTGCTTCCCCCATCTGAAGATCGGAGGTCCGGCGCTGTGCGGCAACGAGACCTGGGCAGCGGATTTCCTTGCCGCCATGCGGCGCCGCGGGGTGAGCTTTGACTTCTTCTCCTGGCATATCTATACCACCGACCCCCGGCAGATCGCCGCCGCCGCTGTCCGTTTCCGGACGCTGCTGGATCAAAACGGCTATACGGAGACCGAAAGCATCTGCAATGAATGGAATTATGTCAAGGGCTGGGCGGAGGAATATGTCTATTCTCTGGAGACCATCGGTAACCACAAGGGAGCGGCATTTCTGCTGGCGGCGCTGTGCGCGGGGCAGCACAGCCCGGTGGATATGCTCATGTATTACGACACCCGTCCCTCGGTATTTTGCGGTCCCTTTGATTACTACACCTGCCGCCCCCGCAAGCCCTATTATCCGCTGTATTGGTACGGAATGTTTTACGATCGTATCGGGGAACTGCGGTGTGAGGCTTCCGTCCCCGATGTGTACACCTTGTGCGGCGTGGATGGGGACGGCAAGGCGCTGCTGGCGCTCGCCTACTATTCCGACGACGACACCGCTCCGGATAAAACGCTGACGGTGGAGCTGGGAGCGGGGCACACCTATGCGGTCTGTCGGGTGGATGCGGCACACAACGGCGAACAGACCGACACCGTCACCGACCTGCGGTTTACGCTGCCGGTGAATAGCTGTCTGCTGATCCGGGAGCTGTGAGGCTAAGGATACGACCGAAAAAAGCCCGCGAAAAGCGGGCTTTTTTCGGTGGGTCGGATCAAGGGGTGCCGTCTCCCGCTTCATAGCGGCGGCGGAGCTTTAAGAGCGCCCGGGTTTCCAGACGGCTCACATAGGAGCGGGAGATACCCAGCTGCTCCGCCACCTGCCACTGGGTCAGCTCCCGTCCGCCGCCCAGACCGTAGCGCATCCGCAGGATCTCCTGCTCCCGCTCCTCCAGACTTTCCCGGATATACCGCCCCAGCTTCTGCACCGCCAGCTTGCGGTGGAGATCGTCCACGATGGTATCCTCCACCGCCAGCACGTCAATGAGGGTCAGCGGTCGTCCCTCGCCGTCCGTATCGATCGGCTCCGACAGCGATACATCCTGGGCGGATTTTTTTCCGGCGCGGAAGTGCATGAGGATTTCGTTATTGATGCAGGTGGCGGCATAGGTGGTCAGCCGCCGCTCCTTGGACGGGTCAAAGGTATCCACCGCCTTGATCAGTCCGATGGTACCGATGGATACCAGATCCTCCGGATCCCGGGCGTTGGGATAGTGCTTTTTGATGATGTGGGCCACCAGACGCAAATTGTGCTCAATGAGAGTCTGGCGCGCCTGTCGGTCGCCCGCCGCCATGGCGGCGAACGCCTCCCGCTCCTGCTTGGCGGTCAGCGGCTTTTCGAAGGAGCTGCCGTTGACCACATGCAGCACCAGAAACAGCATCTGGGACAGCAGCTCCAAGACGGTATTCCACATATCGGTTCTCCCCTTTCTCTCCATGCCTATGCGGCGGACAAAAATAACTTGCCAGTCCGGTTGACACAAAAAGACCGGTATGCTATACTGATAGCAAAATTTGGGTGCCCGTGGGCACAGAGCAGAAAAGAGGAATTTTGGGTATGTATGAGCAATCCGTTACGGCACAGCCCGGTCAGCTGCCGGACGAAAACAAGGTGGCCGGCACCGTCGGCGCCTTTCTGTTTGCGCTGGTAGGCGGTCTGGCGTTTTACCTGCTGTATCAGGTGGGCAAGCTCGCCGCCATCAGCGGCATCATCGGGGTCAGCTGCGCGCTGGTGGGCTATCGGCTGTTCGCCAAGCGGGAGAGCCGCTACGGTATGGTGATCGCTATTGTGATGGCGGCGCTGGCGATTGTGCTGGCGTGGTATCTGTGTCTGTCAAAGGATGTGTATAAGGCCTATCAGGAATGGTATCAGTCCGGCGAGATTGACTACACCGTGGACTTTTTCACCGCCGTGCGGCACGCCTGGCGGTTTTTGAGTGAGCCGGATATCGCACGGGGCTATCTGACCGATTTGGTCTTGGGTCTGCTGCTGTGCCTGTTGGGCGGCAGCAGCTCCTTCTACAGCTCCATGAAGCGGGCGAAGGCGCAGCAGGCCGCGGCGGCGCAGGCGGCGATGCAGTCTGCGCAGCCGCCGTATGCCCAGCCGGTGTACACCCCGTCGACCGCGTCGCCGCAGAGCGCTCCCGCTCAGGCGGTGTATGTCCCGCCGACCGCACCGGCGGCGGAGCCGACGGTGGCTCCCACCGTGCTCAACGGCGAGGAAGCCGATTGATTCCTTAAGCCATCCTAAGGCGAGCGACGCCCCGGCCTTTTCTTATGGAAAGGCCGGGGCGCTTTCGTTTGCCGGATCGTTTCGTCTGTGGTTTTCGATCGGTCGGGGCCGGTTTACATTTCCAGACTGCGGTAGCTCCGGATGATGCCGCTGAGGGTGTCCGTGTGGGTGAAATCCCGGTTGTACAGGATGCGGGTCTCCCGCACCATGCTGAGATTCTCGATGGGGCGGGCGGTGAGCTTACCCTTTTTCAGTTCATCCAGACAGGCACTGCGGGGCAGGATGGATACCCCCAGGTTTTTGCGGATCAGATCCTTGATGGTGGCGATATTGTCCACCTCCAGCGTGATGTTAAAATCCCCTACGGACACATTGTTGCTTTCCAGCGCGGACTCGAACAGCATCCGGGTGGCGGAGGCGGGGGTGCGCAGGATCATCTTCTGCTTTTTCAGCTCCGTCAGGGTGATGACCTCCTGCTTGGCCAGCGGGTGGCTGTTGGAGAGGATGCACATGAGATAGTCGGTGTCCAGCAGGGTGGAGGAGAACCGGGAATTGGCCACCGCGCCGTCCACGATGGCGATGTCGATCTCGTAATTCTCCAGCATATCATAAAGATTATTTATGGTATCCGTAAAAAGAATAATCCGTGTGTGGCTGCGTTCGCTGCCGTATTTCGCCAGCGCCGCCGCCGTCAGATTGCTCTCCGAGGTGTGGGTGATCCCCACCCGCAGCACCGACAGATGGGTCTCCGAGCTTTGCAGCTCCCGCCGCATTTTTTCACCGAGGGATTTGAACCGGCGGGCGTATTTGACGGCGATCTCCCCTTGCGGCGTCAGCTTCAGCCCCGTGCGGCTGCGCACCAGCAGCGGTGCGCCCAGCTCCGCCTCCAGCTGCTTGATGTGGTGGCTGACGGCGGGTTGGGTCATGGACAGCGCCTGCGCCGCCCGGGTGAAATTCTGCTGCTCCACCACCGTCAGCAGTGTTTCCAATTTGTTGTCCAGCATAGTCAATCATTCCAATCATTTATGGAGTGCAAATAAAATATAATTTGATTTTATCGCTTATTCAGTATATCATAGGTCTGTTCCTTTGGCAAGACGCATAGACAAAGTAATCGGGGCACGACCGTTTTTTAGACGATCTGTTTCTCCGTTTTACTTGCCAAGCTGCTCTGGGCCGAAAATCTGCGGAAAGGAAGATCCTATGCTGCCACCCCTGTACGAAAAACTGCACATCACCTCCCCCGTCTCCCAGGTCATCATCGCCGTGGCGCTGATGCTTATGGGGGGCTTTCTCGCCACCCGCGTCACCAAGCGGCTGCGGCTGCCCAATGTGACCGGCTATATCG
>CAKUAQ010000023.1 GCA_934636435.1 uncultured Eubacteriales bacterium
TAATCGTCTCCCACATACACCATCTGGTCATGGGCAAGTCCTTTCTCCCGGCAATACCGTTCCAGCGCATGGCGTTTGTTGTAGGGCATGGGTGCCATATCGAAGGAGGAGGAGCCGCCGATGACCACGTTGTATTCGGGGAAGGCTTCCCGGACCTGTGCATAGATCCTGCGCCGTTTTGCGCGGTCGGGATCGAAGGCCAGCTTTTCCCGGATCGGAGCTTTGGTGCCCAGCAGCGGAAAAGTGATGCAGCCGGAGGAATGATATTCCACAGTATCTCCGACGTATTCCGTATAGCCGAAACGTTGGCGCAGGAGGGTGATCCTCCGTTCCGCAGCGTCTTTATCGCAGGGGACGACGATATTCTCAATCAGCTCCATGTCGTTCGTCTCCGGGTCGTAGCGAGCGGTCTGCATCCCGTAGTTTCCGATGATGTCGATGGGATACCGGTTCATCTGCTCAAAGATGCGGCGGCACATACCGGCGCCCACCATGATCAGTGTATAGCGCTCCCGCAGTTTGTCCAGCACGGCTTTGTTTTGCGCATCCAGCGGCGTTTTGTGCTGCGTCAGGGTGCCGTCCAGATCAAAAGCGACCAGTTTCACGTCGGAATGTATCATACACATCGTCCTTTACAAGAAGCGTTTTCTATGCTAATATTAGTCCAAATGGCGCAAATACGCAAGTGGCGGCGTGTTTATTGCGCAAATTGAGCGTATTACCAGGGTGGATCATGCATATTCTGCCCATTATGCGCATTTTTGCGAAAGAGGAGAGGCGGACATTATGATAAAGGACGAACGGAAAAACCAATTGCTGAAGCTGATCGGCCGGACCGGATACATCAAGGTCAACGAGCTGGCCGCCAAGATATACACCAGTCCGTCCACCGTGCGTCGCAATCTGTCGGAGCTGGAAAAAATGGGGCTGATCCGGCGGGTGAGCGGGGGCGCCGAGCTGCGCAGTGACAGCCTTGAGGTGCCGATGCAGCTGCGGTATAAGAAGAATCATGAGCAGAAAACGCTCATTGCGGAGCGGGCGGCGGAGTATCTCAAGGACGATACCGTGGTGTTTATCGACGGCTCCTCTACCTGTCTGCATATGGTGCCTTTCATCAGCCAGCATAAGAATATCACGGTGTATACCAACGGCGTGGAGATCTGCTCCCAGCTGTGCCGGACGGATATCAACGTGTATTGCGTGGGCGGTGAGCTGCTGCCGCGTTCGCTGGCGTTTGCCGGGGAATATGCCATCCGCATGGTGCAGAGCGTGTATTTCGATGCGCTGTTCTTTTCCTGCAGCGGCTTCTCCGACGGCATGGTCACGGATTATTCGGAAAAGGAGGCGCATCTGCGCCGGGCGCTGATCCGCCAGTCCAAGGAGAAGTATTTCCTGTGCGACCACAGCAAGATCGGAAAACGCCACAGCTATATCATCTGCAATGAGAACGACATTACAGAGATCATCACCGAATGACCGGAAAAGGGGATGCACATCTAAAGCGTCCACTTGCGAAACGGCGGAGGTTCTGCTATAATGCGTTTCGAAGTCGTGACGAATGACCGCAGCGGCTGTTTGTGTGGGAGTGCGGTTTGTCTGGTGCGGTGTGTGAACCGGGATGCCATTTTTTCGTAAATTAACCGACGGCTGAGCCGAGGGAGGAAAAACAGTATGCAGGTATTATGCTTTGGATCGCTGAATGTGGATCATGTGTATGCGGTATCGCATTTTGTTCAGGCGGGGGAGACCCTGTCCTCGACTTCGCTCCACAGCGGCTGCGGCGGCAAGGGCCTGAACCAGACGATTGCGCTGGCGCGGGCCGGGGTGCCGGTGCGGCACGCCGGTCTGGTAGGGGCGGACGACACACTGCTGCGGCCGCTGCTGGAGGAGAACGGAGTGGATACCACCTTTGTGCGCACGGCGGAGGTGCCCAGCGGCCACGCCATCATTCAGGTGGACGCAGAGGGACAGAACTGCATTCTGTTGTACAGCGGGGCGAATCATGCGCTGACTCCGGCTTTCATCCGGGAGGTGCTGGACACGTTGGAGCCGGGGGACATCCTCCTGCTGCAAAACGAGGTGAACCGGGTGGACGAGTTGATCCGGGAGGGCGCTGCCCGGGGATTGCGGATCGCCCTCAATCCGGCGCCCATCACCCCGGAGCTGGCACAGGTGCCCATGGAGCTGGTGGAGTGGCTGTTCGTAAACGAAACCGAGGGAGCGGCGCTGTCCGGCGAGACGGAGAGTGCCCGCGTTATGGCGGCGCTGCGGCAAAAGTACCCCCGCACAACGGTGGTGCTGACGCTGGGCGGCGACGGAGTTTTGGCGGAGAATGCGCAGGAATCCGTACAGCAGCCGGCGCTTTCGGTGCCGGTGGTGGATACCACGGCGGCCGGCGATACCTTCGTGGGGTATTTTCTGGCGGCGGTGCGCGCGGGCGCTGATCTGACCGCCGCGCTGCAAACCGCCACGACCGCAGCGGCTTTGACGGTATCCCGTGCGGGCGCGGCCGGCTCGATCCCCCGGATGGACGAGGTTGAGGCGTACCGGGCGGCACACTTTGAATGAGTCCGGTTCCTTTTAGACGGTAAGATCCTTTTAACAGGTATCGAAAACGGATGGTCCCATCCTCTGGGGCTGTATGACCGCTTTCAAATAAGCACAGCGACCCCCGACCGAATCCCGGTCGGGGGTCGCTCTTATGCTGCGATCACAGGCTATCCTGTCGGACGCACACGGTTTCATGTGCGCCGCGGCAGGCAACCGTCATTTTTCTTGATGGGGTCTGCTATGGCAGGAGCCGGACAGGGCACAATTTGCGCAATTGCATCCACAGGACGATTTGCCCTGCTTTTTGTTTTTCCTCAGTCCTGCGATGATTCCGGCGACAATACCGCCGAGAATCAGCAGAACCAGTATCGTTCCCCAGTTTGCAGCAAGCCACGCAAGCATTGTTACCGCTCCCTTTCTTGTATCAGACCTTCTGGGTCAGCTTCGTTGCCTCTGTGTACTTCTTAACGAACAGCATATAGATGATCAGGCCGAGGGCCGCCAGCGCAAAGATCAGGCCGATCACATTGAGATGGCCGGTGAAAACTCCGCCGAACTGGTTGATCATCAGGGAGATCAGATAGGCGAATCCGCACTGATATCCGATGGCGAACCAGGTCCACTTGGCGTTGTTCATCTCCCGCTTGATGGCGCCGATAGCCGCAAAGCAGGGAGCGCAGAGCAGGTTGAACACCAGGAAGGAGTAGCCGGTGATGCCGGTGAAGGCCTGCGCGATGTTCTGGTACACAGTTCCGTCGCCGCCGCCATAGAGGATACCCAGAGTGCCCACGATGTTCTCCTTAGCCACAAGACCGGTGATGGAGGCCACGGCAGCCTGCCAGTTGCCCCAGCCCAGGGGCTTAAAGATCCAGGCGACGACACCGCCGATGGCAGCCAGGATGGAATAGTCGATCTCGCTCTCGTCCAGCATACGGAATGTGCCGTCCACCCAGCCGAAGTAGGTGGTGAACCAGACGAAGATGGTGGAAAGCAGGATGATGGTGCCGGCCTTCTTGATGAAGGACCAGCCGCGCTCCCACATGCTGCGGAGCACATTGCCCAGAGTGGGCCAGTGGTAAGCAGGCAGCTCCATAACGAAGGGAGCAGGCTCGCCGGAGAACATCTTGGTCTTCTTCAGCATGATGCCGGAGATGATGATAGCGGCCATACCGATGAAGTAAGCGGAGGTGGAGACCAGAGCGCTGCCGCCAAACAGGGCACCGGCGATCATGGCGATGAAGGGCACCTTCGCGCCGCAGGGGATAAAGGTGGTGGTCATGATCGTCATACGACGGTCACGCTCATTTTCGATCGTCCGGCTGGCCATGATACCGGGCACGCCGCAACCCACACCGATGAGCATGGGAATGAAGGATTTACCGGACAGACCAAATTTACGGAACACACGGTCCAATACGAAAGCGATACGCGCCATGTAGCCGCAGGCCTCCAGGAATGCCAGCATCAGGAACAGCACCAGCATCTGCGGCACAAAGCCCAGCACCGCGCCCACACCGGCTACGATGCCGTCCAGCACGAGTCCCTTGACCCAGTCGGCCGCACTGAGGGCATCCAGCCCGTTTTCCACCAGCACCGGAATGCCGGGCACCCACACGCCGTAATCCGCCGGATCCGGCGCCGCAAATTCGCTGTTCTCCTCAAAGTACTTCACAGCCTCCTGATAGGTGACCGGGATGTACTCTGCCTTCTTATCGTCCTTTACCGAGGCGGGAATCTCGGAGTAGTACACCGACATATCCGATTGTGCCAGCGTTTCCTCGTCCTCCACCGTGACGGTGCCCACCGCATTGGCGGAGTCGGGCTGGAAGCTCTTGATCTCATCCAGCGCTGCCGTCGCGTCAAAGTCCTCTGCCTCCGGATCGACCTCTACGAAACCATTGATAGCATTCAGAGCATTGCTGTATTCATCCGACGCATCGCCATAAGCGGAAGAACCGATACCCAGCAGATGCCAGCCGTCGCCGAACAGGCCATCGTTGGCCCAATCGGTCGCCGGGGCGCCCACGGCCACCATGGCGACCCAATACACCAGGAACATAACCGCCGCGAAGATGGGCAGACCCAGCCAGCGGCTGGTCACGACCCGGTCGATCTTATCGGAGGTGGAGAGACTGCCGACATTCTTCTTCTTGTAGCAGGACTTGATGACCTCGGCTATGTACACATAGCGCTCGTTGGTGATGATGCTCTCCGCATCGTCGTCCAGCTCGGCCTCCGCCGCCTGAATGTCCTTTTCGATATGAGCCAGCGTATCCGCCGGGATCTGCAATTTTTCCAGCACCTTGTCGTCCCGCTCGAACACCTTGATGGCGTACCAGCGCTGCTGCTCCTCCGGCAGATCGTGCAGGGTGGCCTCCTCGATATGCGCGATGGCGTGCTCAACAGGGCCGGAGAAGGTGTGCATCGGCACCGTCTTGCCGTTCTTCGCCGCATGGATGGCCGCTTCGGCGGCCTCCATGATGCCGGTGCCCTTCAGCGCCGAGATCTCCATCACCGGGCAGCCGAGCAGCTTCCCGAGCTGTGCGGTGTCGATCTTATCGCCGTTCTTACGGACCACGTCCATCATGTTGATGGCGATCACCACGGGGATGCCCAGCTCGGTGAGCTGGGTGGTCAGATACAGGTTTCTCTCCAGGTTCGTGCCGTCGATGATGTTCAGAATGGCATCCGGACGCTCACCGATCAGGTAATTCCGGGCTACGACCTCCTCCAGCGTGTAGGGGGACAGGGAATAGATGCCGGGAAGGTCGGTGATGGTGACGCCATCGTGCTTCTTCAGCTTGCCTTCCTTCTTCTCAACGGTGACGCCCGGCCAGTTGCCGACAAACTGGTTCGAGCCGGTCAGGGAGTTGAACAGGGTCGTTTTACCGCTGTTCGGGTTGCCCGCAAGGGCAATTCTCAGTTCCATGATTCTCATCCTTTCTGCTCAGGCGAGCTTTGAACGATTAGCGTTGGCTAACCGCAGCCTGAAAAAAATAGGGCTTGCGCCGGGTGTGCCATTATTCCACTTCGATCATTTCGGCGTCCGCCTTACGAATGGATAATTCGTAATTGCGCACGGTCACTTCGATGGGATCGCCCAGAGGCGCCACCTTACGGACATAGACGGCAGTGCCTTTTGTAATGCCCATGTCCATGATGCGGCGTTTGACGGCTCCCTCGCCGTGGAGCTTGACGACCTTGGCGGTCGCGCCCACCTTAACATCTCTGAGTGTGTTCACAGATATTCCTCCTTCTCAATGAAATTGCTTTGTCTATACCATGATCTTCCTTGCCAGCTCATCGCTGAGGGCAACACGGGACTCCTTGACCTTGACGATCACGTTTCCGCTGAGCATACTGACGATACTGACCTCGCCGCCCACATTGAAACCCAGATTCTCAAGGTGCTTCTTGACTTCGGGTGTGCCGCCGATCCTCTTCACGATCTGCGGTGCGCCCACGTCGGCAAAATTAAGAGGTATCATACGTCTCCCTCCTGCACGGTATGGATCGGTCCCCGATGGCAAACGGCGCGGGAACCGGGTTAGCACCACCTAACTGTCATACATTATAGTTAGGTGTCGCTAACTTGTCAAGCCCTTTTTGTCAAAAAAACGGATATTTTTTTTGCGGCTTGCAGATGTATGAAATATTGTATAAACTTGTCACCGCTGTACGGTCGGAGTTCAGACAAAATTGCCGGAGTATGTAGGATAAAGCCACAGAACAGCAGGCAAATACAGGCTGCGGGAGATGCCGGAACCGAAAGGTGAGGCTGCGTGATCGTATACGAATGCAGAGGGGATAGGGTGCCATGTCGGAGCATGCCCCGACATGACGTTTTGGAACGGGAGATAAGAGACAGCTCCAGGCAGAGTTGTGTCCGGTCGGTGAGTGAGCGGGTTTGGCGCAGGGCTGCCACCGGCGACATCGCAAAAGCACTTTAGGGACAGTGCCGCGTCAGGCGCAGCGGTCGTCCGACAAAGGGACTGCCATACCATCGGAACGCGCGCAGTCTTCATTGCCGCGCCGCGTGGGTACCCGGAGGCGGGGAAGGAGCCGGGGCGGCTGCTTTGGCTGCGCGGGCGTTGCGCCCGGGAAAAGGTGGGCCGCGATCCATTCAGCGAATGGGGGCAATGTAGTCCCTCGGGATAGTGGATGACAATGTAGTCCCGACACAGCCGGGGATCACCGCATAACAAAAAATCGTCCCGCTGTTCTCACAAACAGCGGGACGACTGAATAATCCGATAGGATCGATTCCGCCACCGATCAGTTGCAGATGGTGCGCTCGGTGTCCTTGTCGAAGATGTGGATCTTGGTGTTCTCCAGCGCGATCTCGATCTCGTCGCCGGGATGCGCCGTGGAGGTGGGCTCCACGCGAGCGGTGAAGTCAAAGCCTTCCACATTCACATACAGGAAGGTCTCGGCGCCCATCATTTCGGTGACTTCCACGTTGGCTTTCACCTTGCAGTCGGCGAACTCTTCCAGCAGACGAGGCTCGTCGTGTACATCCTCGGGACGGATACCCATGATCACCGTCTTGCCCACATACTCGTCCATGCCCTTGCCCTCGGTCTTGGCGGCGGGCAGCGGAATCTGATACTTGACACCGCGCTTGGTCTTGGTATCCTCGGAGCCGAACTCCACATAGAAGCCTTTGTCGTTCTTGCCCAGCACAGACTCGATGAAGTTCATCTGGGGGCTGCCGATGAAGCCGGCCACGAACATATTGCAGGGCAGATCATACAGATGCTGCGGGGTATCCACCTGCTGGATCAGACCATCCTTCATGACCACAATCCGGTCGGCCATGGTCATAGCCTCGGTCTGATCGTGGGTCACGTAGATGAAGGTGGTGCCCAGCTTCTGGTGCAGTTTGGACAGCTCGGTACGCATCTGCGCACGCAGCTTGGCATCCAAGTTGGACAGCGGCTCATCCAGCAGGAACACCTTCGGCTCACGCACGATGGCGCGGCCCAGAGCCACACGCTGACGCTGACCGCCGGACAGAGCCTTCGGCTTACGATCCAGCAGGTGAGCGATATCCAGAATGCGGGCGGCCTCTTCCACGCGGCGCTTGATCTCATCCTTGGGGGTCTTGCGCAGCTTCAGGCCGAAGGCCATGTTATCGAACACGGTCATATGGGGATACAGGGCGTAGTTCTGGAACACCATGGCGATGTCCCGATCCTTGGGGGCTACGTCATTAACCAGCCGGTCGCCGATGTACAGCTCGCCGGAGGAGATCTCCTCCAGACCGGCAATCATACGCAGGGTGGTGGATTTACCGCAGCCGGACGGACCGACCATGATGACAAATTCCTTGTCCTTGATCTCCAGATTGAAATCGGTGACGGCAACCACACCGCCGGGGTACTTTTTGTAGATGTTCTTCAAAGACAGACTGGCCATAGATTCTTAACCTCCATAAATTCCTATAAACCGGAAGCTCCCCCGGCAGACGGCTCCTGTCACCGGCTTAACTTCTATTACGACAATACTATACCATGCTTTGGCGCAGATAACCATACCTAAATTACACAAACTTTTTTGGCGGTAATTAGCCATTTTTTATACAAGCCGGAAACGCCGTCAAAATCCAACTTGGTTTTTCATTCAAAATGCTTAGTTTTTCCTTTTCCGTCAAAGGCCGACAGGCCCCCTCGGCCAGAGATCCGTCCAGCTCCAAACCGCCCATGGCTACTCGCTTGAGCCAGATCACCGTACAGCCCACAGCCAAAAACATCCGCTTGATCTGGTGGAATTTCCCTTCGCAGATCGCCACCGACACCAGCGGCTCGTCGCCCTCTTCCAGCACCGCGACTCCGGCGGGACGGCAGCGGGTGCCGTCCGCCAGGGTGGGGCCTGCCCGAAAAGCGGCGGCCGCCGTCTCGGTCAGCGGCTTGTCCAGGCGGGCGAGATAGCGCTTGTACACATGGCGGCGGGGAGAGAGCATGGCGTGCGCCAGCGCGCCGTCGTCGGTGATGAGGGTCAGACCGTGGGTGTCCTTATCCAGCCGTCCGGCGGGGAACAGACCCCGCCGCCGGTATTCCTCCGGCAGCAGGTCGATCACCGTCCGTTCCTTGGGGTCCCTGGAAACGCACAGGATCCCCGCAGGCTTATTGAGCATGAGATAGACGTGGGCGGCATAGTCCAGCAGCTTGCCGTCTACGGCAATGGCGGCGGTGGCCGGGTCTATCTTTCCGGCCGGGTCCCGGCACACCGCTCCGATCACCGTTACCCGTCCGCTGCGGATCGTGCGCCCCGCTTCGCTGCGGGTGAGGGTGGTCTGGGAGCAGAGCAGCTTATCCAGTCGTTCCATGGGTCGTGTTCATTCCTCCTTGGGGTACGGTTCAGGAGGCTGCGGGAGTCATCGGCAGCAGCCCCTGTCGCACGCCGTCCTGCCGGGCGGAGGAAATATCGCCCCCCACCACGGCGCTCTTGTAGACATACAGGTGCGCCTGCACCGTATCGTCGCCGGGGTAATTGGTGACCGTATAGGTCCAGCACTTCACCCGCTTACCCCGGCAGGGGGAGAGATCCATCCCCGCTTTCTGCTGCAGGGCGTTATAGGCAGTGAAGGCCTCGTCGAATTCTGCCGGGATCAGCACCTCCCGCACCTCGCCGGCGGGCTGCACCTCATAACCCAGCCCCTGCAGAAAAGCGATCCGTTGGGTATCGGTAGCGGCGGCAGCCGTGGGCGCGGCCGCACCGGGCTGTAAGGACAGGGTGACGATCAGCGCCAGCAGGGTCAGCACCGCCGCCAGCCCGGCGATCACCCGGGGACGGGTGGTTTTCATGGACAGTACAAACATGATGATCTCCTCCGCGTAGTAATATCGGTATTGTATACTATGCGGAGAACCGGAAAATCAGTCCTCGAAATACACGCCGTACCACACAAGGAACATATATACCGTCCAGATCTTGCGGGAATTATCCTTTTTGCCCCGTTTGTGCTGCTCCAGCAGCCGCAGCAGCTCCTCGGTGCGGAAATACCGCCGGGCGGCGGGGGACTCAAAGGCAGCCTTCACTTTGTTGTAGTAGGCATCCTCCCGCAGCCACACCCGGATGGGCACCGGAAAGCCCAGCTTAGGCTTGGTGGCGGCGGATTCCGGCACGTGGCGCTCCGCCGCCAGCCGCATGGCGTATTTGGTGGTGCCCGCCGCCACCCGGTGCCTGACGGGGATGCGGGAGGCAACCTCGAACACCTCTTTATCCAAAAAAGGTACCCGCAGCTCCAGCGAATGCGCCATGCTCATACGGTCGGCCTTCAGCAGAATATCCCCCACCATCCAGCGGTTGATATCCAGATACTGCATCCGGGTCACATCGTCCAGCCCCCGGCACCGGTCATAGTATTCCTTGGTAAATTCCGTGGGGTCGGTGGCGGGGATCTCCCGCAGCAGCCGGGCCTTTTCCTTTTGGGTGAACATATTGGCGTT
This sequence comes from uncultured Eubacteriales bacterium, assembly GCA_934636435.1. Classification (GTDB taxonomy): domain Bacteria; phylum Bacillota; class Clostridia; order Oscillospirales; family Acutalibacteraceae; genus UBA5905. The sequence goes on from CAKUAQ010000023.1 coordinate 10,002, forward strand.
GCCGATGAACCGCTCCTCGATGGTCTTGGAGCCGCGGATGAGGAAGGATTTGCCCTTGAAATCGAAGGGGATGGCGCTGACCGCGGCGGCCGCCGCCTTACGCAGGAACCGGGGCAGCTTCTGATACCCCCGCAGAGAGGTGGGCTCATGATAGATGCGGTAGCCGCCGAACAGCTCGTCCGCTCCCTCGCCGGACAGCACCACCTTCACCTTCTCCGCCGCCAGCTTGGACACGAAATACAGCGCCACGCAGGAGGGGTCCGCCAGCGGCTGATCCAAATAATACTGCACCCGGGGCAGCGCCTCCCAGTATTCCTCCTCGCCGATGATGTGGACGTGATGCTCGATGCCCACCTCCTTCGCCAGCTCGGCGGCATAGTTGCTCTCGTTATAATGCTGCCCGTTATCAAAGCCCACGGTAAACGCCTTTTGCCCGCCGAAATAGGACGCCACAAAGCTGGAATCCACGCCGCCGGACAGGAAGCAGCCCACCTCCACATCGCTGATGCGGTGCGCCGCCACCGAGTCGGTGAACGCCCGGTCAATTTCGTCCACCGCCTGCTCCAGTGTCATGCTTTCGTCCGGGTGGAACGCCGGCTCCCAGTAACGGGTGATCTCCACCTGACCGTCGGCATAGGTGAGATAATGCGCCGGGGGCAGGCAATAAATGTCCTTAAAAAATGTTTCGGCGGGCACGGAATACTGGAAGGACAGATATTTGTCCAGCGCCGCCGGATTCAGCTCCTTTTTCACATCCGGATGGGCGAGTATGGATTTGATCTCCGAGCCGAACACCAGCCGTCCGTCCGCCAGCCGGGTATAGTGCATGGGCTTGATGCCGAAATAATCCCGGGCGAGGAACAGCCGTTTCTCCGGGATGCTCCAGATGGCGAAGCCGAACATCCCCCGCAGCCGGGGCAGCAGGTCGGCGCCCCACTCCTCATAGCCGTGGAGCAGGGTCTCGCCGTCGCCGTTGGTGGAAAAGGTATGCCCCAGAGACTGTAGCTCCTGCCGCAGCGCCTGATAATTGTAAATTTCTCCGTTGAACATCAGCGCCAGCGTCTTATCCTCGTTATAGAGGGGCTGCTGCGCCGCCTCCAGATCGATGATGCTCAGCCGCCGGAACCCCATCGCCAGCGTATCGTCCAGATAATACCCGTCCGCGTCCGGTCCTCGATGGGTGATTCTTTCGGTCATTTGCCGCAGGTATTCCTCCCGATCTATCAGCTGACCGGTAAAGCCGCATATTCCGCACATAAATGGACGCTCCTTTTTCCTGTAAGGTCAAATCTGCCCGAGGGTGTCGGCAGACGTTTTGCTTATTTTACCACAGGATCCCGGAAAATAAAAGAAGTAATTGCAATTTTCCCGGTAAAAACGGTTGTTGGCATTTGCTGCCGGGGCGCTGCGGCGCTGGGGTATGCCGCATGGCGCCCCCCGTTTCCGGGGCGATCCGGCCCGTTTAGAGGGCCGTCGGTCCACGTCCCGGGTGGCGAAAAAACCGGAACCCCCCACCCCTCAGCGGCATACTATGGGGTTGTAAGGAGGTGTCAAGGTTATGTGTCTGCGGAATCTCTTCGGTGGCAACGACTGCACCTGGATCCTGTTCATCATCATTGTGCTCCTGCTCATTGATGACAGCGATTGCGGCTGCGGCACCACCACCAACTCCTGCTGCGGCTGACATCCGGCCGTAGGTACACAGACTGGGAAGGGCGAACGCTTCGGCGTTCGCCCTTCTCATGTACGGGCGTACGGCTTTGGCGACCGTCCCCGACGGTTTGGTCCGTTGTCGCCGTACCGGTCCTTCCCGATTGCTCTTCAATAGTTCTTACAACTTATTACACAATAGTGTAGGACACCCGAAAATAGATAAAAAATCCAACAAATACCAAAAAAATCTACACCGAATCGGTATTTACATTTCTGCCGAATTTTGGTAATATATAGACAACACAGTCACAGAGCGTCGGGTCGACCGATTGCCATGAGAAAGGATGAGTCATATGACATCGACTGGAATCGTACGCCGCATAGACAGCATGGGGAGATTTGTGCTGCCCATCGAGCTGCGCCGTACCCTGGGGATCGACGATAACGATTCTCTGGAGATTTTTGTAGAGGATAATACCATTGTGCTGCGCAAATATCTGCCGGCGTGTATTTTCTGCGGTAACGCGCGGGATATCGTCTCTTATAAAGGAAAGAATGTCTGCGGAAATTGCGCCCGGGAGTTGGGTGCGCGGGAATAAATAGGACAAAGCCGACAAGCGCTCCGTTTCCGGAGCGGCTGTCTTTCTGACGGTTACTGTTTGTCTGATCTCCTCAGAGTATTTATATCAAGCGCAGGAAGCGGCACGGCCCATCGAGGGCTGTGCCGCTTCCTGCGCTTTTTGCCGTCCTTTTTCGCGCTTTCGTTCGGGGTTTCTGTTGGAAATTCTCTCCAAAAATGAAAAAGATGAAAAATAGTCCTTGCATTTTGCGCTGTGATTGTATATAATTGACCTACGTGGGGGCTTCACCCACGTTTGTGGGGAAGTGTGGAGGTTTTCAACTTTTTCCACAGAGTTTTCCACAGCGCCGGTGAACGGCGGTGGATTTTTGTCGAAAAACCGGTGAAAGGGGGCGGGAATGATGCTGTACGGACGGTTTGAATACAATATTGATGCCAAGGGACGGATCTTCATTCCCGTCAAGCTGCGGGAAAAGCTGGGCAGCAGCTTTATCGCCGCTACGGTGCTGGATCCCTGCGTGAGTCTGTATTCCACCGAGGAGTGGGACAGTCTGCTGGAAAAGCTGACATCCGCCCCTATGGCGGAAACCCGCAAGCTGCTGCGCAAGGTGGCCCAGTCGGCGGAGGATGTGACGCTGGATTCTCAGGGGCGGATCCTGCTGAGCAAATCGCTGCTGGCGCACGCCCGACTGGAAAAGCCGGCGCTCATCATTGGTGCCGGTCGGCGGGCGGAGATCTGGAATCCGGAGGTCTATGAGCAGGCCATGGCCGATATGACCGATGAAAAAACGGAAGAAGCCTTTATACAATATGGATTCTGAGAAGAAAGTCCGGCAGCCCCATGCCGATAGCGGCTACCACCGCCCCGTGCTGCTGGAGCAAACGCTGGATGCCTTGCAAATTCGCCCCGAGGGGGTGTATCTGGACGGCACGGCCGGGGGCGGGGGACATGCCTTTGCCATCGCTTCTCGCCTGAAGGGCGGACGGCTGATCGCATTGGATCAGGACCCGGATGCCGTTCGGGCGGCCGGAGAGCGGCTGGCCGGACTGCCCGCTGCGGTGGTGCAGTCGAATTTTACTCATATGGACGAGGTGCTGCGGCAGCTGGATATCCCGGCGGTGGACGGAATTCTGCTGGATATCGGCGTATCCTCCCATCAGCTGGATGCGCCGGAGCGGGGGTTCTCGTATCATTATGATGCGCCGCTGGATATGCGCATGAGCCAGAGCGGCATCACAGCCGCCGATCTGGTGGCGACCCTGTCGGAGCAGCAGCTGACCGATATCTTCCGCCGCTATGGGGAGGAGAAATTCGCCCGTCCCATCGCCCGCAATATCGTCCGGCAGCGGGACAGGCAGCCGATTGCCACCACCCTGCAGCTGGCGGAGCTGGTGAGCCAGTCGGTGCCGGCGGCGACCCGGAGGGACGGACATCCTGCCCGGCGGGTGTTTCAGGCGCTGCGCATCGCTGTCAACGGCGAGCTGGATTGTCTGTCGGCGGCGCTGGATACCGCCTTCGACTGTTTAAGACCCGGCGGACGGCTGGCCGTCATCACCTTCCATTCTCTGGAGGACGCCATGGTCAAGGAGCGGTTCGCTCAGTGGCGGCAGGGCTGCACCTGCCCCCGGGAATTTCCGGTGTGCGTATGCGGCCGTACTCCGGCGGCCCGGGCGGTGCTGAAAAAGCCCGCCACCGCCACCCCGGAGGAGCTGGCGGACAACCCCCGCAGCCGCAGCGCCAAGCTGCGGTGCGTGGAGAAGTGCCACGACCGCTACCGGGATTGACGATACGATAACAGGCTGCGGCGAGCTTTTCGCTGCCGACGGAATTGCGATGAAAGGAGAAATACCCTATGGCAGTCACCAATGAAGCCTACAATCTGGATCTGTTCCGCCCGCGGGAGCCGCAATTACGGGCGCTGAAGGACGATGCGAAGACGGTTAAGGATAAGCAGCGGCGTTCCCGCCGGCAGTCGGTGATGACCACCGTATTCTATCTGCTGCTGGGCGTGGTGCTGATGGCGGTGATCGGGTATTTCATCACCGGACGAGTGCGCCTGACCGAGATGAACAAGACCCTGGCCGACAGCCAGGCACAGCTCAACGTGCTGCAAAGCGAGCGGGTGCGTCTGGAGGCGGAGCTGGCGGCGAAAACCTCTGCGGAGCAGGTGGATCAGTATGCGCTGGAAAACGGCATGGCACCGGTGGAAAGCAGCCAGATCTACTATATTGCCACCGCCGACGGCGATCAGGTGACGGTGACGAAGGATGCGCTCCCCTGGCTGCAGCGGGTCTGGGAGTCGATCGCCGGTTTGTTTCGGTGAGCCTGCCCTCCGGATGGGGGCATATTCCGCACCCCACGGCAATACCTATAAAGAAGTGAGCAGGTGTGTCCTGCGGAGTCCGCGCCCCCGTGGAGAGCGGTCTCCCGGCGGGGCGCTTTCATCGGGAGTTGAGGCGTGTCCGGCTTAACTCTCGATTGTTTGTTTTTCGGCGAAGTTTGTCCCATCGGCGCGTATGTCCCCGTATGGGAGGAAAGGACGGCGCAACATGGCGAAAAAACCGGAAACTCCGACCGTGACCACCCGCACGCCTACGAAACAGATGCGGCTGCGGGCGCTGATCGCGGCTGTTGTCACCGTCGGACTGCTTTCCTCCGCAGTGGTGGTGCGGCTGGGATGGCTGCAGATCGCCCAGTCCGACGATTGGCTGAAACGGGCGGTGTCCCAGCAGCTCAGCGATACGGTGGTGACGGCGCGGCGGGGAACGATCTATGACGCCAATATGGAGCCGTTGGCGGAATCGGCGGATGTGTGGAAGATCATCATGTCTCCGAAGGACCTGTCGGCGGTCAAATGGAAAAAGCTGGAGGGCGTCGACCCGAATGCCGAGCTCACCGATGAGCAGGCGCTGGAAACGGTGCGCGGTTTCGTAGCGGACGGGCTGAGCCAGCTGTTCGGACTGGATCGGGAAAAGGTCTATAAGCAGACCGGAAAAACCAATTCTCAGTATGAAGTGATCAAATCCAAGGTAGAATATACCGATAAGACCGCCTTTTCCGAGTGGGTGACGAAAAACAGTCTGTCTCAGGCATTCTATATCATCAAGGACTATAAGCGATACTATCCCCAGGGGACGCTGGCCTCCTCGGTGCTGGGGTTCACCGGCACGGATAACGTGGGGCTGGAGGGGCTGGAATACAAGTACGAATCGGTGCTGGCGGGGATCCCGGGGCGCATCGTCAGCGCCCAGAACGGACTGGGGGATGAAATGCCCACCACCATGGAGTATACGAAGGTGGTGGACGCCCAGACCGGCGGCAGTCTGGTGCTGACCATCAACAACACCGTGCAGATGTATGCGGAAAAGTTTCTGGCGGAGGCGGTGCAGACGGCCGGATGCACCAACCGGGGCGTGGCCATCGTGCAGGATGTGAATACCGGCGGGATCCTGGCCATGGCGACCAAGGGGGACTACGACCCCAACGAGCCGTTTGCCATCGCCGACCCTACCCAAAAAGAACAGATCGCGCTGCTGTCCGGCGATGAGAAGGACAGCGCGGTGTCGGCGGCCCGGCAGCTGCAATGGAAAAACAAGGCGATCACCGAAACTTATGAACCGGGCTCGGTATTCAAGGTGTTCACCGCCGCCATGGGGCTGGAGGAGAATCTGGCAACGGAGAGCACCACCTTCAACTGCCCCGGCTATTATAAGGTGGGCGGCTGGACGATCCGTTGCCACAAGCATGGCGGCCATGGCACCCTGAATCTGCCGGGGGCCATCTCCAATTCCTGCAACCCGTATTTCATGCAGCTGGGTATGCGCATCGGCGCGGACACGTATTTCAAGTATTTCAGCGGCTTCGGCTTCACCGAGCGCACCGGTATCGACATGAGCGGCGAGGCTACCAATGCCGGGCTGTTCCACACCGTCGATACGCTGGCGCAGCAGGCGGCGTCGCTGGCCACCTCGTCCTTCGGCCAGACCTTTAAGATCACTCCCATTCAGATGATCACCGCCTTTTCCGCCGTCGCTAACGGCGGGCGGCTCATGACCCCCTATGTGGTCAGTCAGGTGCTGGATGGCGACGGCAATGTGCTGTCCACCACCCAGCCCACCGTCAAGCGGCAGATCATCTCCGCCGACACCTCCAAGCGCATCAGCCAGATGCTGGCGGATGCGGTCAACGGCGGCGGCTCCAAGAATGCGTATGTAGCCGGCTATCGGGTGGCGGGCAAGACCGGCACCTCGGAAAAGCGGGATATGGAGGGCAATCAGGTGGTGGCCTCCTTCGGCGGGTTTGCTCCGGCGGACGATCCGCAGGTGGCGGTGCTGGTGCTGCTGGACGAACCCCATTGTGCCAACCGGTTCGGCGGTACGATTGCCGCGCCTGTGGCGCAGAAGATTCTGGATGCGATCCTGCCGTACCTCAATGTGGAGCCGTCCTATACCACAGAGGAGCTGGCCAATCTCAGCCGCACCACCCCCGGCACGGTGGGACAGACGGTGGCGGCGGCTCAGACCAAGATACGCAATGTGAACCTGAAGGCCACCGTCATCGGCAGCGGTGAGACGGTGGTGCGGCAGGTGCCGGAGGCGGGGCAGGCGATTCCCGCCGGCGGTACGGTGCTGCTGTATACCGAAGAGGGCGGCGACGCACAGGTGACGGTGCCCAACTTTGCGGGGCGCTCCGTTACGGAGGTCAATACATTGGCGGCCTCCGTAGGGCTGAATGTGCAGTTACAGGGACTGGTGGTGGGCGCCGGCGGCACGGCGGTGGCCAGCAGCCAGAGCGTAGCGGAGGGCACCAAGGTATCGAAGGGTACGGTCATTAAGGTATCCTTCCTGTACAGTGACACCAATGATTCCACGGCGGTCCGATAGCGGCCCGCCCGAAACCGGAAAGGATGAAAACACAATGAAGCTATATGAGCTGCTGCGGGATACCGGACTGGTTCCCGAAACGGTGGATGTGGATCGGGAGATCCCCTCCATCACCTGCGATTCCCGGCGGGTGGAGAAGGATTGCCTGTTTGTATGCATCCGGGGCACACAGGTGGACGGTCATCAGTATGCCAAGGCGGCGGAGGATGCCGGTGCGGCGGCGGTGGTGGTGCAGCAGGATATGGGGCTGCGCACGCAGCTGGTGACCGACAACACCCGCCGCATCTGGGCGCAGATCTGCGCCAACTGGTTCGGCAATCCTGCCACCCATCTGCATATGATCGGCGTCACCGGCACCAACGGCAAGACCACCACCACCACGCTGATCAAGTCCATGCTGGAGCACGCCGGGCATAAGGTGGGGCTCATCGGCACCATCCAGAATATGATCGGCAGCCGGGCGCTGCCGGCGGAGCGCACCACCCCCGACCCCTTTGATCTGCAAAGCATGCTGGCGCTCATGGTGGTGGAGGGCTGCGACTATTGCGTGATGGAGGTTTCCTCCCACGCGCTGGATCAGGAGCGGGTGGCCGGCTGCGATTTCGACATCGGCGTATTCACCAATCTGACTCAGGATCATCTGGATTATCACGGCACCATGGAACGGTATATGCAGGCGAAAAAGCGGCTGTTCTTCCAGTGCCGTACCGGCATCGTCAATCTGGACGACAGCTATGCTCCGGCGATGATGGAGGGCGTGCCCTGTCGGCTGGTAACCTATTCGGTGGACAGCGACCGGGGAGATTATGTGGCCCGCAATGTGCGCCATGCGGCGGCCGGTGCGGAATTTGAACTGGTGGGCGTGGGGCAGATCGGCCGGGTGCGCATGAAGATCCCGGGACAGTTCTCGGTCTATAACGGTCTGGCGGCGGCCACCGCCTGTCTGACGGCGGGCATGGCCTTTGACAATGTGGTGGCGGCGCTGTCCGCCGCCGAGGGGGTCAAGGGGCGCGCCGAGGTGGTGCCCACCGGGCGGGATTTCACCGTGGTCATCGACTATGCCCATACCCCCGACGGGCTTGAAAATATTTGCCGCACTTTGCGGGAATGCTGTCAGGGGCGGCTGATGACGGTATTTGGCTGCGGCGGCGACCGGGATCGCACCAAGCGCCCGAAAATGGGTGCCGTGGCGGCGGCGCTGTCGGACTGTCTGGTGGTGACGTCGGATAATCCCCGCTCCGAGGAGCCGGGGGCGATCATCGAGGATATTCTTGCCGGCTTGCAGGGCACGAAGACCCCGTATACCGTCGTGGAGAACCGGGTGGAGGCCATCCATTGGGCCATCGCCCATGCCCGTCCCGGTGACATCGTCCTGCTGGCGGGCAAGGGGCACGAAACCTACCAGGTGCTGAAGGATGAAGTGATCCATCTGGACGAGCGGGAGGTCGTGGCGGACGCGCTGGCGGCGCTGCAATAAAAAGGGAGGATGACCGTATGACTGTAAAAAACACGATTCTGATGGCGCTCACCGGGCTGCTGTCCTTTCTGATCGCCGCCCTGCTGGGCAAGGTGTGCATCCCGTGGCTGCACAGGCTGCATTTCGGCCAGACGATTCTGGATATCGGCCCCAGCTGGCACCACGATAAGCAGGGGACGCCCACCATGGGCGGGATCCTGTTTATCCTGTCCTCGACGGTCACGTTCGGCATCGGGGTGTTGGTGGCTTCGCTGATGAATCCGTCGCTGCTGGCGCTGCCCTACGATACGGTGCGGCTGTTCGCGGGGGCGGTGCTGGCATTGGGCTGCGGCACCATCGGGTTTCTGGACGATTATATCAAGGTGGTCAAAAAGCGCAACAAGGGGCTGTCTCCGCTGCAAAAGCTGCTGTTACAGCTGCTGCTGTCGGCGGCCTACGCCATTCTGCTGTATACCTACGGACACGGCAGCTTTAAGATCCCCTTCTTCGGCACGGTCAATTGGGGCGTGTGGTACATCCCATTCTGTGTGTTCGTGGTGGTGGCGCTGTCCAATGCGACCAATTTGACCGACGGTGTGGATGGACTGTGCGGCATGACCGCCTTTGTGGCGGCGCTGGCCTTTCTGTTGCTGGCAGGCTTCGTCGGTCTGTTCGGCGAATGTCTGTATGCGGTGGCGCTGGCCGGCGGTCTGGCGGGTTTCCTGCTGTGGAATCTGCACCCGGCGAAGGTCTTTATGGGCGACACCGGCTCTCTGTTTATCGGCGGCGCGCTGGCGGCGCTGGCTTTCGGCATCGAGCAGCCGTTTCTGCTGGTGCCGGTGGGAATTCTGTACATTGCCGAGGATCTGTCGGTGATCCTGCAGGTGGGGTATTTTAAGCTCACCCACGGCAAACGGCTGTTTAAGATGAGCCCGCTGCACCACCACTTTGAGCTGTGCGGGTGGAGCGAGAATAAGATCGTGACGGTCTTTACGGCCGTTACGCTGGCGGGCAGCGTGATCGCTGTGCTGCTGATGCTGGTGCGCTGACAGGGTATCCGCCCACCCCACCGGAAAGGAGACGATCGACATGGCGCAGGGCAACGTGACGGCGATGCCGTCGCCCGGAAAGAAGGCCAAGAGGGAACGCAAGCCTTTCTTCCATGTGGCCAACGGCCCGGATATGTACTTTTTTGTGCTGCTGATAATCATTCTGGTCATCGGCCTGGCCACGCTGTATTCTGCCAGCCATGTATACGCCTTTTATCATCAGGACGGCGACAGCTACTTCTATATCCGCAAGCAGGTGCTGTGGGTGGCGCTGGGGCTGGCGGCGATGCTGGCCTTTTCCGTGGTGGACTATCATGTGCTGCACAAGATAGCGTGGCTGTTATGGATCGTCAGCCTGGGACTGCTGGTGGTGGCGTATCTCATGCCCTCCTCCACCGGCATTCACCGGTGGATCCGGATCCCCGGGCTGGGACAGTTCCAGCCCTCGGAGGTGGCGAAGTTTGCGCTGATCCTGCTGTTTGCCCACCTGATTTCCCTCAATCATAAGCGGATGAAGACCTTTACCCGAGGCTTTTTGCCGCTGATGGTGATCCTGGGCATCACCTGCGGGCTGGTGATCATCGAGCCCCACCTGTCCGGTACGCTGCTCATTGGGCTGCTGGGCTTCGTGATGATGTATGTGGGCGGTGTGAGCGTCTGGTGGCTGCTGGCGGTGGTCGGCACCGGGGTGGTCGGCGTGGTGGTGATGGTGCTGGTGCTGGGCTATGAGCAGGACCGCATCGCCGTGTGGCTGCATCCGCTGGAATGCTTTGCCAATCAGATCACCTTCCCCGACGGGGTTTCCGGCCGGAACCACGCCTGGCAGACGGTGCAATCCCTGTATGCCATCGGCTCGGGTGGTCTGCTGGGACAGGGACCGGGCAATTCCCGGCAGAAGCATCTGTTTCTGCCGGAGCCGCAAAACGACTTTATCTTCTCCGTCTATTGCGAGGAGATGGGATTCGTCGGCGCGGTGGTGCTGGTGGTTCTGTTCGGTCTGCTGGTGTGGCGGGGCTTTGTCATCGGGATACGGGCGAAGGATAAATTCGGCTGCATGCTGGCCATCGGACTGACGGCGCAGATCGGTCTGCAAATGCTCATCAATGTGGCGGTGGTATCCAATCTGATCCCCAATACCGGCATCAGCCTGCCCTTCTTCAGCTACGGCGGCACCTCCATCCTGATGCTGCTGGCGCAAATGGGGATCGTGCTGTCCATCTCTCGCCAGTCCCGCATGGAAAAGACGTAGCCGAGCGGGTGTATAAGGCGCGGCGCACGGCTCTCGGCGGCATTGCGGAGGCCCGGCGCGGCTGCGGCGGTGCTGTCTTTTGCGCCAATGTCCGCATCATCCAAAAAAAGGGGTCGATCAATGTGAAGGTACTCATGACCGGCGGCGGCACCGCCGGACATATCAATCCGGCGCTGGCCATCGCCGATACCATCCGGCGGGCGTATCCGGATGCGGAGTTTCTGTTTGTGGGGGCTTACGGCCGCATGGAAATGCAGCTGGTGCCCCAGGCGGGCTATCCCATCCGGGGACAGCACGTGCGGGGCTTTCAGCGGCGGCTGACGGTGAAGAATATCGGACGCAACCTGCTGGCGGCGGTGGATGTGCTGACGGCCAGCAGCGCGGCGGACAGGATCCTGCGGGAGTTTCGTCCGGATATCGCCATCGGCACCGGCGGCTATGTATGTGGGCCGGTGCTGCGTCGGGCGCTGAAACGGAAGATTCCGGTGCTGGTGCACGAGTCCAACGCTTTCCCCGGTATGACGGTGAAAATGTTGGCAAAGGAGGGTGCCACCGTGCTGCTGTGCAGCGAGGACGCCCGGAAATATTTGCCCGCCGGCTGCCGGGCGATCGTGACCGGCAATCCCCTGCGGGACGGCTTTCGGACTCCGGAGCGGGAAAAGGCACGGCAGGAGCTGGGGCTGGATGCGCGCCCGCTGGTGCTGTCCTTCGGCGGCAGCCTGGGGGCGAAACCCATCAACACCGCCATGGTCGAGGTGCTGAAAAAGAGCCGCGAGAGCGGAGCTTTGCAGCACATACACGGCACCGGGAAACGGGACTATGCCGACACCGTCGCCGCTCTGGAGGCGGCGGGTGTGCCGCTGGACGGCGACGGCATCCGGGTGCGGGAATACATCGACGATATGCCCCGGTGCATGGCGGCTGCCGATCTGGTGGTGTGCCGCTGCGGGGCGATGACCCTCAGCGAGCTGCCCGCCATGGGCAAGCCCGCCATTCTCATCCCCTCCCCCTATGTGGCGGAGAACCACCAGTATCATAATGCTATGGCACTGGTGCGGCGCGGTGCGGCGGAATGCATCGAAGAAAAAGACCTGACCGGCGCGGCGCTGTGGGAGGCGATCGAGCGGCTGACCGCCGATCCGGCGCGGCTGGCGGAGATGGCGGAGCATATGCGCAATGCCGCTATTCTCGATGCCGACGAGCGGATACTGGCGGTGGTGCGGGAATCGCTGCACGGCGCATGATCCCGTTTCGCCCGGTGGCTTAGAACCGGACATCTTCCCTCTGCATACACTGAGCGTGCAGAGAGGAGGATGGGGATGGAAATTATGCGGATACAGGGTGGCGTGCCGCTGGGGGGCGAAGTGGCTGTCCACGGCGCGAAGAACAGCGCGCTGCCCCTGCTGGCGGCGAGCTTGCTGTGCCACGGGACGGCGGTGCTGCGGCACTGCCCCCGGCTGTCGGATGTGAAGGTGGCGCTGGATATCCTGCGCCATTTGGGGTGCGCCGTCCATCGGCGGGCGCACACGGTGACGGTGGACGCCTCCGTCCTGTCCCGGACGGAGATCCCCGACCGACTGATGCGGGAGATGCGCTCGTCTATTGTGTTTTTGGGAGCGATCCTTGCCCGCTGCGGGGAGGCGCGGCTGACCTATCCCGGCGGATGCGAACTGGGGCCGCGCCCCATTGATCTGCATTTGGCAGCCTTGCGGCGGCTGGGTGCGGACATTCGGGAGGAGCACGGGTGTATTCATTGCCGGGCGGCGGGAGGCTTGCGCGGCGCGGAGATCACTCTGACCTTTCCCAGCGTCGGCGCGACGGAGAATATACTGCTGGCAGCCTGCACCGCCCGGGGCGAAACGGTGCTGCATCATGCGGCGCAAGAGCCGGAGATCGCCGATCTGTGCGGCTTCCTCAATGCCTGCGGCGCCCGCATCCATACTCCGTCCCCCGGCGTGCTGCATATCGAAGGGGTGGAGACGCTGCACGGGGCGTCGTATGCGGTCATGCCCGACCGCATCGAGGCGGCCACTTATCTGGCGGCGGCCGCGGCCACCGGCGGAGCGGTCACTCTGCGGCGGTGCTGCCCGGCGCATATTTCTCCGGTGCTGGCGCTGCTGGAGGAAGGGGGCTGCGCCCTGACCGTTTGCGAGGATACGGTGGAGCTGACCGCACCCGCACGGCTGGGGGAGCTGGGAACGGTGCGCACCATGCCCTATCCCGGATTTCCCACCGATGCCGGGGCGCCGCTGCTGGCGGCCGCCTGCACGGCACGGGGGACCGCTGTGTTTGTGGAGAGCATTTTTGAGAACCGTTACAAATATGTGGATGAATTGACCCGCATGGGTGCCCGCATCCGGGTGGACGGCCGGGTGGCCGTGGTGGAGGGTGTGCCCCGGCTGCAGGGAGCGGCGGTGGAATGCACCGATCTGCGGGGCGGGGCGGCGCTGGTGATCGCCGGATTGGCGGCCGCCGGAGAAACGGCAGTCTCCGGTCTGCATCATCTGGATCGCGGCTATGAGGCGATGGAAGTCACGCTGACGGCGCTGGGTGCGCGGCTGCGCCGCTGTACTGTGTAAAAAAGGAAGCCTGCCACACAACAGGAGACGCAAAAAGGAGAGCATTATGAAGCAATCGGATACACCCCGGAATACCCGCACCGATCCGTCCCGCTCTGCCGTCCGGAGGCCGGAAGGGACGGAGCCGCCGTCGAGCATTGAGGCGGCGCGGCAAGCGGCCGATCGACGGCGCGACCGCAAGCGCCGCCGCCGCAGACGGAAGATCCTGGCTGTCGGTATCCTGACGGCGGGGATCCTGCTGCTGGTGCTGGTGGTAGCGCTGGTGGTGCTGCATATCACCGGCACGGTGGCAAAGAATAACGGCACGTCCATGTCCTTTCTGGCGGTGAAGCAGATCGACGTGGAGGGAGAAACGCGGTATTCTGCAGAGGAAATCGTAAAAGCCAGCGGTATTTATGTAGGCGAAAGCCTGCTGGTGGTCAATAAGGTGCAGGCCCATGATGCCATACTCCGGCAGTTTCCCTATCTGGAACGGGTGGAGGTGAGCAATTCCTCCTTTTCCACCGTGCATATTCTGGTGGAGGAGACGACGGTGCTGGGCGCGGTACAGACCCCGGAGGGGTACGCCGTGCTGGGGCAGAACAACCACCGGCTGGAGAACTTGCCGGAGGAACAGCTGCCGGCGGGAACGGTGCGCATCTACGGAGCGGATGTACAGGATGTGCAGCTGGGGGGCGAGCTGCTGGATGAACGCAGCCTGCGCATCGTGCGCACGCTCCTGACGGCCGCCCGGCAGAACGGGGTGGATGCCCTCACCGCCATCGATCTGACCGAAAAGACCAATATCCGGGCGGTCTGGCAGGATCAGATTCTGCTGGTGCTGGGAAACGAATCCAATCTGGAGGAGGAGATCCGGGCGTTTCAGCAGCTGCTGCCGACGCTGCTGAAGAATAACGGCGACCGGGCGGTGGGGCGGCTGGATATGACCTCCTATTCCGACGATGACAGCGACAACAATAAGGCGGTGTTCAGTCCTCTGGAAAAGCTGCCGGCGCTGGGGATCGTGTCCGCACCGGATGCGGCGGATTCAGGAGACGCGGCGGGCGATACCGCCGCCGAACCGGCCGGAGACACGGCTTCTCCCGCGGCTGAATGAAGGCGCGGCGCCGTCCTGCGCAGCTTTTGCCGGATGGCTTCCGTGGGAGGCTGCTCTAAAAGTTGCCACGGGGATGGGATTGCATTTTTTCCGGCTTTCTGGTATACTACCTGCGAAGAATCCACGGAGGTATATGCCATGCGTTTACTGATCATTCGTCACGGAGATCCGGATTATGTCGCCGATTCGCTGACCGAAAAGGGCTGGCGGGAGGCCAGGCTGCTGAAAGACCGGTTGGTGCGGGAGGATATCACCGCCTTTTATTGCTCGCCGCTGGGACGGGCGCAGGCCACGGCCCGCCCCACGCTGGAGGCGCTGGGACGGACGGCGGAGACCTGCGATTGGCTGCGGGAATTCCCCGCACAGATCCTTGATCCCCGGACCGGTGCGCCCAGAGGCTGCTGGGATCTGATGCCGGCCCTGGTGGATAGCCAGCCCGCCCTGCTGGATCGGCAGCGGTGGCTGGACACCCCGCTGTATCGCTCCGGCAATGCGGCGGAGACCTATGAGACGGTATGCCGCGGGCTGGACGGTCTGCTGGCGCGGCACGGCTATGTGCATGAGGGGTATACCTTCCGGGCGGAGCATGCCAATACCGATACGGTGGCGCTGTTCTGCCATTTCGGCGTGGAATGCGTGCTGTTGTCCCATCTGTTGGGTATCTCGCCGGTGGCACTGTGGCAGGGATTCGTGGCGCTGACCTCCTCGGTGACGACCCTGTATACCGAGGAGCGGGAGCAGGGGATCGCCTCTTGGCGGTGCTGCGGTTTCGGAGATATATCCCACCTGTATGCCGGAGCGGAGCCGCCCTCCTTCCAGGCGCGGTTTTGCGAGACGTACGATAATATGGAGCAGCGGCATTAGACATTCGCCGGGAACAGATGCCGGGGTGTGGCATATGGTATGCGCCCGGTGTGTTTTTTCGGCGCGTCCGCGCTGCTTCGGATGCGGGGAGGACGACCGCCGATCCGCTGCGGCGCGGGACCGTGCAGCGGAAAATTTTCTTGACAATCCCGGTGGTTTATGGTATAGTCTCTACGGCACATTGGGCTGTAGTCTAGCGGTAGGACACGTGACTTTGACTCACGCCGTGGTGGTTCAACTCCACCCAGCCCAGCCATATGAAAACACCATTGAAATCTGAACCCTTAAGTTCAAGTTCAATGGTGTTTTTTATTATAAAATCCAGTGTTTATGCGGCTTTTCGGAGCCGCAATTTCTTTTGGCCTGTTGGACTTAAAACAGAAAATTGCAAATTTATAGGCCGAATTACCGAAAACAAACCTTTACGAACTCCCAAGTCTATTAGTGCGTGTCCTGTAATTCCGCATTTTTCAAGGTATATTCTTCTTCCTTTTGCTGCGGTGTCTTGTAATGCAATTTTTTGTGTGGGCGCTTGGTATTGTAGAAATCTATGTAATTATCGACTGCTTTATAAAAATCAGCCTCCGAGCGATACTTCGTTCTATACAGTTCCTCACGCTTAAATGAAGAAAAGAAAGATTCCATTAAAGAAACCATCTTAACCGTTTTATCTTTCCAACGACTATATGTATGAAGGCGCCTGAAAACGGAAATGGAGAAACAAATGGATAGTATAAAGCTTGAACAACTAATAACGGAGAATATGAAGTCGATATTTGGCTTTGCATTGACAAGACTCGGAAATGTAGCAGAAGCAGAATGGCTTGCGAGTGATATTCTTTATGCAATAGTCAGATCAGCTCCAAACCTAAAAGATGAGGAACGTTTTTACGGTTTTATGTGGAAAATTGCGGAGAATGTTTATATGGACTATCTTCGTAAAAAGTCAAAAGACACAAATCGTACAACGGAGCTCGACGAAAATATTGCCGACGAATCTGAGTCTGTGTTAGAGGAGATTGTCAAAAAAGAAGAACTAAATCTTCTTCGGCACGAACTCTCATTGTTGTCAAAGCAATACCGTGAGACAACTGTTTTATACTATATTGAAAATCTCTCCTGTTCCGAAGTAGCGAAAAAATTACAGATCAGCACGGAAATGGTAAAGTACTATTTGTTCCGTGCAAGAAAGATTATCAGAGAGGGTATGAATATGGAAAGACTATATGGAGAAAAGAGCTATAGCCCCAATATTTTTGAGATTGATTTTTGGGGAACAAAAGCAGGAGATGATCGCGAATACCGTGATTTCCAAAGAAGAAAGATCAAAGGGAATATTTTACTCGCGGCATATTACAGCCCAGTAACTATACAGGAAATCAGTATAGAGCTTGGGGTTGCGCTCCCTTACCTTGAGGACGAGATCAAATTGCTCGTTGACCGTCAGTATCTTGTTTGCAACAATGGAAAGTATCTGACGAACATTCCGATTTTTACGCTTGATTGCACAAAAACGATTGATGGAAAACTGAAAGAACTTACCCAGGAAAGCGCACAAAAGTTTATTGCTGTCGCTGATGAGTTCGATGCTCGCTTTGGAAACCGATTTGCAAACGCCAATCTCGCGCATTGGCAAAAGCTTCTTTTGTGCTTACATTATTCATTGATTGATACCGAAAACGATCTTGAAAGGAATTACGGAGAATTGCCCAAAGACGGACCGTATTCACTTGTAAACGGTGGTGGCGGACACGGTATTATTTGGGGCAGAAGTAACGAGAATGTTATTGGAGATAAATTACCAAGAGGTATTCAAGGTATTTACAATGGTTGCCCGGCAAGTGATGGACGCGGAAGTGTTATCGCCATGAATTTCAGACAAACACTAAATGCACAGCACTTCGAAGGACAAATGACCGATCCCATAGTTTGCACAGCTGTTGATTGCTTTGAGTATTTGCCGAAGGATTGGCAAAAAGTACTGAATGATCTTCATTATGCTAAGGACGGCAAGGCTAATTTTGCTGTTTGGTCGAATGAGGAATACGATGAACTTCAGCAGATGCTGCAAGAGTGCATCACTATTGTTTCGGACTTGAACCGAAAGACTGCCGAGCTTGCCGCAAATATTACCGCGAATCTTGCTCCTTCTCATATCCGTAAAAACGCAGAATATGTTGGCGCATTTGTTTATCGCTTCTATTCGATAGACAAGTTAGTGAGTAAGTTGTTTGGAATGGATTGGGTAAAAGCGGTTGAAGATAATGAAAAACCCGCTGTTTGTGTTATAAAGAATTAAACAAATTTACTCGTAATGACTTGCGATAGTATTACATAGGCTTCGTTACAAGCATGGCGTTAAAAGTCCGGTAGAACGCGGAACCTTTTAACTCCCATCATCGCCAAGGGGATAGTCTACCCTCTGCAAAATCTGCGTGCATCTAAATTGGCCACACACGGTTTTGCATCTAAATCGGACACACATCACAGGGAAAAGGACTTAGCGTACGCTAAGTCCTTTTTCAGTGGAATTTGCCGTAAGAAGGAATGCTTCATGCTTCGTCGGGATCGTTCCATATCGCACAGCGATATGGAACGAATCAATAACAGCTCCTGTGTTCAAATGCAGACAGCAAAAACGGAAAACGTCTCTATGGCCTTGCCTTGACAGAAAAATTGAGATGATCCGTTTGCATCCTTTCAGGTGCAGGCCCATAAGCGCAAACCGTTCCTGCTGTTCCGGAGATACAAAAACCGGCAGACCTCTGACGAGATCTGCCGGTTTTACCGTTTTGCGGTTTCTCACGGCGCTTTCTGGCGGTCATCGGGGCTTTTTCGGAGTTTTGGCAATGCCGGGCGTGGCTTCCCCGTGCTTCGGGTACAATAGTAAAAAACACACGGAGGGAAAACACCTGTGAACGAACACTGTGTGACACCGGCGGCCATCGCCGCCCATCGGCAGCATCTGCTTCTGGAGGAACGGAGCGGGGCGACGGTCGAGAAGTATCTGCGGAGCGCGGCGGCCTTTGCGGCGTATATGCAGATGGGCGCTGTCACCAGGGAGACCGCCATTGCCTACAAAGCGGAGCTGCAGGCCCGCTATGCCGCCCGCAGCATCAATTCCATGCTGGCGGGACTCAACGGGCTGTTCAGCTTTCCGGGGTGGCACGAATGAAAGGTGAAAACGCTGAAATGACAGCAGCCGGTGTTCTGCCCGGAGGAAAAGGAACTGACACGGGCAGAATATGCCCGGCTGTGCCGAACGGCGGAGCGACAGATGCGCTCAATGCAACAGAATGTGGATTCTGCTGCGGCGGATGAATGGCGGTGGGGCACCTTGCGTGTATCGCTGTCGGTACACCGGGAAAAGCGGGCGGTCTTGCCCCGGAATACGGTTCGGTTCTGTCGAATCGCCCCATGGTCTGATGGGGGCGGGGCTGTCCACACCAAGGAAAAAGCATTCGCTTAACTATTGGGTATTTTTACCAATTTTGCGCCGTTCAGACCGGAAAAATGTCTGGTGAAAATGCGAATGGATATTGCAATTTCATTTATTAAGTGATAAAATGTATATGCTTACCGGGTGGAGTGGCGCGCGCGGCGGGAAACGCCGGGCGAAGGCCGCCGCCGGGAGCCCGCGATTGTGCCGAGAATAAGCAGGCACTATTTCGGGATCGACATAAGCAAACACTTTTTAAGGAGATGTAAAACCATGCTTCCGCAAGAAGTAAGAAACCGGGCCGTGCAGCGGGAGCTGATTAACGGGGCGATGAAAACCGTTGCGGCGATGGGGCTTGAAAACACCACGACCAGCGCCATTTGTAAAAAGAGCGGTATCAACGTTGCGTACATCTATCATTTCTTCGAGAGCAAAGAGGATCTGATCGCGGCGGCTTTCGCAGTGGCCGATGAAGAATTTCTGGATGTGATCCTGAAGAACTTTACGGTATTGCACTATGAGAGCATTGATTATGAGTCCCGCTGCCGTGTGCTGTTTATGAAATGCTGGGATTATCTGATGGCGCATCCGGACGAGCTGACATTCTATGTCCGCTATTATTATTCGGCGTCCTTCCAGCGGTATGCCAGCCGGGAACACATGGAGCGGTATCGGGGGCTGCTGGAACAGATGGAAACGGCATTTCCGAAAACGACGGATGTGCGCACGGTGATGCACCATATTTTCGACACTCTGCTGGGTGAAGCCATGAAGCAGATAAACGATCCCCAAAAGGACAGCAGTGTGGCGGCGGCCCTCAGTTTCCGGCTGATTTTCAGCGTGGTCAGAAGCTATGTCCGGCAGGACAAGCTGGAGGAACAACGATAAGAACCGTTTTGGAAGGGAGTTAATTTGGGTGGAGCAAAAAAAGAAAGTCAAGATCGTCATTATAGTGTTGGCTGTGCTGCTGGGCATCAGCCTGTTGGCGCTGGGCGGGACACTCCTGTATAACCGGCTGACCAACAGCACGCCGGCTACCGTTACGGTGCCGGACAACCTCATCACGCCGGATGCGGACAGCTCCGACAGCGGCGATGGGACGGGCAGCTCCGGCGAGGACGCGGCCCCCGGCGCACAGGGGACGGCTGCGGCCGCCAAAAAGGCGGCCACCATCGAGCTGTACAACAAGCAGCCGGAGGAGAATACGCCGTTTCAGGTCGGCAATATGTTCCCCGGCGACAGCGAGACGAAGTATTTCCGCGTGCGGGTGTCCTATCACGATAAAGTCACCGTACATTACCGCGCCACCGTGCGCCCCGGCTTTGAAAAGCTGGCCGAGATGATGCAGGTGCGGGTGAAGCTGCTCACCACGGGCGAGGTCCTGTACGACGGGTTGATGCGGGATATGCCCGAGAGTGTGACCCACGCGCTGGCATCGCCGAGAAACACCGCCGACGAGCTGTATTACGAGATCACGGCCTATCTGGATACGAGCGTCGGCAACGCGTATCAGAATAAAGATCTGATCGCCGATTTCAGATGGTGGGTAGAGGAGACCGGCAATCTGGATGACGCTCCCCGGACGGGAGATACGACCAATATCGTGCTGTGGGTGGTGCTGGCCGCCTGCTCCGGCGGCATCCTGATCCTGCTGCTGGTTACGCGCAAACGCAAGGAGGACGACAAACATGACTGAAACGAAAACCCAAACCGCGAAAAAGCTGACCGGCGGCATCGTCGCCATCATTGTGCTGGCGGTCTGCCTGGTGATCACCACCTTCGCGCTGGTGTACGCCTCCGTCTCGGTGGAGAACAATCTGTTCCACACGGGCACGGTCAAGATCAATCTCAATGACGGCAAGCCGGTGATTCAGGAGCACGAATTCATTTTTGAGCCCGGAATGACCGTGGTGAAGGACTTTTTCATTGAGAATGAGAGCACCTGGGATGTGTACTATCGCCTGTATTTGGACAATGTGAGCGGCGGGCTGGCCGATGTGCTGACCGTCACCATAAAGGATGGCGATAAGGTCCTCTATTCCGGCACGGCCGGCGAGCTGGCGCAGGAGAATGCCGTTGCCGCCGACGATATGCTGAGGATCGGTCAGCGCCGTAATCTGACCGCTACCTTCTATTTCCCGGCGGAGCGGGGCAACGAGACGCAGAATCTGGATCTCACCTTTACCATGTGTGCCGAGGCGACACAGACCAAGAACAATCCGAATAAGGCGTTCTCCTGACGGAAGAAGTGATTCCGCCGTCCGGCAACCGTATCCGGGGCGCGACCGGCTCAGCGGCAGTGACCCCGCCGCCCACGTGAACCGGGCCGATTCGATCTTCTCTAACCTCATATATGAGCAATATCGCGCGGCACTTTGCGGTGGCTGCCGGGTGCAGTTTTCCGGGACGCCCTGTGCGGGGTGCTTCAAGTATAATAATCTGTTTAGGAAGTGAGCGAGTGAAAGCGTTACGTGTGATCCGCAGTGTGTTGGTATGGGTGATGGTCATTCTTGCCGCCGGAATGATGGTGTTCACCATCGTGTCGGTGTCCACCTTTGACCGCGCCGACCGCAATCTGTTCGGCTATAAGGCGTTTATCGTCCTGTCCGACTCCATGAGCAAGACCGATTTTGACGCGGGAGATCTGGTGCTGGTGAAGGAGGTTGAGCCGTCCACCCTGAAAGAGGGGGACATCATTGCCTACACCTCCCAGAACACCGCCAACTATGGGGAGACTGTCACCCACAAGATTCGGCGGTTGACCACCGATGCCGGCGGTCAGCCGGGCTTCGTCACCTACGGTACGACCACCGACACGGACGATGAAACCGTCGTCACCTACCCGTATGTGCTGGGCAAATACCGGAGCCGTATCCCGAAGGTCGGTCGGTTCTTCCAGTTCCTCAAGACCACGCCCGGCTACATCGTGTGTATTCTGGTGCCGTTTCTGCTCCTCATTCTGTTAGAGGGCATCCGCTGCATTCGTCTGTTCCGCAAATATAAAGCTGAACAGCAGGCGGAGCTGCAAGCCGAAAGGGACAAGATCGAGGCCGACCGTGCCGAGACCCAGCGCATGATGCAGGAGCTGCTGGCGATGAAAGCCCAGATGGCACAGACCCCGCAATCGGCACAGGCTCCGCAGACTGAGCAGGCCCCGCAGGCCGTACAGCCTGCGCCGGAGGGCGGCGCGGCGACGCCGCAGGACGAAACGCCGTCCGATACCACTACGGTGTGACCGCGGATAGATCCGCGTTTGCATATGGCTGCCGAATCGTTCGGAATGCCGAGATCATGAGAGAAGAGGAAATCCGTATGACAACCTGCACAATCGGCAATCTGCACCACGGGGGGGGGGCCAAATGCCCTCGATTAGTCATTTTGACTAACCCGCCGGGCGAAGAAAACTGGATCGTGTGATACCTCCGTTTTGTCGGTAGAGCGGAGCGTATCCGGCGAAAGCCCTCTGCCGACAAAAATATAAAGGAGGAAACAACCTATGAAAAGCAGCAAATCTACCAAGCGGGCATTGCTGACCAGTGCGCTGGCCATTCTGGCGTGCGTAGCGATGCTCATCGGCACCACCTTTGCGTGGTTCACCGACACCGCATCCACCGGTGTCAACAAGATTGTATCCGGCAATCTGAAAGTGGATATTATCGGTGCGAACAGCGATTCTCATATTGAGAAGCTGAGCTTCACCAAAGTCGCCGGTGCGCAAGGCGAACAGATTCTTTGGGAGCCGGGTTGCCGCTATCTGACCGAGGGCTTCCGAATTGCCAACAAGGGCAATCTGGCTTTGAAGTGGAAAGCACAGGTCAACAAGGGTACTACGGCCGCCAATGAGGGTAATTTCGATCTGTTGGATGTTATCGACTTCTATCTGGTGAAGGGTACTGGTGAGAGCCAGACAGAAACTGCGCTTGACGTGTTCACCGGCAATCTGAAAAAGACCGAAACCAGCGATGTATATTACATCAAGGGCGTGATGCAGACCACTGCCGGCAATGACTATCAGGGTCTGACGCTGGACGGTATCTCCATCACCGTTGTCGCCACCCAGGACACCGTGGAGCACGACAGCTTTGGCAACGATTATGATGCAAGTGCCGAAACGGATGAATTCAAGCAGGGCGTGACCATCAGCGGCATCGACGGCGTAGCCGACTCCTACGATACGATTCAGGACGCGTATGAAGCTGTCAAGGCTATGCTGGTTGCAAACAGCGGCCTTGTTGAACAGCCGCTGAGCGAGGAATCTTTCAATGCGTTCTTCACTGATGGCGGTAAGATCACGTGGACGATCTACGGCAATCAGAAAGTGACCGATAACCGTATGTTCTCCTTCGGGCGTGCAGCCAACCGCTTTGGCG